>DASRZI010000372.1:0-15545 GCA_035686605.1 Candidatus Zixiibacteriota bacterium
GCGGTACTCTTGGGCCGGATAGTGCCATTTCTCTCGATTAGCCGCACTGTTTTATGGCTAGGTCCCCTATTGGCTTCCGCAATTGTCTTGATTCTTCACCGGATCGGACGTGAGCTACATTATAGTCGATTGGCAAGCACTGCAGCCGTATTACTGCTGGTCGCCGGCACGATGATGCTCCCCTATGCCCAGACTGTTTTTGGAGAAATACTCGCTGCGCTAGGGCTGTTGCTAACTGTTTGGGCATTGTTCCGTTTGATCCGGGGGGGCGGTCCATGGGCGGCGTCAGGTGTTGGAGCGGGTTTAGGACTGGCCTGCGGAACGAATCCCGTCTACTTCGCCCTGGCAGTTATAGTTGCACTGCTGATATTGCTGTGGTTTTTACCCGAAAACTCGTGGCGTTCTGTACTCAGGCAGCTGATCTTCTACGTCATTCCTCTATTGGTTGTGGCTACTTTTCTGATCATTTTCAACTACGCTTGTTTCGGATCAATCTGGGAAACCGGATACCGTTTATCACCGAACAGCGAAGGTTTTAGGACGCTGCTGTGGTGGGGGGCATTGGGTTTAACCATTAGTCCGGCCCGGGGACTCCTCTGGTACAGTCCACCGGTCATACTTGCTTTCTTCAGTTGGCCGATATTTCATCGCCGGCAGCGCCGATTGAGCTGGGCGATACTGATAATCGTCTTATTTCACATAGCCGTGTTTGGCATGTGGTGGGAGTGGTGGGGTGGCTATGGCTGGGGTCCTCGCTTTCTTTTACCCAACGTACCAATGCTGCTGTTGGTGACGCTCCCAGGATTGGAGCGGGCGGAAAAAGGCAGTTGGTCATGGCGCGCGGCCGTCTTTGTCCTTCTAATCGCTGGCATCACCGTTCAGATCGCCGGGGTGGGCATCGATCCAAATCTATATGAGCGGCAGCTCGACGCCGATTATCCCGCTCAGCATGATCAACCACTGCGTTACCATCACAATCCGTCGTTGGTTTATGATGTTCCCGCATCACCGATTGTGCAGCATTGGCGTCAGATTGGGGCAGGTGCGGCCCGGTCGCGGTTGGGCTGGTGGAGGGACGAAGGCCTCGAACCGACATCCATCATCGAGGAGATCAGGACCAGACAGCAGCTGGGCGACATCGTCGTCTTACTCGATTTGTCTTTGGAGGATCACTTTTTAGAAGCGGCGAATCTACCGCCTGTTTATGGCTTGCCCGTCAATGTTCCGGAGGATGATATTCTGGCCCGAGCGCTCTGGGAGCGGGCTCAGCGAGACGCCAAGCGAATTTGGCTGGTAACCTGGTATCCGCCAGCTGACCCTGGTAACTGGTATGAGTGGCAGCTGCGTCGCTCTTGGGCTAGCGAGGACGAGGCGTGGCATGGCGATCGAAGAGTCGTTTTAGCAGCTAGACCCTTGTCAAGCGTAGGTGAGGTAAAGGCTGATGGCTTGTTTGGTCCAATCGGGTTGAATTCCTATAGTTTGGCAGCTTATGGAGATCACCTGGAGATCGAATTGGTCTGGTCCGTGACATCAAAGGTAGACGCCGATTATGTTTCCTATGTTCATCTCACCGATCAGGATGGACTGATAGTGGCTCAGCAGGACCGGCAGCCGTTGGGTGGCTTCTATCCAACCAGTCGCTGGCAGCCGGGAGAGTCCGTCGTTGACCGTTTCACCTTTACGCTTCCGTCCGGCGTTGAGAGAGAGGCGGTAATGGTGCGTCTCGGTTGGTATGGTTGGCCGTCGCTGGAGCGTTTACCTGCTCAATCGACCACGCATGAAATCATGGATGACAGCCTTTTGGTAAAAACAGTGCCCGATGAAGTAAAGTGACGTGTCCCGGCTGCTGAGGTGATAGTGCCGCCCAATAGACCTTCAAGCCAAACAAGGGGATTTGGTTGAATTGCCAGTCGTTATGAAAGATTATCCGTAGGAAGGGTCATAGAATATCGACCAGGCTTATATCCAGTCAGAATCCACCGTTAGTTTACCCCCAGCGTTTCCCGTATTTACAGTGCCAGCAGGTTCTATTAGCAGCAGATGGCATTCACTACTGGCAACAGGTCGATGCTCGATTCCTTTCGGAACGATGAACATCTCTCCCTTCTTGAGAGTTACTTGTCCGTCACGCATTTCAATGATCAGCTCCCCATCTAGAATGATGAAAACCTCATCTGTGTCCGCGTGACTGTGCCAGACGAACTCGCCAAGAGCTTTCGCCAGCTTAAATTGATAGTCGTTCATCTGACCAATAATTTTGGGCGACCAGTAATCGGAAATTTGTGCCTTTAATTGGTCGAGATTGATGGCAGTATAACTCATATTATCCTCTCGAAATCAGGACGAGCAGTAGTGTTTCACAAGATGGTGCTGTGGTAGCTGCGTGGACAGAACAATAAAGACGGAGAACGGGCGGACCTGTCCGCGGTCGAACCGTCTAGAAAGACGAAATGGTTCGAAGCAGACGTTCTAATGCCTGCACTTGCGCCGATTGGGGCCATTATCGTGGGTGTTTGACATACCTCTGAGGGTATGATTAAGATATTCAGACCTCCCAAGAATCCGCTTGGCGTATTGGCGCATGCCGCGAAAAAGGGTTCTTACCTTTTGCGGTTGAAAATCTCCCCGTAGATTTCCTGCCAAAGATTTTGATACGCGTGGGAAGCCGGGGATGAGGAAGCGAAGGCCGGTACCGGCTCGCGGTAGATTCCCATCTGTTCGACCTGTGATAGATAAGGGACGGCGGAGTGCAGCACCCCTTTAAAGTTGCCCCTCGCCCATGCTGCCAGTTCGCGATGCATTTTCTTTCGTCCATCAACAAACGAGAAAAATGAATACACGCTGTCTGAGCCATATTTGTTCTCTTTAAGGAACGAGAGCAATTGTATGTGGGTTCGGATCGATAAAGTCGTAGGGATCAAAGGAACGAGCAAATAGTCTGCCGCGTTAAATATATTTTCAGCCAGGATGTTGATAGTTGGGGGCGTATCCAAAATGATCAGATCATATTCTTCTCTGAGCGGGTCAAGTATTAGTTTTAGTCGCCGCTTACGCCTTCTTTGCCGGCTAAATGTAATATCTAAATTGCGGTGGCTGAAATCGGCCGGCAGCAAGTCGAGGTTCTCATAATCGGTGCCCTTGATGCTCTGGTCGATTGGTTTTCGCCCCCTGACTAGACCCCGCGCCTTCGCTTTCAGCTTTGGCTTGACCCGGAAATAAAAAGTCGTCGAGGCTTGTGGGTCTAGATCGCATATTAGTGTAGCCATACCTGACTGGGCAGCGAGATAAGCCAGGTTGACGGCTGCGGCAGTCTTGCCAACGCCGCCTTTGTTGCTATAGAGGGCCAGGATCGTCATCGACCTCTCTTCTTTCCCCTCGTAGCGAACAGCCGGCGGAAAGTTTTCTGGTTGGTCGGGGAGGCAAATTCCTTGAAGGTATCGGCGAACTCCGCCTTTACCGCTTTCTGTTCGTAACTAAGATTCTCGACCAGGTAGCCGGTTGCCACCAAGGTCCTTCTTGACCGGGATTCGTTAATCGGGAGTTCTTCAGCCATTCCCAATAAGTATTCCTGCTGGACCGACAGATCGTTGAATTCTCCCAGGTTATCCTGCAGCTTCTTGAGCTGGTTAACCATCCTGATCATCTTCTCTTCCGGAAAGAGGCTGGCGAAAAACTCCATCAAGTAACGCAGCTTCTTGCATTCGATTCTCAAGGCGTGAAGCAGCTCGTCTTGTGTATGCGTTAGGATGAGGTTGCCATATTCGATCACTCTTCGATATCGCTTGTAAATCCTCTTTTGGGCAAGCTCGACGATGGGGACGGCCGCGTTAGCCGCGACCGGTTTCTTCGGGACGGATTCATTCAAGAAGGCCTCCCATTCCCCAAGAGCCTGTGCATAATCGCTCGACGACAGGCTGTCGGCGACCATCGCCAGTTCCCCTTCTCGAAGAACCCTCAGATAATCAAACAAGGGCAGTATATCATCACGCATCGTTGCCGGGAGCCTGGCTTCGAATTCGTCCTCGGACAGGAGGTAGACATCAAGGTCGCGCAGCTTGTTCGTACGCTGACCCAGGAATCTAAACGAATTCTTGAAATGTTCGGTGTCTTCATCGGGAAAGACGTTCCTGATCTGACTCAACGCAGACCGGGTCCGGCGAATAGCAATCCGGTAATCATGGAGAAACTCAGTGTCGATATCTGCCAATATGCCCGGCTCATTAGCCAGCATGATCTCGAATAGACGGCGCAGAATTACTTTTGCGGATACATCGGACCGCTTTTTAGGTTTAAGCTGTACGTTGAGCTTTCCAGAGTAGCTGCACGGTACTTTTCCGGTTTTCTCTAGTGCACCCAGGTAAAGATCTTCGATCAAGGATACCTTTTGACCTGCTTTGCCAAGAAGTTTTGCCAACTTTCGCGAATAGTTAGGATAGCCACGTACTGGATGCAAGCTCAAATAGGTTGACAGGATAGATTCTCTATCGCTGTCCAGCGTTTGCAGTTCAGTAGCGACCAGACGCGCGACTGTCTTTTCAGCCTTGTTTAAAATGCGATAGTCGTTTGACGCTACCTGTATTGAAGCAAGCGGCAGCAGAGCCCGCATCTTTATGATGGGCTCGATGCGCTTTCTCAATTGGCTCTCGGGCAAGTCCCAGGCGAATTCAGGAGATAGTGAGCCTGCAAAGACACTCAACGATTCGACGCCGGACAAACGATCCAGAATTAGCTCTTGTCCAGCTTTCCGTAGAACTAGCGATTGGTTGCATAAGCCCCAATCAAAGGTGTCGTAGAACACCCATGTTTCAGATATAGGTGGCTCCAGTGTAAAGGCGTATTTTTCGGCCAGAAGTTGTTCCGTCTGACTCTGCTTAAATTTAGCTGGTAATCTGACATGCAGGTAAGGATCCAAAACCATATATTCCTATTTCTTGCGCTTCTTATCGCCTTTCTTGGTTGATTTGCCCTTGGTTTTCTTTGATTTTCTTGATCCTTTCTTCTTGGGCTTCTTCGCAGGTTTCTTCGCTTTCTTTTCTTTCTTTACTTTCTTCTGTTTCTTAGCTTTCTTTTGTTTCTTTTCAGGCTGTTTCGTGACCTCAGGTGCATCTTCTTGTAATGCTGAACTTTCTGGTGTTTCTACTTCTTCAGGCTGCTCTTGAGTCAGCGACGCATCTGAAAAAATGGACGTTCCGTCTTTTCGAAACTTTGCAAGCCAATAACGCACCTGCCCAAAAGTCAGCCCGGCCTGGCGGCCTGCTTCAGCTTGCGTCACGCCATCATCGATAGCCAGTAACATCTGCGCGTGCGAACTGTGCGATGGATCCGTCGCAGCGACCTGGCTTAAGAAGGAACGATCTTCGGCGGTCAGCGTTCTATCCTCGTTTTTGGGAGTTTCTTGATTTATAGATTTTGCTGTCATCGGATTCTTCTCCAGATATCTAATAACCTTGTCGAATGGCTAAAAACGTACTCATGAGTGGCGGATGACATTAACAATCAGGCTGTTGGAACCCAGGATACTTTATACCCTGTATCGGCCTTTGCTGCGACGACAACTTTTCGCGGTCTTCGGATCAGCAGATGCCTCAGGTCTGCAATACTACTTCTTACCTTTCTTCTTACCTTTCTTCTTAGACTTTTTCTTGTCTTTCTTCTTGGCCATTATTTTCTCCTCTACAGACTATTTATCTGGACCGGTTTGGGTCTCTTCATTGTTATCAAATATCCGAGCATCCGACTGGATAAACCAACAGCCTAATCGCCAACAGCGATGTTACCTGCTATCCCGAGCGCTTTCTTGCCCTTTACCTTTCTTGTTTAGACAGGTCAACATCTGTACCGGGTAAGAAATTAGCATACAGTTTATGAAAATCTTTTCCTTGTGTAGGTTGAACTGTGAACGAATTATCGTCCACTGCTGTTGAAAAGGTGGCAAGCCAGTTGCTCTGATTGACAGAAATTGGTCAGGTAGTCGATCAGATAGCTGGTTTACCTCTTATCCAATTCCAAACCAATTTAGCGACCATAAGGATGGCGATCAACATGGCGAAGATGTAACCGAAATAGGCAACTCGGAAGATCAAGTCCCAGAATTCGCTATCGGTCTCGGAGAAGGCCAGGACGCTGGTGGCAATAGCAGAGCCGACAAGCATGCCCACAAGGATGATGCCGATGACGATCTGCCGGCCAATGCTGCCTAACTTATCGACCTCTTTGGCCAGATCCGTTGTGTCTATGTTCACCTCAAAGCGCCCTTTCTGGTATTGGTCCAGCCACTTAACCGTTGCCTCTTGAATTGTGGGCAAGCGCCTAAAGATCTCCCGGGCAGCCATGGAAGCCTGCTTGGTGGCTTCCTCGGTGATGCGTTCAGCGGTAACCGCTTGCAGGGCCTGCTCCTTTACCATATCCACACCGTCGGCCATTATTCCGCCCTCGGGATAGAGGGCTGTAGCAACGGCCTCGCCTTGCATCATGGCCTTGATAGCCATTGTCAATTGAGGATCCAGGCGCAATCCGTGATCCCTTAGTAAGCCCATGGCCACGTTCACCGATTCGCCAAATGACGAGCCTTGGCTGTAAGCGATATAACGACCGACTGTGCGTTGGAAGTCGCGATAATAGGCTTTTTCGTCCACGTGATCGACGAACGGCTCGCTGAGACTGTACATCACCTGGGCCATACCACTTACGTCCTTTTGCTGCATGGCGACCAGGAGCTGGATGAGGTTGATGCGCTGGGTCAATTCCAACTCACCGACCATACCAGTGTCGATAAAGGTTGCGTCACCGGTGTCCAGGTTGACCAGGATATTGCCCGGGTGTGGATCGGCATGGAAAAAGCCATCGATCAAAAGCTGCTTCACCAGGGCACGCAGCGTATTCTTTGCCAGAACTTCTCGATCAATCCCTTCCTCATCGAACCTCTCCACGTCACTTATCTTGACGCCTCGAATGTACTCCATGGTCAAGACCCGAGAAGTGGATAGCTCTGGATAGATGACTGGAACGTGGACCCCTGGCAGCTCCGCCATACTTTCACCCAGACGAAAGGCGTTGTAGGCTTCACCGGTGTAATCCAACTCGCGCAAAACGCTGGAACTGAACTCCTCCAGCATGCCTTCCAGGTCGATGGAACGCAGGCTTTCGGAACGCGCGGAGGCCACCCGGGCGGCGTTTTGCATGATGCCCAGGTCGGCTTTCATCTGATTCTGGATATGGGGTCGCTGGACCTTAACCACTACATGCCGGCCATCGTGCAGAACCGCCTGGTGGACTTGGGCCGTCGAAGCCGCTGCGAAAGGTTGGGGTTGGAATGTGGCATAGAATGTCTCTGGCGGTGCACCTAATTCCTCAAGAATGACCTCCCGCACCTGATCACTGGGGAATGGGGGGACATCACTTTGCAGTTTTTCCAGCTCAACTTCCCACTCATCAGGAATCACGGAAGCCTGGCTGGAAGCGATCTGGCCCATCTTTACATAGGTTGGACCTAACTCTTCCAGCATCATCCGGACCTTGACCGGCTGGCTTAGTGGCTCTGCTTCCTCAGGGAGCTGCCAAACCCATTTCTGCATCCGGTGCCGAAAATGGCTGACAAAGCCCCAACGATTGAACAGTTCGTCCATCCCGTAGCGCATGAATACGTTGTACACTTGCTGCAGGCGCAGGTTTTCTCTGGCCTTATCCATCGTGCTTCGTTTCATCGTTCTTCCCCTTCCTGCAATTCGTCATGATCAGCCACTGGTTCGGTCACTTCAACCGCCAATGGAACCTCGGCCGCGAGCCCTTCATTCAGTCCAAAAACTTCGCTGATCATCTTCGTCTGAAAAACCATGGATGGATCAGCTGCCAAGGCAGGCTGCAGACCGAAATCTTCTGGCATGATCGGTATTTGTAAACCCAGCAGGTTTTCAAAGAAACCGGACACAAGCCCCATTAATGCGCCCGCGATAAGAGCCCAAATGAGACTGTCGACGGCAAACATGCCTGGAATGATGACATTCAGGAGAATCAGCATGATGGCGTTGATGATCACAACCGCAAAGCCAAAAGTGATGAAGATGAAACGCAATGTCAGGAACTGTACGATGGGTTTCACAAAGGCGTTTATGACGCCCAAAACCATCGCCACGAACAGTACTCGCAGGACGGTTGGTTCCACGAAGTGAATGTCTGGCAATAGTGTGATGACTAGGAGCGCCAGGGCATTCACCAATATGCGCACCAACATCATTCTCCAATTAAACTGCTTACTAATACTATGTCCTCTCATATAACACCTATCTCCATTGACGGAGGAAATCGCTTTCTACCGCCAGTGCTCTGAATATCAGAAAACTGATATAATCAAATAAATCAAAAAGGTCTCGCGATTTCTACAAATCAATCCAAAAACATCAAGGATATTGTAGTATAAGCCGGTTCAAGCTGGTTGGTCAGTTTCACTTTCGTGGAATGCCTCCACTGCCTCTTCAATCAACGGGAAGAAGTGACGCCGGTCTATCGTGTCATAAAGGCCGTATCGTTCTATTTTGTCCTTTACCGGATCCTTTAGTTCGGCCAATATCAGGTGAATTCCAGCAGCATTGAGCTCTTCATCCAATTCTACCAACATATCGGCTGCGGTCGTGTCCACATCCGTGATTGGCTCGGCCGCCAAAACAATCCATCTGGGTGTCGGATCCGTCTGCTTGACCAACTCTCTCACCCTTCTGCGGAATAGGTTGGCGTTCGCAAAAAACAGGGGGGCATCCCATCGCAGCATCAGCATGCCTGGGGTCAGAATTGCCTCTGGGTAACGCGTAATGTCATGGTAGCCAGCCACGCTTTTTGTCTTGCCTAACACGGCGGAATGAGGTCGCCAAGCCCTGATGAACAGCTGAATAATGGAGACCATGACGGCAATGACTATACCTTCTAAAACACCAATCAACGCCACACCGAGCAGACTGATAACAGCCAAATAGAACTCGGATTTCCGCTGGTTCCACAGATGCCTCAATTCTGGAATATCAAGCAAAGTTGACGCGGCGATGATGATAACGGCTGCCAGCACTGACTCGGGAAGGTTTTGCACCAATCCCGGCACGAACAAGAGCATCAACAGCACCAAAACGGCCGCCAACAGACCTGTAAGCTGGGATTTGGCGCCGGCTTGTTCGGCGACGGCGGTTCGGGAACTGCTGGTGCTCACCGGAAATCCGTGGAAGAAGCCGGATAAGAAGTTAGCCGCCCCGATCCCTACTAACTCCTGGTCACTATCAACTTCGTCACCTCGCCGGGCAGCAAAACCGGCCGAAACAGAGATCGTATCGCCAATGGCGACTAAAGTGATTCCTAGAGCTCCAGCTGCAAGCAATGGAAGATCGGCTATATCGACTGCCGGGAATGATGGCATCGGGAAACCCTGGAGCAAGACACCGACAACATCCACCCCTTTTACTGCAAAATCGAATAAGCTCGAAATCGCAATAGCGACGACAACGGCAATAAGGATGCCGGGAATACGTGGCGACCGGCGTCGCAGACCCAAAACGATGACCAGAGAAAGCACGCCAATCCCCAAGGCCCAAACATTTGTCTGGTCGAGGTTTGTCAGAAATTCTCTAATGTCGACGATAATATTCCCACCATCCACTGAAAAACCGAATAATTTTGGCAGTTGACTGAAGAAAATGGTGATCGCCAATCCGGCCATATATCCAACCCGTACTGGTTTTGAGAGCAGATCGGAGATAAATCCCAGCCTGCCAATGCCTGCAACCAGGGCGATAATCCCCACCATCAAAGCCAACATTCCGGCTAGGGCAACGGCGTATTCAGTGTTGCCGGCCGCCATCGGTAGAATGATAGCCGCGATCATCGGTCCCAGTGATGAATCTGGTCCGAGTACCAGGTATGGTGACGGTCCAAAGGCCGCGTAGGCCACCAAGCAGATAATAGTTGTATAGAGTCCCGTGATGGCTGGGAGACCGGCCAATTCCGCGTAGGCCATACCCTGTGGAATCAACAAAGCGCACAGTATTAATCCGGCCATCACATCGCGGCCCAGCCATGCGCGTTGATAAGTGCGGAAAGCCTGGATTCCCGGCACCCAACTCTCGAGGCGACTAACTTGAGTGGGTGTTGTTTTTGTCACTGACGTGCTCATAATCCGATCTTCACCTCACGTACTGAAACTATGGATAGACGGTCGGGATGAATTTCAGATCGGAGAAATCGGGATGCCGGTAACCGCCACCATCCTGACGCGCAGGCAATTCCAGCTGTTCGGGCGTCAAATCTTCGTAGGGAATCACGCTTAGCAAATGGCTGATGATGTTGAGGCGTGCATGTCGTTTCACATTGGAGTCGACGACGTACCAAGGGGCATGAGGCGTGCTGGTATTAAAAAGCATGGCATCGCGAGCCCTGGAATAATCCACCCATCTTGAGCGTGCCGTTAGATCCATTGGACTCAGCTTCCACCGTCGACGGGGATCACTTAACCGCTGCTGGAATCGTTCTTCCTGCGTATCGTCTTTTATATCCAGCCAGTACTTGATCAGAGTTGTACCCGAGCGGGTCAGCGCTAGTTCGAAGCCATTCACAGTGGCCATGAAATCAGCGTATTGGTCCCCGGTGCAGAATCCCATCACTCGTTCTACGCCGGCCCGGTTGTACCAACTGCGGTCAAAGAGAACCATCTCGCCGGCCGAAGGCAAATGGGGTACATAGCGCTGGAAATACCATTGAGATTTTTCTTTATCGGTCGGCGTACCCAAGGCGACGACGCGGGCAACGCGGGGACTGAGCCGGTAGGTGATTCGTTTTATGGCCCCCCCCTTGCCGGCCGAATCACGCCCCTCGAAGATAACGGCGATCTTTAGACCCTTGTGTTTGATCCAACCTTGGAGTTTGACAAGCTCTATCTCCAACTTGGCCAGTTCATTCTCATAGGCCTCCCGATTCATCTTCTTGGACTTTGATTCCTTCTTATGACCATGATCATGCTTTTTGGACATGTTGACCTCCTGGCAAATAATCCGATTAGTAATTCCACTTGATCGTGTATTATAAACTTCACAAGCGGTGAGCGTTAGGCTGTGACTGGCTTCGAATAGTGCCTAACGCTCGCCACCGGATCCATTGTTTACGTGCTTACAAAGTCCATGGCTACGGCATCCATACCACCCGGAGCAGCACCCTTGAATTGGCTCATGTACAGTGAGTAGTAAAACCCCTTCTTGGCCATCAGTTCATCGTGAGAGGCCATCTCGACAATCTCGCCTCCGTTTACCACCATGATCCTAGCCGAATCACGGATGGTTGCCAGCCTATGGGCGATGGAGAAGCTGGTTTTTCCTTCCATCAAGTTCCGCAAACCATCCTGGATTAGCTTCTCGTTCCGAGTGTCGACGTTGCTGGTAGCCTCATCCAGGATCATGATCTTGGGATCGGCCACCATGGCCCTGGCGATGGTGATCATCTGCCGCTGGCCTTGGCTTAGATTGGCCCCGCGTTCAGTCAACATGGTGTCATAGCCTTGGGGTAAATTCATGATGAAATCATGGGCATTGGCCTTTTTTGAAGCCGCGATAACATCTTTCTCTGTCGCATCCGCGTTGGCGTATTTCAGATTGTTCATCACCGTGTCGGTAAAGAGGAAAGCTTCCTGCAGAACAGCACCGATTTGCTTGCGCAGGCTCTTCCGAGTTAGCTTGGCCAGGTCCTGACCGTCAATGAGAATCTGGCCCCTGTCGAGGTCGTAGTAGCGGGTCAAGATATTGATGATGGTGCTCTTTCCAGCTCCTGTCGGGCCACAGATGCCAATGGCCTCACCTGGGGCGACATCGAAGTTGTTGTCCCTCAAGATCAGGCGTCCTGGAACATAACCGAAATCGACATCTTTGAACTCCATGCGCCCACCTTTAAACTCGTATTCGGCAGCGTCAGGTGCGTCAAAGATCGTCGGTTTTTCGTCGACGATATCGTAAACACGTTCACCACCGGCGACCGCATTAAGGGCTGTGGAGACCAGATTAGAGATTTGAGATAAGGGAGAGGCCATCAGGGCCACGTAGCCGGCAAAAGCAGTCACAGTACCCAGGCTCGTTTCGCCGCCAATGACCAACAGGGATCCGACGACATATACCATCACGACTTGTACGTAGGTCAAGGTCTGGGTAAGCGGAAACTGCATAAGCGAGGTTAAGAAAGCCTTGCTGCCAGTGTCGAACACACCGGCGGCGTTAGCTTCATTGACTGCCTCGGCCCATGTCTGGCGTCGCTTGCTGATGATCACTTTGTGCCCGGCTAGCGTCTCCTCTTGGAATCCGCTCGTCTCTCCCAAATGCTCCTGCATCATGGCGAACGCCGGTGTAGCGATCCGGGTGATGATCAGCATCGAAGCCACCATCACAGGTACGATGAGGAGGGCGACCACCGTCAGCTTAACATTTATGGCAAACATGACTACTGTGAGCATGATGATGAACATGAAGGCCCGGATGAGCTGGGCCACGCCCTGTTCATAGTATTGGGCTACAACTTCTGCATCATTGGTCACCCGGCTCAAGAGCTCGCCAACCGGCGTCCTATAGAAAAAGCCCATTGATAGAGACTGTATATTCTCGAACAGGTCCGTTTGCAGTTTGTAAAGAGCTTTTGTGGCCAGGCTTGCGAAGGTGCGATCAGAGAAGAAACTAAACACCAGGTAGATCAGACCGCCAATGGCCCCATATAGGACCCATTGCAGCAGCTCTTCGGTGCTGCCGCCATCGTTGATGACATTCATCGCATTACCGGTGATGAAGGGAAGTAATACCAGGGCGAGCAGGGCCACCACGCGGAAGATTATGCCTAATACAAACTTGCTTGTATTTTCACCAGTGGCCATATTGGAGGTCAACCGTTTCAGGGTCGCAGCGGTTGTGCCTTTTTTGTCAATGGCTTTCTCTGCCTTACCATCTTTACTTTTGGCGATTTTTCTTTTTGCTGCTGTTGTCGCGGTCACGATGCCACCTCCTGCAATTCCAGCCCAGCCGTAACGCCACCACCAAGCTGTGATTCATAGATTTCCTGATACATCGGGCTGCTTTCCATCAGATCTTTGTGATTGCCCCTGGCTATAATCTCACCGTTTTGAAGAAGGACGATATTGTCCAGCTCGATGACGGCGCTGATGCGCTGGGCTACGTATAGGGTCGTAATGCCGTGAGTGAATTTCGGAATCTCCGACTGCACCCTTCCCTCCGTGGAGGCATCCAACGCGCTGGTGCTGTCGTCCAGGATGAGGATCCTTGGTTCCTGGGTCAGGGCACGATTGATTGATAGACGTTGGCGCTGACCGCCGGAGAAATTGTAGCCGCGCCGGGCTACTGGAGCCTCCCATTTCTGTGGTAGGCCGTTGATAAAGCCCCAAGAGTCGGCCGCCTTGGCCGCACCAAACATCACTTGGTCCTCCACCTCTGGTTGGGCAAATTTGAGATTGAATCGAAGATCACCCTTAAACATCACCGCTTCCTGAAGGGCGATACCCACGATTTGCTGCAGGTTATCCTGGGGAATGTCGCGTACGTCGACGCCGTCGATCGTGATGCGGCCTTCGGTTACATCATAAAAGCGCGGGATCAAGTTGACCAAGGCGGTTTTCCCGGCGCCGGTAGCTCCCAGAAAACCAACCTGCTGTCCGGGCTCGATGGTCAGATTGATGTTCTTCAAAGCCGGTGGATCAAACTTGCCATCAGGTCGCTGGAAGGCAAAACTGACATTATCAAAGACGATGCGGCCCTTGACGTTTTTTGGTTCCAAAGGTTGGGCTTCTTCCTCATCCTGTATGACCGGTTCATCATCGTAGACCTGCAGGATACGTTCGGCCGAGGTATCCCCTCGAAGGACCATGGGTATAACGATGGCCATCAGTGCCAGGGGAGCCACGGTCAGAGACAGGTATTGAGAGAAGGCGGTCACCTGACCGACATCCACCCCGGCATTGGTAAGCACCTGGTAGCCACCCACGCCAATGCCCATGATGATCGCTAATTGTCCGACCCCGACCAGAAGAGGGTTGAGATAGGCTACCCTCCAAGCCGCGCCATAAGCTGGCTCTTGCATGGCCTCGGCTCTTTGATTGAACTGCTCAATCTCATAATCCTCGCGGGTGAAAGCCTTAACCACTTGGATGCCGGTGACGTTTTCCTGCAGTTTGTGGTTCAGGTCGTCCAATCATGCCTGGCGCGCATGATAATTGCGAAAGACGGCTGGAATGAGAAGTGCCATCAGAACCAGCACGACAGCGATAACAACAAGCAAAACCCACAGCAGCTCTGGTGTGTTGATGATGGTCAGCGCCACAGTTGCCAGCAGCATAAAGGGCGCATATAGGCCGAGGAGGAGAGAATAGAGCATACCGTTTTGTACGTTGAGCGTATCGGCGTTCAGTCGCACCATCATTTGGCCAGTAGAATGTTTGTCGTAGTTGCCGAAGGAAAAGGTCTGGATCTTATCGTAGAGGTAGGCTCGGATAATATAGCCCGCACCCTGGGAGAAGAACACCGCTTGGCTGGCAGCGATAGCCATGCTGATCCCGGCCACTACGGCCAAGATCAACATCCAAAATCCGATCTCTAATACCGCTTCCGGGTCACCTTCGGCCATGCCCTGGTTGACCATCCCTTGGGTGAGGGTTGCGAAACCGACTGTTGCCAGGGCTGATATCAGCAGCATTATCTGGGAGCCTATCAGCCTGGCCCGGTATTTCTTAGTGATGCCGAAAATGCGTCTCATTGATTTAAGAATTGTAGTGGTCCTCCTTAATTCAACGGCAACGAGATTGCAGAATAGTTCCCAATGACTTCGCCCAATATTCCTCCTGACTTTCTATTTCGAGCTTTTTAGCAACTAGATAGTGCGCTGCACGCCGGTAGGACAATTTCTCGGGCTATCGCCTCAATCCAATGGCTACAGACGCCGCAAAATATTATCCCTTCCGGTGCTCCATCATAATCCTCCCCAGGTTTGATGTGGTTGTTTTGGAAACCGATCAGAACATAGACTAAGGATATCAAAACATTGGAGATCTTGAAAAAAAACACTACATCCAGTCGCATCGGAAAAACAGTGTTCTACTTAGTCAACACATTCGACAGCCCAAAAAAGCAATCTCCTAGGTGCTCACTATCTTCCATATTGTCACACAACAGACTCTTTCAGCATTAACTGATTCACTCTAGCGACTGGCCGGACAGCAACCAGGAAATATCAAGAGGCGTTTCAGAATGGCAGCTTGAGTTGAGCACTGACACCCGAGATGTTTCAGTTGAATAATCAGCCGCTTAGAAAGCGACGTTATTCAATGTCTTCCACAGGTTCATGGCATAGGTCTATAGAGAATTATAAACGAGGGAAATTGAGTATTGCGACGGAGGCCTATGTTTCAATATCGTTTAGCTCTGGGGAAGTTTGCCCCTGCGAGAAAGATTCCAGAGGCAGTAAAATACCCCGCCAAAAACATTTTTGATGGGGCATCATCAACAGCAACTCTAGTACCCTAAATGGATCCGTTA
>DASRZI010000373.1:0-6148 GCA_035686605.1 Candidatus Zixiibacteriota bacterium
TCTATATCTGGTGTTCAAATCATCATTTGCTGAACCCGACTAGTTGACGAATCGATTTTATCATCTTATGTTAAGCAATACCAACTGGTGAGGTTGTGATTAAAGGGGTGGGGGTCTAACTGCTGCCGCCCGTGACCAGGATGACCACCGAGTACGGTTGAACGGTATAGGTGGAATCCGGCACCGCAGGAGCGGAGTGGCCATCGAAGATATCGGACGGAGAGGGAAGGGAAGTATCTACAAGCCGTCGCCACCCGTTTCCGCCCAGAAGTGATCCAGGCAGCTCGAATGTAAGCGGTTCCCAAAAGGCGTTCAGCAGCACATGGAAAATGCGACCGGTACCTTCGCGCTGAACGGTGAAAGCTAGGCTCCTTGAATCATCACCCCAGTCTGGTCGGTTAAGTTCTACACCGTGCCAAAGGATCTGGGCGTGCTCAAGAAACTGGTTAAGGCTCATTCGTCGATCTTCCCGGTAGACACCTAGATTCAACCGCAAGCGGATCATCCGCTTTACAAAGCTGTGTATGTCAGCATGTTTCTCTATCAGGGACCAGTCGAACCAGCTGATCATGTTGTCCTGGCAATAGGCGTTGTTGTTGCCGTCCTGTGTCCGCCGAACCTCATCGCCCATTGATATCATAGGCGTCCCTAATGCCATAAGCGTTAGGGCCACGAAGTTCTTTACCTGCCGGTTGCGAATCTCCTCTATGACCGAATCGCCGGTGGGCCCTTCGACTCCATGGTTCCAGCTCAGGTTATGATCGAGGCCATCACGATTTCCCTGGTTGTTGGCCTCGTTATGTTTCTCGTTGTAGGAGACAAGGTCATTAAGGGTGAAACCGTCATGACAGGTCACGAAGTTTATGCTCTGCTCTGGCTCGCGCTCCTCGTGCGAGTAAATATCCGGACTGGCGAGAAGCCGCGCGGGCAGATTGGCGACAGCCCCGCGGTCTCCTTTTAGAAAACTGCGGATGTCGTCCCTAAAACGGCCATTCCACTCGTTCCACCTGTCGCCAATAAAACTACCGACCTGGTAAAGGCCGCCTGCATCCCAAGCCTCGGCTATCAGTTTAGTTCCTGCTAATCGGGGGTCCGATTCGATATCCCAGAGAGTCGATGGGCTTTCGAGTGGTTCGCCGTTTTCGTCTCGATACAAGATGGAGGCAAGATCGAAGCGAAATCCATCAACGTGCATCTCCTCGACCCAGAAGTAAAGACTGTCCAATATCAACCGCCGGACCACAGTGTTGCTGGCATTTAGCGTATTGCCAGTCCCGCTGTAATTGGCGAATTTTGATCCGCCGTCCTCCAACATATAGTAGACGCTGTTGTCCAACCCTCTGAAGGACAATGTTGGCCCGTCTTCGTCTCCTTCGGCAGTGTGATTGTAGACGACGTCCAAGATGATCTCTATGCCTGCATGGTGCAAGGCCTTGACCATATCCCGGAATTCGTCAAGACCCAGAAGCGGATCTCGTCCTGTGCTGTAGCCGCAATGGGGGGCGAAGAATGAAACCGGAGAATATCCCCAGTAGTTTGTCAAGCCAGCTGGCGCATCTTGCTCATCAAATTGAAAAACCGGAAGCAGCTCAACTGCCGTAACGCCAAGATCCTTGAGATAGGGAATCTTCTCAATCAACCCGACATAAGTACCCTTTCTCGGCATTTCCACGCCTGAGTTTGGATGCCTGGTGAACCCCCCAACATGCAGTTCATAGATAACAGTCTGTGCATACGGTCGTCCGAGGGGCACGTCCCCCTCCCAGTCATAGGCGCTTAGATCAGCCACCACGCTTTTCATCGCCGTGGCGGAATTGTGCCCGGGTTGGAACGCGGATATTCGACTATATCTGTCAGGAACGGCGATCGCCTTTCCATAGGGGTCAAGAAGAACTTTATTACCGTCGAATCGATGCCCTTTCCTTGGATTATTTGGGCCATGGGTTCGCCAGGCATAGATCTGACCCGGCTGGACACCAGAAACAAATACGTGCCAGTAGTAGAAAGTCCGATTCTGATTAGGATCCAACCGGAAGATATGGGTAGGAGAAGGATCGTCGACGTGCGCAAAGAACAGAAGCGACATCCTTGTACAATTCTTGGAGAAGATGCTGAAATTTACGCCATCTGGATAGACAGTAGCTCCCAACGGGTAGCTTTCTCCGCTTTGATGCCGCTCATCAGTTTTACTTAGCATTTATGAAGGTAGCTTTTTCCTTGAAATGGGCACGCACATAATTAGTGGCTTTGCTCACCGGAAGCGGTTGGCTTGCGTTTCCCGCCCTTATGTAGAAGCGTTCATCACCCTGGCATAGCAGGTATGCGGGTTCGGATGCTGGTGATACGGTTAGCCGGCATATCATAGAGCCATTAATTTCAGGGAATGTGACGTTCACGTTCTGCCGGAACTCATCACCGATCATTTTTCTGAAAGCCATATTGAGCATATTCTCAAAACCATCTAAGTTTTGTTTCTGCAATGTGCGAAGATCCGGTTCAATTCCAAGGATCTCGCCCTCATCACCTACGCCGATAATAACAACTCCCCCACCACTGTTGAGAAAAGCGACGATGTTTTTCATCACAGGAGTGTAAAGCTCCTTGTTAGCCTTCTGCTGCCGGTAATCCCAGAGTAGGCTCGGCCTAAATTCGACGTTCTGATTTTCTCCCCCTTCAATGAGGGGGAACAACGACATCGATGATGCGAAAAGCGGTTGCTCGCTATCTGCAAAGCTGACAGCTTCCTGCCGATAAAGTTCATTAATCTGCTCTAGGTAGCCTCTCGGATCAGGCACATTTCTGAGCTTTGCCGGATCGCCGCCATTCCAACTCGCAAGCAGCAAGTTGCCATAGTCTAGTCTCTTGCCCAGCCATCCCTGCCGGATAGAAATCTCTTCAACACGACTCAGCTCAGCAAGCTTAGTATCATGATATAGTCCACCACGGCTGTAGATAACTTCCTTGTGATTGACGTGGTATGTCGGGAAGTACCAGACCACGAAGGTCAATGACAGCACCAAAACCTGGAGGCTTGTCATGACAATGGTGATCAGCCAGTTAAAAGAAAGGGTCTGTGCCAGGGCGACAGTCTCGTAGCTCTCATCGACTCGAAATAGCCACACAGCGAAGAGGGGAATGAGGGCGAAGAGGAATTCTACAGCCACAAGATATTTGATAAAAATGAACGGGCTTTGTTTTATAACAATGTCATTATCGTGTCGCATATAGGCTGACTTAATTTGAGGTGCGTCGAAGATTGGCGATCCTCTTCCAGAGACGGCTCAATAGGGTGGGTCCAGGTTCCCTATAATCGAACTCGTCACCCTCTGGGAATGGTGGAAGATCGAACATCTTTCTCCAGGCGTAAGTTCCCAGCAGCTTGACCGTAGCCAATAATGGAGCGGCGAGAATGGCCCCAATCAAACCCGCCATTGCACCTCCAATAAAGACACCGACGATGATGATCACCGGATGAAGGTCTAAGGCGCCTCCGACAATTCGCGGCACCAAAAGATTATTCTCGATCTGTTGAATGAGAATCATGACGCCGATAATCACCAGGACATAGGTAACAGGTTCCAGACCCAGGTAATTTGCCGGCTGCAGAAAAGCGACAATAGCCGCCGCCGCCGTGCCAATAATGGGACCGATGATGGGAAGGAACTCTAACAATCCAGATATCACGCCAAGGCCAAAAGCATTTTGAACGCCAAGGATGGTTAGTGAAATCCACACCGCTGTGCCAATTATCAGACCTAGGATCACCTGTCCGCGAAGATAAGCTCGCCAAATACGGCCAAAATCGTGGGTCAGCAGTCTGGCATCTCGTCCGTAACCGGGACGTTGGGCTGCACGCTCCACGTAACTACCCAAATTAGGTATTTCGAAGGCCAAGTAGATGGAGATTACGATAGTAAACAAGACCTGAGTTCCTACCTGTACCCCAGAGCTTAGTACTTGAATCAGCGTCCCACCGGTCTGGCGGACGATGGATCCGATGGACGGAATAAGCTGCTCTTGTATGAGCTGATGGTCTATTCTAGCCCAGAAAGCGGCAATGTCGATGCTGTAAGGCCCTATGCTTATCTCATCAGTCGTGGCGAACCATTCTACGGTTCCCTCGACAAAGTCGGGGACAGTATAGACAAGATTTAGTACTTGGTTGAAAACGGTTGTTCCAAAAGCGACGAATACCGTCGTAACCATTATTAATATGATGATATATGTAACGAGAATGGCGGTTCCCCTTCCCAGAGGGGATTTCTTGGCCAGTAGATCGATAAAGGGCGTGGCCACATAGGCGATGATCGCTGCTGCGGCGATTTGCAGAATGAGGTTCTGGAAACGCATGGCAAAGGCGACCAGCATTAAGACTGTCGCCGTTGCCACAAATATCTTCAGCGTCCGATCCCATGGCGGCGATTCCGGATCAGATGGGATTATTGGCTGCAGAATCTCTTCTTCAGACATTTCTAGCCGACATTACCTCAGTAAATGAGCTCGTTTTCAACCGATTGTATCAAAACTATCGCACGTCAATAACCAGGTTTTATTCGAAAAACCGATATTTATTCTGTGTCGTCATGATATAGGCCAATATCGCCGGTCCAATAACATCATGGAACGCGACAAACGGACCGAGGACGATAGTATGCAGTGCTATGCCGGTAATCGTCGATATTCCAAACAGGTATAGCCCCCATTTCTTCCATTTCCACATACCAATGCCAGCGATGACATCTGTCAGGGCTACGAGGACCAACATCACGGTCATGAATGTCGTGGTTGAAACGTTATCATTCTTACCAAGCGTGAAAATCCATATAGCCACCACCGAATTACGGATGATGATCAGAACCAAGGCAGCGGTAAGCCAGCCTCCTCGCTCCTTTATAATCTCTTTACTACGGTGCTGTCCGGTTACTCGTTTTGTCATAGCGAGTATGTTACTCCTTTCGTGATAAGTTTTTATGGGCCACTTGTGTGCTAAATCGAATAGGTCTTGTCAGATGGCCGTGTTCGTGCCGGTGTTCCAACCTGACATCGAGAACTCGCGATTAGATCAAATTTCTCCAGAATGCTCGACTTGAGATTCG
The DNA here is from genome assembly GCA_035686605.1 of Candidatus Zixiibacteriota bacterium. Lineage (GTDB taxonomy): Bacteria > Chloroflexota > Anaerolineae > Promineifilales > Promineifilaceae > UBA11865. Next base: position 5,097 of record DASRZI010000373.1, read on the forward strand.
TCACTTCTGGTTCCAGCTGCAACCGTAATCTTTTCCCTGATTACTGTCAAGCCTACTAGAAAAGCTAAGAAAATTATGCCTATGATCAGGCGTTGTACGTTGCCGGGCAATTGGTGAAATTGGCTAATCAAAGTCTCCTTCTCTTGACTATTTTCCTCGCTTGTATCCTGTGATTTTACTGTTATCTTCAATGCTCCATCAAAGTCTTGAAATAGAATCGTCTATGCTGCCCGGTGTTTCTACAATTTTTGATTAATAATTAAGTATCACCGGACAATTCACATGATAAAACATTTAGCATGAAAGGAAGAGCGCTGTTCATCAGTTAGAGCATCCTTTCACCTACAAACACCGGAATCGCACGAACGATAAGGACCTCTCCAAAGAGTCGTCTAGTTTCTCACAGAAAGCACCCCGTACAGAGGAGAAACTAAGGCCGATGGATCGAACCTACCAAATTGAAACAAGAACATTAATCGGCTGATATTATAGCTGACCAAGGTTAAGTCGGCAGGTTACCTTCCAGCCCATATGAAAGGCATTTGGTCTTTTTGCGAGGGCAAACTTGGATACCCGCAGTTTGCTGGATCCTCTTTGTTCGAAAAGTGATGGAAAGCCGACCAGATCTGAGCAGAAGATCGATCGAACGGCTCACCACAACCTTAATGATCTACTGCAATCTATCTAGCGATGCGACCTTTGTTTCTCAAATTACCGGCCTTGATCTGGCCCATTCAGGCGCGTCTGCCCAGACAAGAGTTCGCTCGTTGCAGGTTGAATTAGTAAACAAACTACCCAGGTATTTTTATGCGGCAGGTTGTTAAACCTGCCGCGTGATTTATATCCCTATTTTTCCATCCGCTTGCCAAGAACCCGGCGGAGAGTCTCTTCATCCTCTGAAGTGAGCGTATCCTGGTAGATCTCGCCCTTGTAGGGTCGCAAAACACCTACAATCGCGTTTGGATTGCCGTCCCTGACGACAAAGAATAAAGCCGATGTTCCTGGCTCCAAGGAGGCTGTTACCTCCTTAATGAATTTCTTGCTGATACCAA
>DASRZI010000374.1:0-7205 GCA_035686605.1 Candidatus Zixiibacteriota bacterium
AGCGAAGCAGTTGCCTTGCAGGACAAGGCTGAGCTGACCCGTGATGAGATGGCCGATATCATCGGCCAGGTCACCACCAACTGGGATTTCAATGACGCTAAGAACCTTTCAGAGGCCAACCTAACAGCCACGACAGCGGAAGACAAGGGCGAAGTGTTCATCCTGGCCCCCAATGATGGCACCGCACGCGCGATTGCCGATTCATTTGCAGCCGATGCGGATGTTTCCAGCTTCGTGGTCACTGGTCAGGATGCTGAAATCGCTTCCGTCCAGTACATCATTGACGGAAAGCAGTCGATGACTGTTTTGAAGGATGTCCGAACCTTGGTTTCCGATGCAATCAACGCTGCGATTGCGTTCCTCGAGGGCAACACGCCACTAGAAACCCACACTTACAACAACGGTGTATTCGATGTGCCCGCCAAGCCATCCGTAGTCATATCGGTTGATCAGGACAATGTCCAGGAAGCGATCATCGACTCCGGTTACTGGCCTGCCGACGAATTCACAGGCCTAGACTAAGATTAGATAAGTATTACAATAGGAATAGTGATGGATCATCCATCACTATTCCTTTTTCTGTTCTATTTCAAAGTTAACTTGTTGGAACCATGCTCATGACAAGACTGCTTGTCGAGCTTTATCACCAGCCAATACGAATTATTTTGAATGCCCCACTAAGATCGATACATCCAATGCAATTGTTTCTCTCGAATCATGTGATCTGTTAGTTATTACCTCATATCATCACCAAGCTGAAGGATACATCGATGGTACAACAAGTAGAACTACCACCTGTCGTTGAACTGCTTGATATAAAGAAGCACTTTGGCGCTGTTCAAGCGTTACGCGGAGTGGACTTGACATTGCATCACAACGAAGTATTGGGACTGGTTGGGGACAATGCCGCGGGAAAATCCACACTGATGAAAGTTCTCAGTGGAGCATATATTCCTGATGGTGGACAAATCCTCATTGAAGGTAAGAAGACATCTTTCGCCAACCCAATGGATGCACGCCGCCAGGGTATCGAGATGGTTTACCAGGATTATGCCCTTGCCAATAATCTCGATTTGTCCGCAAATGTCTTTATGGGACGTGAGGTTGTTCGTATTAAACTCGGCCCACTAGGGGTGTTGGACTACACCTACATGGAGCAAGAAACTCAGCTGCTGTTACAGCGTCTGAAGATTGATATTTCTTCAGTACGTCAAAAGGTGGAGAGACTGTCCGGCGGTCAACGCCAAGCAGTCGCTATCGCGCGCGCGACCGCCTTTGATGCCAAGGTCATCATCATGGACGAACCGACGGCAGCCTTGAGTGTGGCTGCCATTGAACAAGTGATCGAACTGGTACATGAACTTAAAGCGCAGGGCTCTTCAATAATCATTATCAGTCACCGCCTGGAAGATATCTACCGAGTCAGCGATCGGATGATTGTTCTCCGTCATGGACGCAAGGTCTCCGACTCGCCTGTAGAAGGTGACATTCATGAATTTCGTGAAAGAGTAGTGGCCTATATGATTGGCGCCCGTGATGATTACGCAACAACCAGTGTGGCACGATAAGGGCAAGGTGACCTACGATGTCATTTATTGAGGATACCAGGAAGATATTTACAGTTAACATCCGTGATTACGGAATGTATATTGCCCTCTTTTTTATCGCGGCATTCTTTACAGTTGCTACGGATGGCCTATTTCTATCTCCAAGAAACATAGTCAATCTGTTGAATCAGACAGGATATATCGCCGTATTAGCCATTGGAATGACACTGGTCATTGTTATTCGGCATATTGATCTATCCGTTGGCTTTCTAGCAGGTTTTCTTGGGGCAGTTGCTGCCACCTTACTGGTAACGTACGACATGCCAGTAATCTTGGTGATACCAATTGTCCTGGGTCTAGGCATTCTAGCGGGGCGTCTTACATCTTTCATGGTAGCAGATCTGGGTATTCCTGCCTTTGTTGCCACGCTTGCTGGATGGTTGGGCTACAGAGGAGCGCTGCAACTGGTAACCAGATCAACCGGAACCATCGTAATTCCGAATGATGCCTTCAATGCTATTGGTAATGGCTTTATTCCTGAGATTCAAATTTCCGGATTCCTGCCAGAAATGCACAAGTCCACCTTGATTCTCGGGCTGCTTGCTATCCTTATTTTTGTAGCTGGTGAAATCTTTAGGCGCAATAGAAATCAAAAGAAGAACATTGAAGTCTCATCAATCGGAATGTTCATCTTTAAATTGGTGGGAGTCACAGTCTTAATCGGTGCGTTCATTTGGACGCTCGCCGGATATCGGGGCCTGTCCTGGACAGCGGTGGTTGTATTGATTGTCGTGATTGTATATCAATTCATAACCACACAGACTGTACTCGGAAGACATATATACGCTGTTGGTGGAAATCCCGAAGCCGCCGAACTAAGCGGTATTAGCGTCAAGCGAATAACGCATGTGGTTTTTGGTTCTATGGGAATGCTTGCTGCATTAGCGGGGATCTTGTTCGCATCCCGCCTGCAATCTGCCACGACGACGGCGGGAACACTATTTGAACTGGACGCCATTGCTGCGTCCTTTGTCGGTGGTGTCTCGGCAGGAGGCGGTGTCGGTACTGTGATCGGCTCTGTTGTTGGTGCATTGGTCATGTCTTCACTAACAAATGGCATGAACTTGATGGGTATTGATATTTCTTACCAATACATCGTCAGGGCATTTGTGCTTGCAGCCGCCGTCATCTTCGACGTTACAACCCGTAGGAGAGCTAGCTAATTCTCTTAGAGAAAGAAATCATCCGATTTTGTTAATCATACCTGCCCAAAAGTCAGACCCAATGGGCTAGGTTTTTTGGAGCGAATGCTCCCATTTCCGGTCTTCGGGGAAAACCACAGGGATAATCGTCGGGGAGGGAGCTCTGCAAACAATCTGTCTGTCTTCGTATCGTCTAATCCGTTGACGAAATGCTATATCCGCAATCTCAATTCGCTCATGGGTAGCTGCTCACCATGATTTCCCAGGTGATTCGCCTGAAGATCGCCAGCAGGTGTATCGCATGATTGAAGTGTGACTTTACCGTTTGTATCTTAATCGAGTCAAACACAATCTGGGAGCTTTCATGACGAGGAACGAAGAAAATTGACCCTAAATGTGTAGGATGACGACTCCCGTCGCTCCCGCTAGACCTATAATTTAGTAATATCAGACGAAGAAGCCCCCAAAATACCAGGGGTCTTTTTCGTCTTCGATGCCTATACTCATTTCCTGTAGTTCGCAAGAGTGAGCGAATAAATCATTCCTGCATTAATATCTCTGTGATCTAATGGGATCCGATCGGGTAGTCGCGAGACCTGCGTGCAGCTGCCGACCAAATCAAGCATTCTTTACTTCAATAAGGGTGGGACTCGATTCTTTCATGAGCGATGGCCCCGTCAGTGTTATTGGTCTTTCGCTAGCAGATATTGGTCCACTGATGTTTTTGACGAGCACGGGATAAAGTGGTCTTAATGGTTGCTACAAGCTGCGCGAAAGCAATCGCATCCACCGGAGTTCCTTACTAGATCGATTGACTGGCAGGTCCGGAATTTGCAGGCGATGACAGTGTAGATATTATGCTATAATAATCGCTCCAGAGTGAGTCGAACCTTTCTTTAGAGCTACCTGTAGTTACCTTGACTGAACGCACGGAACTTGAACACGCTATTGCCGTTCTTGAAGCACAGCGAGCCATCCTAGGCGATGCCGTTGTGGAGGCAGCTGTTGCACCCCTCCGCCAGCAACTAGCCAGCAAAGAGCAAAGCCGCCAAGAGGCTGCCATCAGCTTAGCTGGGGAGCGAAAGCTGATCACCATTCTGTTCGCTGATGTGGTCGGCTCAACCGTAATGGCTGAACGGCTCGGAAGCGAAACGGCACGCCTGGTCTTATATCGTTGCCTCCGCCAGCTCACCGAGGCTGTGGGCGAATTTGGCGGCACGGTAAGCAGCTTGATGGGCGATGGATTGATGGCTTTCTTTGGCGTCCCCCAGACCTACGAAAACGATCCCGAACGGGCAGTGATGGCGGCGCAGCGAATTCACGAAAACATTGCCGGCTATGCGCGCGAGATCGGTCAGCCGATTGAAGTGCGCGTGGGGATCAATACCGGGCGAACGGTGCTGGGTGAAATGGGTGAAATGGGTGGGGAAGTGCGCTCCGAGCACGCATCCATGGGACAACGACCGGTCAACATGGCAGCCCGATTGCAGAGCGCCGCTAGGCCCGGGACCACGGTGCTGGGGGAATCCACGGCCCGGATGGTCCGCTATCGCTTCCAGGTTGAACCGATCGAAGCTCTGCGCCTGAAGGGTTTTGACGAGCCTGTGATAGCCTATGAACTCGCAGGCGAACTAGTGCAGCAAGCACCGACTAGGGGCATACTGGGCTTGCAGTCCACATTGGTAGGACGCGATAGGGAGCTGGAGAAACTGACCGAAATGATGGTCGGGCTAGAGGCTGGGGGGATCGGTGGCATTGCGGCGTTGATCGGCGAACCGGGGATTGGCAAGAGCCGTTTGCTTCAGGAGATTAAGGAGACCTATCAAAACGGCCGGCTGCGCTTCGCCAAGGGCAGTGCCTACTCTTACGCACAGGATCAACCGTTTAGCGTAATCCTCGATCTTTTATCGGATCTACTTGATCTTGCGACCGACGATTCGCCTGCCATCATGGATCTCAAGTTGGAAGCGGCTCTCAACCCCTTATTTGAAGGAAGGTTGGAGACGGTGTGGCCTTTCCTGGCTTCCCTGCTCGGTGCGCCAATTCCGCCCTATTACGCTGGCGCTTTGGACGGACACGATCCAGAAGCATTAAACGCCAGGATGATCCAGGCGGTGCAGATGTTGGTGCAAAGGACGGCTTCCCGGCAACCGCTCGTTCTATGCTTTGAAGATCTTCATTGGGCCGATGGCGTTTCCTTGAAGCTGATCGAATCGCTCTTGTTAGATACGGAGCATCACCCGGTATTTATATTGATGCTGTTCCGATCGGAACTTGACAAACCAGTCTGGCAGCTCAAGCTCATTGCTGAGACCCATTTTTCTCACCGCTATCTCGAATTAAAGCTCTCGCCCCTGGATAATAGTGCCAGCATAGAGATGATTAAGAATCTGCTGCAGGGGATCGATTTTCCTGACGAAGTGCGGGAGATGATCAATGAGAAGGCCCAGGGCAATCCATTGTACGTTGAGGAGTTAATCCGCTCGCTGATAGAAGAAGAAGTGCTGGTCCGTGATGGAGATTCCTGGGTAATGCGCAAGCCAACCTCGGAGTTGGATGTGCCTGTAAGCCTTGAGAAGGTGATTTTAGCCCGTTTTGACCGGCTACTTCCGGCCGAGCGGGCCACTTTGCAGGCGGCGTCGGTGATCGGTCGCCGCTTCGCCTACCGTGTTTTAGCCGACATGATTCCGAGCAATGACAGCTTGAGGAACCGGCTTATACGGCTGCAGCAAGCGGGAATGATAAGCGAGCTAAGCCGAATTCCCGAACTGGAATACATCTTCAAACATGTCATTGTTCAGGAAGTGACTTACAGCACTTTGCTCACAGAACAACGTCGCCGATTTCATCGAGAGACGGCCGATACACTGGACAAGCTTTTTCCAGGTCGGCGTGAAGAGCTGGCCGGGACATTGGCCCAGCATTATGCGGCCGCAGGGGAGAGCAGCAAAGCCATCAGCCTTTTCGTTCAAGCGGCCAAGAGGGCGGAGGAGGTTTACGCCTATGAGCAGTCATTGCATTTCCTAGTCCAAGCTCGCGAATTGAGCGATTCGGAGGATGTGAAACCGGAGGAGCGGCTGGTACTTCTCGAACGGCTGGCCGATGTTCACTATCTTGTCAGGGAATCCCTCGAAGCCTTTCAACTCTACCGTGAATCGCTTGATCTGATTCACAGCGTGGTCGATGCTGACATATGGACGGCTGTTCGACTGTATCGAAAGATATGCGCGGCATGGGATATTCTTCCGCTAGAAGATGAGAGACGACTGGAAGCCCAGGTCCGAGCTTACCTTAGGGCCGGGTTAAGCCTCACGGATGGCCAGGCACCGAATCTGGAAACAGTACGCCTTCTAGTTAGAGCCTCGTTCTGTGTACAAGAATGGTTTGAGTCAGCTCCGGAATGGCCAACAGCGATTTATTACGCGCAGACTGCTGTGGAGATGGCCAGGCAACTGGATACGCCCGTTGATCTTTCTGCTGCCCTAGATGCCCTGGGCACTGAGTACTATAATCTCGGTCGCTTTCGCGACTTTTTGCTGGTTGAGCAGCGTCGACAGCGACTCAGTCGCGATGCGCGATTCGACGATCTTCGGGAAAAGCTAAACATCCTGAATGAGACCGCCCGCGCTTTGATGATGGTTGGCGACTTTGCCCAGGCGATTCCACTTTTGATGGAGGCGGAGAAATTAGCGGAACAGATCCAGGACATTTTTGGCCAAGCCAAGAGTCTTAACTATCAATCCGAATGTTGGGTGCGCCTGGATCGTTGGGATGAGGCCCTACTCGCAGGAGAGAAGACTGAGGTTCTGCAGAAACGTTATCCCACAAAAAGCCTCGGCGGTATATGCTGGGTCTTGGCCTTCAGTGCCTCAGTCCACGCATTGCGCGGCCACAAAGAAAAGGCAGCCAATTTAGCTGACGAATCGTACGAAATTATGATCATCTTCGAGGGCGGGAACGAGCAAATGTGGCGTGAAAAAGAACCGTTCTACTGACGTTGTCAGCCGTTGTTGGCCCAGGGCGAGTTCGCTCTTGTCAGGGATATTCTTGAAAAAGCAATGCGCAATCCAACTATTCTTACAGCCGATCCCGATTTGTATGCGACGTTGGTCGAAGCGGCCGTTCAGCAGCGCGACGTGGCCGCTTTGCGAGAATACACCCCCTTACTCGAGGAAGCAGCAACGCCTCTGGAGCACGACCTCTACCTGGCAATCGCAAATCGCGCCTGGGGAGTCTTGCGGCGGCTTGAGGGACAAAACAGGGAAGCCGAAGTGCGATTGGAACAGGCTGCAGACGTGTTCCGGGGTCTGGATACGCGCTGGCAGCTCGGCCGCACGCACTTTGAACTAGGTGAACTAGCCGCGAACGAATCGGAGACGACCAGAGCAATACAACATTATTCCAGGGCACTGAATTTGTTCGAAGAGATGGGGGCCGTACCCGATGCCGAAAGGAC
>DASRZI010000375.1:0-3143 GCA_035686605.1 Candidatus Zixiibacteriota bacterium
AAGCCGGTAATTTACGATATCCATGAGTCCTACGCGGATTTTATTTTACTCAAAGAGTATTTGCCGGCTTGGTTTCGCAAACCGCTTTCTCGCTTGATCGGCTTGGCCGAGCCTCAAATGGCTCGGCTATCCCAGGGTCTAATTTTCGCTGATGATGAAATAGGGAATTCCTTCTCGGCTCTCACCTGCCCCAAAACCACGCTTTTCAACTTCCCAGGGGCAGCCGTAATTGAGGAAGGTCAGCAGGCTTCCAATAAGAGATTGTCTGGAAATCCAGTCGTATTGCATCTTGGTAGCCATGAATCTGGTCGTGGACCGTTTCTGATGCTCAAGGCTTTTCGAGAGGTAGTTTATGTTGTACCCGAGGCGAGATTGCTCCTGGTTGGACCATTTTATCCGCCAGCTCTTGAGAACGTTATGAGGCAAGTGATCGCAGAGTTTGGTCTTGAAGCGGCCGTCACCATTACCGGCCAGGTCACTTTTGAGAAGGTAGGCATCCACTTGCGTCACGCGGCCATCGGTTGGGTTCCTCTGGAACCGGTAGCAAAGTATAACAAGAACATTCCAACCAAGATGTTTGAGTACATGGCCTACGGTCTTCCTCAGGTTTGTAGTGACCTGCCTTCGACCCGTCCTTTTATAGAAAGCGGTCCCAGTGGACTTCTTGTGACACCTGACGATCCCAAATCGCACGCAGAGGCCATTATTCAGCTTTTGCAGAATCCAGAATCGGCGACAGCCATGGGAAAACGGGGTCAGTCAATGGTTGCCTCTCACTATAATTGGGCGCAAATGGAACCGAGACTGCTCAAATTATATGCGGAAGTAATGGCAAACTAGTCAAGAGCATGACAGCTGCGAAGAGCGATCTGTTTAGTCTGGACTTGTTTTCTCTAGCGCTTAGGCTGAACTTGTTGCTAGAACGCATATAATTAGATTTTTGCTCCTCTACAGGGACACTATTCTTTAACATGTGCGGAATTACCGGCATAATTGATCTAAGCGGCGCCCCGGTCGGCCGCTTCATCGCTCCCATGCTCGCTTCTCTTGACCACCGTGGCCCCGATGACGAGGGCTATTTGCTCGCCGGCACCAATTCCGGCCGTACGGTCCTTTGCCGTGGCGATGATACCATCCCGGATCTGATCCATCCTCACCTTTCAGAGCACGAAGGCGGTCACTACAATCTCGCCTTTGGTCACCGGCGCCTCTCCATCCTGGACCTTTCCGCGGCCGGACACGGCCCAATGGCCTCGGCCGATCAACAACTATGGATCACCTACAACGGTGAAATCTACAACTATATTGAGTTGCGAGAAGAACTTGCTGCCAAAGGGTATCAATTTCGAACAGAAACAGACACCGAGGTAATCCTGGCAGCCTATGAGGAATGGGGGACAGATTGCCTCAACCATTTCAATGGTATGTGGGCTTTCGCCATTTGGGACCAACGCCGGAGGCGCCTGTTCTGCGCTCGCGATCGCTTTGGCATCAAACCATTCCACTATTTCTGGGATGGGCGACTGTTCGCCTTTGCTTCAGAAATCAGGGCCTTATTACGTTGTGCGCCAGTGCCTGCCACGCCAAATGACCAGACTGTCTATGATTTTCTGGCTTTGGGTGCCAACGATCATCAAGAGCAAACGTTCTTTGCTGGCATCCTGCGGCTCCTTCCCGCACACTTCTTAATCGTTGATCTGGAATCCGGGAATCTCACCAAAGAGAGGTATTGGGACCTGCCATCCGACAGCGATCATGGATTTCTTGGTGAACGGTCACAATCCGACGTTATCGAACAATTTCAGCATCTGCTCTTTGATGCAATCAGGCTACGGCTGCGCAGTGATGTTGCCGTCGGAAGCTGCCTGAGTGGTGGGTTGGATTCATCTACTATAGTCTCCCAGGTACATCGGTTGCTGCTTGCGGAAGAACTACCTGATGCCAGGGTAATTGGCGCACGGCAAAAGACTTTTAGTGCCTGCTACGACGACCTATCCGTGGATGAGCGGAATTACATTCGCCTGGTTACCGATAGGACGGATACCGAGTCGAAGCTGGTATTCCCAAAAGGCAGTGGTGGGCTTTGGCAAGAGTTGAATGACCTCATCTACCATCAGGGTGAACCTTTTGGATCCACCAGCATCTACGCCCAATGGAACGTGATGCGCCTGGCCTCCCAAAATGATGTTACGGTGCTGCTGGATGGCCAGGGCGCAGACGAACTCATGGCCGGTTACCATTCCTACTATGGCCCGTACCTGGCCGAATCGATTCGCAGGGGCAAGATTTTATCGTTTGCCAGGGGCATAAACGCAGTCTCTGAAGTATCAGGCCAATCTAAACTATTCCTGGCGGCGCTGGGTCTGTACAATGCCCTGCCCGATGGACCCCAGCAATTGGCCCGGTCAATTACCGGCTCCCGCTTTCAGAAATTCAGCACGGTTGGACGAGAAATGCTGAATGATCCATTTGCCCGCCGCCACACCGATAGGGAGCATTTGTTCAGCAAATTCCGTGGTTATGGATCGGTAGCATCACGCTCCTATCATGACATTTTCTCTTTCAGCCTACCAGCCCTATTGCGTTATGAAGATCGTAATTCAATGGCTTTCTCGATGGAGGCGCGTGTGCCGTTTTTAGATTACCGGCTTGTTGAATTTATATCCAATTTACCAGTTTCCTATCGAATTCGGGATGGCTGGACAAAATGGATCCTGCGCCAGTCCACGGCCGATCTCTTACCAGAGGAAGTCCGGTGGCGGAGGGATAAGTTGGGATTTGCGACACCGGAAGCAGCCTGGTTAGCTGAGGGTACGGCCGAGATTAGAGCATTATTCAGCAGTTCGAATGTAAGAAGCCAGGAGTATCTAGGGCAGAATCTTTTGCGACAGCTAACTCGGAATACAGATGAAGATCTGACCGGCCTGCCCGGCTTATGGCGGATGGTCGTCTTAGAGCTTTGGTTACAGACCTGTTTCAGCTGACATGCGCATCCTCTACTTCTCCCAATACTTCCCCCCAGAAACCGGCGCCACCCAGATCCGGGCCTACGAGATGGCCACCGGCCTGGTCCGGGCCGGCCACCGGGTGACGATGATCTGCGAATTTCCCAACCATCCCCACGGGGTAATCCCGGCCGAATA
>DASRZI010000376.1:0-3054 GCA_035686605.1 Candidatus Zixiibacteriota bacterium
TCCCGTGGTGCATCCGCCAGTAATAGGGCTCCCACAAATTCCTGGGCTATCGCGGGATCATTCACCAGGCGAGACAGAGCTTCGTCCTGACCCGCCAATCGGCAATATCCCCCAAACCCCTGACCATAGATTTGCACTATTTTCCATAGGGTATCGCGTATGCTTGCTTGCCATGCCAAATCCAAGCTGGAGCTGATAGAAGTGATCAAGTCGACCAACTCGTTTCTCTCATTCAACTCTTCATCGAGGAGAAGACGTAAAAGTGGTGGCACGAATTGAGATGGATCTCGCAAGATTTGCTGCTGAACTTTCCCAGAAATAGCTGGAAATAGAATCAACAGTTGTTTTATGTGGGCATCGATATCCCCGTCCACCAGGATCCTGCGGAGAACATCTTCTTCCTTCGGTGATACGGCGAGCAATGCCGAAAACCAATCCGCCTCAATCCCAGTGAGGTCACCGCTTCGCATCGTCGACCAAAGGGTCCCGGCAGCTTCGTCCAATTCTAGGTCGCCAAGGTCAACGCAAACCAACATGGCTAGGGCCATCCGGACCTGGACTCGATCTCTTGTCTTTAACATATTGATCAGACGGGAGAGTGCTGCCCGTTTATCAGAGCCAGCAGCCCAAACCGCCTGGCAGGCTGCGGTTCGGACCTCGGCGCTAGTATCGTGCAAAGCAACTTCCCAGAGTTGGGGGAGAAGCTCAGCAGCTTCCGGTCCCAATTTCACAACCTGTTCAACAGCGTCCCGGCGGATGGTCCACTGGTGGTCGCACAAAGAACGGCTCAACCGCTGAACATCGAAGATAGTCATATAAAGCTCCCTATTTATCCCCAGAGCAGTGAACACTCTGCTGACCATCCTACAGGGACAGGGGGTTAGGTTTTCGTGAATAATCCATCCATTTAGCGCGGAATATATTCGGAGAACCAGTATCAGAGGGTTCGCCAGCTACGGTTGGGCTTTTATGGGTAGGCTGGTATCTAGTTTGAGGGGTGTTTCATGCCGGGAGGTTCGGGCTCGAGTGGTGCGATACAGGACTGCAGAGGGGAAGATTGACGAGTTTCCTTATTGAACTCGGATCATTTCTAAATACGAATTCATTCCAGCACGAAGATTAGAGGAGAGATCTTTGCCAAGGGATTGATCAATCGCTGAGCACTCATTGAAGAACAGTTCCGAAGAAGCCCTGAGCGCACGGAAGATTTCTGTTTCCTCTGCTGACTTCGGAAGTGTCCCCTGCAGTTGATCCAAGAAGTCAGGTGGGAGCAGATGTACCGGACGAAAATGATGCGGGTCCAGATTGCGCCGGATACAGGCCAGTTCGATCGATCTCACACGAACAACATCGAGATAGTGTATCGCCCGCCAACGGTGTCCCCTGGCGATGGAGAGGGCTGTATGTGTGATATAGTGCCAGATCGAATCAAGACGTCGACGGTATTCGGATTCCCGGTCCGATGGCTCCCGATTCTCCCAACTTGATCGCATAATTTCTTCAATCTGGCCTGAGCGATCGAAGACGATCTTCCATCGTCGCTGTTTCGCGAGTAGATCTTTAATACTCAAGAATCCAATATCTAGCTCCAGAATATTGGTTAACAAGAATCCAGATAGAAACATGTTCTCAGAATGGGCCACCTCAAAGACGGATAGGACAGGGAACAGAGCTGCAATCCGGGTTTTCCAATCATCAAAGAGGGTGGCAACCTCATGTTCGCCGTCTACGACCACTGAAAGGTCGATATCGGAAAAGCGATCGTCAAATCCCTCGGCCGCCGAGCCAACAAGAATAACGCCAGAAAGGCGGTCATCCTGGCCCATGAGGGCAAGAAGATCGTTCAAGATATCTTGGCGTTCTTCTTCTGTAAAATGGTTCATGGCAGCGGCCGCTGCAAGTGGATCGTCATCCATCTAACTGCTCGAAAGCCTAAGGCGTGTTTAAGAGTGATTTAGCTTGGCATGCAGGGAGATAATGTACCGCAAGATTAGTGATCGTGATGTGGCGCCGGATCGATATCTTCTGCCCCAGCCAGGCTGTCGACCAGTTGCTCCGGCTTATGGATGAGAATCGGCAAGCACTGGGAGCAGATCCATTGTTTCTGGGCTCTGTAGCGCAGAGAAACCAGCGGAATCTGGTTTTCAGATCGCCCACAATTTAGACAGGTGAATGTTTCGACGTTTGCACTCAAAATATAGTTCCTCCTGTATGGTTCCAGACCCGCAAGGTCCGGATTAATAAGACTTCATCAGATGATCGATTTACCGCAAGTAGATTGATAGGGATTAAGTGTATCGCTGGGTAATTATAGCCCAGCACGCCCTATTATTTGGTATAGGGTCGTACAATATGCATCTTGTCATGTACCGGGCAGTCGTTTCGACAGAGGAGAGGATGCAGAGAGATAAGAGACGCGATCGGTCCTGAAATGGGTTAGCCGCCGGTGTTGGCCATCAGCAAGTCATGAATCTCCCAGCCGATTTCCCCCGAACACCTGCTTAGATTGCCCAGAATAACCAGGTCGATGTCGAGGCCAGGGTAGGAGTAGAAACGGCAGCTGACGCCGTCCTCTTCTCCAGTATGACCGTATCGGACGACCTGGTTATGGTCGTCAACAAGAAACATTGTGGCGTAGCCATATTTCCATTGATAACCACGGTGCTTATCAGGAAATTGAAGGACCTTTGGTGAGAGCAGTTTGGATGTCATGCCAGGAGAGAGAAGCAGGCCATCCCGGAGTCCTTTAGCGAACCGGCACAGATCCTTAGCCGAACAAGTTGCTCCGCCGTCGGCCGCGGCTTCCGGGGTAGTGGAGTAGATGTTCTTACGATACCCAACAACTTCACCGTCTTCGCCAGCCAGGGGAACGTACCCCTCTGCGACTTCATCATGCACGCCATCGAGAGCAACAAAATCTGAGCGAGTCATGTCCAGGTGGGCGAAGATGTTTTCCCGGACATAGTCAAAATAGCTGAGCCCACTTATCTTTTCGATGGCCAATCCCAGCAAGATATAGCTGCTGCCGCTATACCTATATCCCTCCCCAACCCC
>DASRZI010000377.1:0-2780 GCA_035686605.1 Candidatus Zixiibacteriota bacterium
CATTTCATGGCTACAAGTCGAGCTTCAGGTCCAATGGTGACTGCTCAAGAGAACACGAGGAAAAGAAGTAATTGCCCATCGATTTCTCACGCAACCACAAGACGCTATGATCATAGCTTAACGACGCTTAATGTATTTTGCTCCGAGACCGCAGTCACAAGCCACTGTCGTCTGATATGGATTTTCCTGTGCTGTTAGCTGTTGCTCATTGCCCTCGTCCCAACATCCTTCATCAGCTGACGCATCTCTCTTCAAGATCTCCGTTGTAATACTCGGGATTCTTTGCCGCTGATTGACCGACTTGTCCGGCCAGTTTTTCACTCGTCTTCTCCGATAATTCTAGTTTCCACCTTGTTTTAGAATTCATCGAGAGCTTCCTGGTGTTTTAGTTTCTCGCTGTAACCTATCGACAACACCCAGTGGCTCTCCCACTTTTTCCATTTTTTCTAACAACATTTTCCTGCAGCCTATTTACCGCCTAATTTGAGCCAACATTGATTCACTGCTATTATTCAGCGCCGAGTTAGAGTTCTCATGCCTGTCTTGTCGGATCGACTATTGCGATAAAAATCGGTACCATGTATGTTTATCATGGTTAAAAAACAAGAAAATCATATCGCACTTGTCGTGGGTTTGATCTCGGCCGCGGTAATTCTTTATTGGGGAGCCAACCAACCAGCGCGTCTTGCTTTTGACGATGCCTTCATCACTTATCGTTACGCCGACAATCTTCGGCAGGGGCTGGGCCTGGTCTACAATCCCGGCGAATGGGTTTTAGGGACCACGACCCCACTCTATGCTTTATTGCTCGCCGGACTGGGGTTGGTTGTAACCGATCTGCAACTCCTGGGACATTGGCTAGGGGTATTCATGTGGGTGGCTGCCTCATGGGGCGCTATGGTCTTGCTAAGAGCAGAAGGCTGGCCCCGCGCCGGTTTCATCGCCGGCCTCTTGCTGGCCTTTCAACCCCTGTTCTTACTAACTCTGGGGATGGAGACAGCACTGGTTGTCGCCCTCATGCTTTGGGTTGCCTGGGCCTGGCTTGGCCGCAGGAAACGTTTGGCCGTAATCTTAGCGGCCGCCTTGATTCTCACGCGGCAAGATGGCGCTCTTTGGATCATTTTTCTCGGGTTGGAAATCTGGCGCAGGGAGAAACGCTTGCCCTGGCACGAGGCAGTTGCCGTTTCGGCACTTGTTCTGCCCTGGTTCGTCTATGCCATTTGGCGCTATGGGTCCATCTTGCCCAATAGCGCCTTGGCCAAGGTCGGCCAGAATGAATTCATGCCGGTGGGAGGCCTACAATCTTTTTCGCGTGAGCTTTGGCGAATGGCCACATCCGGGCTAAATGCACCGCTGACCATGCTCTATGCCGCGGTTCTATTCTTTGGGGTAGGGGTCGTTGCCGGCAGGGCCCGCCAGCTATGTTGGTTGATGGGCTGGCTCATTATGTATGTAATTAGTTACCACTGGCTAGGTGTGGTTAGCTTTCCCTGGTACTTTTTGCCGGCGCTGACGGTAGCTACCCTGGTCATCGCTGTGGGTGGCGGGTATCTTTTGGCTGATTCAAGAATTGGCGAAGCTGAAACGGCCGACCGGTCCTGGTTATCATCATCGCCTTGGTTCAGTCTCGTTCGCCAGGTTGTCGGGCTCAGTGCTTTATTCCTTCTTATCGGGGCGCAGGTGAACTCCTTCAAAACAATCCTTGACAGGCGCGACCAGCCGGTGACCTATGTCTCCGTAGCCCAATGGTTAGCCGATAATACGTCACCCGAGGCCAGTGTGGCGACAATTGAGATTGGCTTGATTGGTTATCATTCCCAGAGACCCATTGTCGACACCATGGGCCTGGTCAGTTCCGACATGACCGAACACCAGGTCGGATGGGTGGAAACGCTAGTCTATGCCCTCAATACCTACCGGCCCGATTACGCACTTACCCTGACCGGTACGGCCTGGGATACGGTGGTCAATCAATGGTGGTTCCAGGGTAACTATCAGGAGGTGGCTCACTTCGGAAACGCAACTATTTACGAAATGCAGGAGCCGGATGGGGATATAGTCTGGGCGGAGGCAACGGCCGACTTTGTGGGCGGTCTTAGACTAACGGGTGCTTCCTTTTCCAGTCAAGAGTTGAAACCTGGCCAAGATCTTGCTGTCTGGCTCGACCTGACTGTTCAGTTGGCTCAGCCGCCAGATCTGGCCATCGAAGCATATCTGGTGGATGTTGAAACTTACGAGCGAGTGACCTGGACCAAAACGGCGCCTTTTGACGGTTTGTACCAGAGCGATCGCTGGCAGCCAGGCGATAATCTGAGAATTCCAGTGCGTTTGCCGATCCCTGCCGAAATGGAACCGGGTGCATTGCGACTGGGCGTGTCGATATTCGATCCGAGTCGAAATGGCGGTCTACCCTTGACCTTTGCCCCGGAGGTGCTAAATTCTGATGTTCAGGTTGGCTGGCTGTGGCTGGGCAAATCTGAGCCACCTCAGCAAGAAGATTTAGTGGCTGAAAAACAGGCCTATAACCAATGGGTAAACGGGATTGAACTCATCAACCTGGCTCTTCCCGACCGCCCGCTGACCCCAGGAGAAGCTTTGCCGGTACAGCTAATGTGGCGTACAACGCTAGATATCAAGCGAGACCTGACTGTCTTTATGCATCTGGTTGATAATCAGGGGCAGATCGTCGCCCAGCATGATCAACGCCCTGCCAATGGACGCTGGTCAACCCAGGTCTGGCAGCCAGGTGAGGTTTACTATGACCTGCACCGTCTGGATCT
>DASRZI010000378.1:0-9565 GCA_035686605.1 Candidatus Zixiibacteriota bacterium
TACGCCGAACAAAACTGGCCCTATGTCGAAATGATAGCTTTCTGGTCGTTTAGGTATCCTGCGCCAACAAAAGGATACCCCGATAACTTTACCTTTGTCACGCCGGAGTTTGTCAGCAAACCCATTTACGACGCTTTAAAAGAATTTACCGGAAACTAGCATTACAGAGCTAAATCGCCCTAGCCCTTTCTTCATCAACGGAGCGTTCGGGACAACAGCGTAGCTGTTACTTTATGTCTACTTATTTGTGAATATTGACGCAGCAGAAAATGGTTACAAAATGTCCGTAATCGACACAAGAGCGCGATACTTGTCATTCGTATACCTCGTGTTTCTTCTAGTCTCAGGTGCCCTTTCTGGTTGTGGTGATTCTGCCGGAACTTGGCAGCGCATCCAGGAATCCGGAACTATTCGTGTCGGTCTAGATCCTACTTATCCTCCATTTGAATCCATGAAGGATGGCGTGCTTCAAGGTATCGATATTGACTTAACCAACGCCATTGCCGACGATTTAGACTTAAGAGTGGACTACTCACACTTCGGTTATGATGGTCTGTATGACGCCCTATTCACGGGGCAGGTCGATGTACTGATATCGGCCATGGTGGTGCTACCGGAGAAAACCAGGGACTTCGCTTATAGCAGCTCATATTATGATGCTGGTCAGATCCTGGTTTCGAGGGCGGAATCGGTGTTCCACACCCTGGACGAAGCATCTGAATCGACAATAGCCGTAGAACTAGGTTCAGAGGGACACGTGCTTGCCAATCAATGGAAGCGCAAGAACCCTGGCGCAACCGTGATTCCCTTTAAAAATGTAGACGAAGCAGTCAGAGCCGTAGAAAATCGTAAAGCAGACGTGGCTATCACGGACAGCATCACAGGGCGCTTGCTTGCTGCCCAATCTCCCGAACTCAAGTTGGGCAATCAGACTATCTCGGCCGAACCTTTTGCCCTGGTGGTCCGGTCAGGAGATGAGGTCTTGCTCGATCGACTTAATTCAAGCCTTGAGAATCTTCAGAAAGATGGTAACCTCGACCTCCTTATCCGCCGATGGCTCAACAATAATAGCTCCGAAAACCAGTAACCCTGACCAAAAACGTGTGCTATACTCAGTGGGTGTCATCTTCGTTATATTAGTGAGTCCTTGCTCATGTTTAAAGGAGTAAACCCGGATGAAAAAAGATTCAGTGCCCGATATGTATGGAAAGATCCAGGATGAGTCATCTGCCCTAGGGAATCTTGCGGCAAAGATACCTGGTTTTAGCGGTTACATTGAGAAGGGCCGGCGCCGTGAAGCCGACCAGATCCTTCGAGAGACGATCGCCTCTCGACTTGAGGCATCAAGAATGACCCTAGCCAATGCCCTACAGGAGCTGAGCCGCGATATCGTGAAAGCGATGGATCATGCTGAACCGCTTGGCCGAGCAGATACACGGTTGATGGGGTTGATTGGAAAGATCCGAGACGCACCACAGGGTTATGCTGGTTTTTTCGACGCCGTTAAGATTAAGGAAGATGATCTATCCGGAATTTACGCTTTTGACGAGTCCATGCTCGCCTATAGCGAGAAGATCAGTGAAGAAGTCAATATGGTCGAACTTTCAACGGTCGACGAGGGTGATATTGATGATGCTACTCGAACACTTGACAGCACTCTGAGAGAGGCGAATGCTACTTTCGACTCTCGTCAAGAGATTCTGTCTGGTGTCTCATAATGATCGCCAGCGACGCCTAGCGACTTCTTTTCGACCTATTGGAACTGTGGCTTGCGATAACGAGCAATAACAGCCAGATTCCACTATCAGTATTCTGTGAGGAGACATAGTAATGGCCCGAATATTTGACCGAGTAATGGCAGAGCCCTGGCTAAGAGATGAAATAGTTCAGAAATTCCCTAAGGGCGGTCCAGGTGATATTCGCCTTGGATCCCCTTGTATCGTTAATCCGGGCGAAGTTGCGGTATTTGTTAGAAGTGGTGAAGCATTGGGAACCTTCCAACCGGGAACCCACGTCCTTACCACAGCCAACCTTCCGCTCCTAGAGAAGATCGTTGGCGCGGCGTTTAGTGGTGACACTCCATTTACAGCCGATGTCTATTTTGTAAAGACAACCGATATGACCTTCAAATGGGGAACTACGGCGCCGATAGTCATCGAACACTTTACTCGTCCCCCTGGTGCCAGCGCCATCATCGGCAATGGAACCTACGTGGCAAAGGTCAAAGAACCCTGGCGTTTTCTGAACGCCATGGACGCCTTTCGCGAAAGCGTTCGCTTGGTACAGCTAAAGGATCGTCTCGATCCGATGCTGGGCGTTATGATGCAAGATAAAATGAGCGAATTGGCTATCGCCAAGGATCTCGGACCTGCCCAATTACAATCCTTTTCTCAAGACCTCAACGATCTTCTCTCCGGGATGCTTCAGACAGACTTTGATGCGATCGGCATGACGATGATTGACTTCAACATCAGAATGGGACTGCATCCTGACTCTCTCGAAGTCGTTTCGCGGATGGGCTACGGCACGAGTTATACACAGATGAAGACGCTCGATGTCGGAATGGCAGCCGCTGAGAGTGGATCTGGAGCTGGGCTTGGTGAATTGGGCATTGGCATGATGGGCCTGTCAGCAGTTCAACAGCAGCAAAATTACCAACAACAACAGCAGCAAGCCCCCCAGCAGCCGGCTCAACAGCAGGCTGCGGCAGCAAGCCAGATGCCCGACATTCTGACCCCGGCCCAGGCCGCTGAATTCGTCCAGGTTTCTGAATCGGATATTTTGGAGGCCATCGAAGCTGGTGACCTAAAGGCGAGAAAGATCGGCAAGGTATATCGAATCAGTAAAGAAAGCCTTGACGCATTTCTGGCAGGATAAACTGGGATAAATATCTAATCATCAGGTGGCGATGCTGCGCATCAACGACTGCGCAGCATTTGCTGCCAATCAAGTCCAATATCTTCCTCGCCTTGCTTGGAGCTCAGCATCCAACCTAGTAGGGTCGCGCAGTCGTGACAGAATTCCGCACTGGACTCGTAGCTGATCTTCGCTGGCTTAGCCCAAGTCAATTCCCTCTCTGTCTGTGATGATGCAAGTATCAAGATGGCATCATCTGTTAAGGCCCGCATATTGGCGATATGGACCGAGATTGGATTCTCAGAATGGACCACGTGAAGCTCCAACAATTCGAATCTCGCTCTCGCTAATGCTGTTGTTAGGGATGCCCAAGCTAGTGGGTCCCAATGGTGGAAAGTTAAGGCTAGCCGGCCGCTTTCAGGGCGCAGTACTCGCCGGCACTCGAGAAATACCTGGCCCATAATCCGCGTGTATCTCTCAGCTCTGCCAATGTTGTCTGATCTGATGTCTGATGAAACCGCGTCGGATATTAGATCATAGTCCCATTCGATGTCCGGTTCCCCCTCAGTATTACTCAATTGCTTCAGCCACACTCGAAAGAAGGCCGAAAGATCGGCATATTGAACGCTGTCAAAATAGGGAGGATCGGTCACGACGAAATCAACGATGCCGTCGTCAAGAGGCAGTGAAGTAGCAGACAGCTGCCTCACCAGGAATCGACGTTTGCCAGCTTTCAGATCACCAGGATCATTAATCTCTGTTCCGCGGTCGACTTCACCTTCAATAGTCAGAAATCTCCCCACCCTGCCTCCAATTACCCTCTCTCGTGGATTCAGCGACCACGCTCTAGCCTTTCGAATGCGGTCATGAAAGAGCTTGGCCAATGTCCCTGATGTTCGGGCTGGATAGACCGGATTCGCTTCTAACGCCGTGTATGGAAACGTGTAACCATGGTGTGAAAATGAATGTCTAATTGCACCTGCACGACGCTTCCTGGCTCCTTTGTATCCGCAAAGCATCGAGTTAAATTCAAGCGAAGTCGAAACCAGTAGGCTGAGAAAACGGTGAGCAGGATAATCTACCTTCTGCAGCAGGTTAATCGCCTTCTGCAGGTAGAGAAGCTGCCTGCTTGAAAAGAGATCATCGTATGAATCGATGCGTTTTCGATGCAGTCCTATGCTTTTCGGACCAATCTCTATCTGGAGGGATTCATCGAAATTAATCTTTGATCGAGCCCGATCGGCTTGCTCAAGTTGTCCGAGATCATAATCGTCGACTGAACCGAAAAGCACACCGTGTTCATGACAATCGCTGATGACAGTTAGCGGACTATAGCGCTTGTAATAAGGTAGGTCTGTCAACTCCTCATAGGTCTGGTTGCATTTAGGACAGGTTTTACTCCCTTTCACAATAAGCTGTGGTTTTGCCGCGGTATGACTTAGTTTGCATTTGCCTCCTGCTGGAATCACTGAATGGCATGTCTGGCACAGGCTGATAGACAAATCATTCATTTCTTCGCGCAGCACCAAAGAATCAACCATGATGACATCATCGCAACCACAACGACGTCTCTGGCCGTAAAGCATATATCGCATTCGTGATTGTTTTGAACAGACCGGGCAAAGAGAAGTAAACACCGGGGCAAGGGAGTCATCTAACTCATCATACAATGCCTCGTACGCTTCCTCGAGGTTTGACAGATCTGTTGCCGAAAGCGAGGCTTTGGCCTGGACGACTGGAATTGGATCCAGATCAAATCCAATGACGTTTGCACCCATCCTGATCGCTTCGTGAAGTGTCGTCCCACCACCCATCATTGGGTCGAGGACGATGGTTCCTTCCAGGCCCCCACCCTCGTAATAGTCTCTATGCCCATCCATCGCTGCCAGATGCTTGAGCAGTAGACGAAAAGTAGTGCCGCAGCGTCTGGCCCACCACTTATGGAGATATGTGTTGGGTCTATAATGATGCTTATTGAATGCTTCTAGACGAGCCAGGTCATTGGCTAGCTGAGTATCAAATGGTTCCGAAGGTGACAATAGATATCCTCAAAAGAGACTACAAACATGACGAAGAACTATCCGCAAGCTCCTTACCAACACTCCAGAAGACCGGACAATCATCGACAAAATCGTGAGCCGCATATGGTGGGAGAAGAGACGATCGACGCAGCGCAGTGGGCTGGTCGATATCTCGCTTATGTGTGCTATTATACTTCTAGATCGCGATATTTCCCCTATGCATGAACGGATAAGAGCGACGTGCTGCTATGATTGTTGTACTCGGATTTGGCGTCCTGAACCTGACTAAATCCGATTTTCGCGCTAGAGAATACAGATATGGATGAAGTTCAACGATTCGCCAAAGACGTTATCGATAACGTCGAAAAGGTCATTATCGGAAAACGAGAGAAAATTGAGCTGGTAATCGTCGCCTTGCTCTGCGAAGGCCATCTGCTCCTTGAAGACGTTCCTGGTACGGGCAAAACGATGCTTGCCCGCTCTATTGCGATAACGCTGGGTGTTGACTTCAAACGGATTCAGTGCACACCCGATCTCTTGCCGAGTGACGTCACCGGTGTTTCAGTATTTGACCGCGGTACCCAATCATTCAATTTCATCCCGGGACCGGCATTCGCCAACATAGTCCTTGCCGATGAGATCAACCGAGCGACGCCTAGAACCCAGTCGGCGCTTCTGGAGAGCATGGGAGAACGGCAAATAACTGTTGACGGGATTACGAGACCGTTACGTCGACCCTTTGTGGTATTGGCTACCCAAAATCCTATCGAGTATGAAGGTACTTTCCCCTTGCCGGAAGCGCAGCTTGACCGGTTCTTGATGCGGCTAACTCTGGGCTACTTAGATGAGAAGACCGAAGAGCAAATGCTAGACAATCTGCGGAAGGAGCACCCTATCGATGAGATTGAGCAGGTCGTTGACGGCAATGAGATACCTGAATTAGCCAAGAAGATTTGGGACGTGCATGTGGACGAGACCGTGCGTAGCTACATCGTAAGACTCGTATCCGCAACCCGCAAGAATCCCGATCTGCTTCTGGGCGCAAGTCCCCGAGGCAGCCACGGCTTGTATCGAGGAGTGCAGGCTTATGCGAGCATAAAGGGACGAGATTATGTCCTCCCAGATGATGTGAAGATTCTAGCGTCTACGATTCTAGCTCACCGCTGCATAGTCCATCCAGAGAGTGCTCTACGCGGTGCGTCCGTCGAAAAAATCATCTCTTCCGTCCTGGATGAAACAGAGTTAGAGATTGGTCGTTTGTAGTTGGAATTGAGATTCGATCTAGGATGTCTACCCTTTAGTTAAGGCTTCCGCTTAGCTCTATCAACTCTATGAGTAGCATACTAATATTGGCCATCGGGCTGCTGCTATTGGCATTCGTATTCCGCGTAGATTTTATCTATTACGTAGTCTATGTTTGTCTTGGTATATACGTTGTTGGCCAACTTGTAACCCCAAGAATTGTACGCAAGCTAAAACTCAGCCGCCTTTACAATCAAAACGCCTTTCTTGGCGAAATCGTTGAAGTTCAGATCACTCTTTTCAACCAGAGCTGGCTTCCCATTCCCTGGCTTAATGCCGTTGAGAGCGTCCCTCCTGCTTTAGTGATTGGGCAGGGAGCAAAAAGGGCGATGGGATTTCGATCAAAGGAGACTAAGCATATTTCATACAAGGTGAAGGCCATGAAACGGGGATACTATCGCTTGGGACCACTAATGGTATCCGCCGGTGATCTCTTCGGAATTCGTGAAGTATCCAACCGGCTTCCGGTTGATTATCTCACAGTTTTCCCTGCTATCATCCCCTTGAGCCATCTTGGTTTACCTTCTCGACTACCTTACGGAATAATTCCCACTCGCCAACGAATCTTTGAAGATCCAGCCCGTCCTATTGGCATTCGAGATTACCAATCCGGAGACTCTATCAGGCATATCAACTGGAAAGTTAGTGCCCACCATGATGACCTCCTGGTGAGGACCTTTGAGCCTGTCAAGTCACTGGAGACCCTAATCCTCCTTAATCTCGACCCCAGCCAGTACAGCAGGCAAACTCGTTATGACGGTCCGGAATGGGCAATCGTGGTTGCGGCCTCCATTGCCACACATCTTAGCGGTGAGCGACAGGCCATAGGCGTCGCGACGAACGGCATTGATCCGCTCATCTATAGGACAGAAGATTCTGGAACTTTTGATCATGAGACCGGTCGTCTTCAGATGCCTGAAAAAAACATACAGGATAACACTCGAGATCAAGACGGACCGAGACCCCATGGAGCGGGTGCTTGGATTATTCCTCCAAAACCAGGAAGGGCACATCTGATGAAGGTCTTGGAGAGGCTGGCGAGGATCGAGGTTCAAAGAAGCGGTCCATTTTTCGAATGGATTCGTCCGGCCTGCAACCACCTAAGCTGGGGGACGACGATCGTCACCATTACCCCAACCGGTGATGAGAAGACATGCAGCGCGATGCACCAACTGGTAAGAGCTGGCTATAGCCCCGTGCTTATCGTAGTCGAGCCGTTTACGGAGATCCGGCCGATCCGAGATCGTGCCCGGAGTCTGGGTTTCCAGGCATACAAGGTAGGCAGGACGGAGGATCTGGCAAAATGGCGAATCCCCAAACGGTCAGGCCGGATACATGTTTGATTCTTGGCGGCAAGACGGCCGGTCCAAGTACCAAAGAGTCATAACTCCATGAGTCAGGTAACAGAGATTCCACCGTCAGAGAGCACTGTGGATGCCGGCTACCAGCAGGGCACCCACGCCAGGCCGTTTCTGATCGCCTCGATTGTCGTTGCCTTGTTCTTCGGGCCAATGTTGGTTTTTTCGCTAATTTGGCCTGAACAACCATGGATACTCCTGCTGCCTTTCTTCATCATTGTGGCCATCGAATCGGCATTGACATCTCGCTGGCAAAAGAAACCAGACCGGTCTGTCAGCGCGATAAAAATACATGGCGCGGAGCTGATCGTTTTCGTCGTCCTATTAAGGTTCTATACCTGGATGATAACCAGCAGTTTTCCCGATCAGTCCGACTTCTACGAGATTCTACGGCATCCCGAAGCCGTTCTTGATCTATTCTTTGTGCTAGCATCCTTCATTACACTCTTCATTCTTCTAAGAACTACTAACCTTACTGACCTCTTTTCTCGTCTATCGCTAGAACGGTCTGAACTGGCTCGCCGAAAGCGATCTTCAAGATCAGATTCACCTGGTGATGAATACTCACCGCTATTGGTTGACCGCCAATCATTGCTGCAGAGGTACTATCGGGAATGGGCCGTCGGCGGCGCTATTTTGATTCTGTGCGCCGGGATTTCGACCTTTGACCTTGTCCAGATGGAAAGCAGCGACTCAGGTATCCAGTCCTTGCGATCTTTAACCAGAATTGGATTGCAGCCTGGAATGCTGATTGCACTGCTGGTCTATTTCCTCGGTGGTTTCTTATTGGCGAGCGAAGGCCGACTGGCAATGCTCAGCGCTCGTTGGACTTACGAAGGGGTAAAGATTGAGAAGCGGATCTTTACTTCGTGGCGCCGGTATAGTTTGATATTACTCTTCCTCATCGCATTTTCAGCCATGTTCATTCCTATAACTTCAACTGTCGATGTATCTGGTGTATTTCAGGCTATTGGCTGGATAGCACTCCTGCTGCTAGGTCTATTCGTATTTGTCTTGTCAGCCCTCTTTTATTTACTTTCGCTTGGTTTTTTGAGAACAACCAGCGGCGAACCCATCTCACCTTTGAATCTGGATGAGATCCTCCCTGACGTTCCCCAACTGAATTCGCCCCCTAGCGATATCACTGAACTGATACTGGGAAGCGCTGTTTGGATAATAATCCTGGCAGCTATCGTCTTGGCGATCATCTATCTGGGGCGAAATCGAGATATTCGCATGAAAAGAGGGAGCTTCGTCCACTGGTGGCGTCGTTTCAAGGTTTGGTTGCGCATACAGTGGCGCCGCTTGTTTAAGCAGATACAGTTTGTTGGCGATGAAATTCGCTCTACGTTAGCAGCCGTGAACCGGCCAATGGTGACATCGCCATTTATCTGGCCCCTAATCCGGCTGCGTTCATTGTCGCCCAGAGATTGGATTCGCTATTATTATCTATCAACGGTCAAACGAGCCGGGGATCGAGGAGTCGAAAGGCAGGAAGGAGAAACACCTTCTGAGTTTTTGAGCGATTTGAAGGAGAATTGGCCAGGTGTCTCCGACGAGGCTGGTGAGCTGACCGAAGCGTTTATCAAAGCGAGATACAGCGGCCAATCGATCGTCGAGGCTGACGCGGAAATCGTCAAACCTTCCTGGAAACGGCTCAGGGATGTAATGCGACGATAAGAAAGGAGTCAATAAAGGCCGAGGTACTAGTGTAAAGCGAATGAGTTCCCATTGATCCAGATCTTAAAGATCCTCTGACCATTGGTGGCATTCACCTTGCAGGCATCCGAGATAGTCGGCGCTGAGAATCCGCCCTGAGACGCATCATCAGGGAGTTGAGGAACGTTTGCTTGAGCCGGATCGCTAATTCGAACCGGACTCGATTAGTATCAGCGGCCGGCCACCTATGGCGAGCAACTCTGGATTCGGATCGTTGTGGTTGGTCGCTCCTGGTAGATGAAGACTGTATTCCCCGTTCGACGGATACACCACTTCGGATGAGCCATCCGGGCGCAGGATAAGGCCACT
>DASRZI010000379.1:0-2380 GCA_035686605.1 Candidatus Zixiibacteriota bacterium
GGTTGACCGTTTCTTCCTGTTCCTCATTAAGTGCTGGAATTACTGGGTGTGAATCGGAAATTATCGAAAATGACGCGAACGCCACTCTCACCCAGTGTTTCTACCATAACGGCGATATCACCCTCTGTCAAACGATCATCGGAGGTACGGCCGACCTCGACGCCGTTCACGTAGAAGGTCATCAATGTTCCGTCGATGACGACTCGAAGGTTATTGGTTGCTTGCAGCCCCTGGTTGATCGCCGGTGACCGGAACCAGTCACCTCCGACCAGGGGGACCTGCTCAGATTCGCATAGATCGGCGCACCGCCCGATCCAAATCCAACCGTCGCCGCTTACTTCAAAGACATAGAATGAATCGCTGGTTTCATCCACCTTGAATAAGAAGCCGTAGCCGTTATTCAAAGGACCTGCAATTTGGGTGGCTTCGACTTCATAGTCGCCGTCGCCGAATGTTTCACCAGCTGTGGCGAGATAAAGACCGCTGTTGCTCTTTACCAGCATCTCGTAAACGCTATTGTCAACAAGGCCGACAACATCAGGTGTGGTGCCATTCCCCCAATTTCCGGTCTTATCGAAGGTTTCCTCGTATGGTCCAGACCGGCAGGCTGTCACTATCAAGATGGACAGGAGGATGACGAAGATGATTGGACGTGGCTTCCTATTCGAAATTATTTCTTTCACAGATAATTCGGTTTTCACAGCACCTATGATATCGCATCCGCTACCACTTGGGCGATATCCTTCACTTCCAACACATCTCCAGCTTCGGTGTTGGCATCCTTCATCATGATAGCACAGAAGGGACAGCCGGTTGCCAAGGTCTTTGCTCCTGTAGCCTGAGCCTCCACAAAGCGATCCATGCTCACTGCCCGTTGTCCATGTTCTTCTTCTTTCCACATCTGAGCCCCACCCGCGCCGCAGCAGAACGACTTCTCCCGGCTGCGAGCCATCTCCAGCGGAGCGGCACCCACGGCGCTTAGCAAGTTTCGCGGAGCATCGTATTCTCCAATGTGCCGGCCCAGATAACAAGGATCGTGAAAGGTGGTTTGCTCCACGCCCTTCCCATCTTTGAGGCTGAGTTTCCCTTTCTTGATCAGGTCAGCTATCAATTGGGTATGATGGATGATGTTGAAGTGTCCATCGAAATCAGCGTATTCATTACCGATCGTATGCAGGCAGTGGGGGCAAGTGGCCACAATTGACTTCTTATCCGCACCAATTCCTTTGAGGGTCTCGATGTTCATCAAGGCCATCTCATAAAACAAATACTCATTTCCGGCTCGACGAGCGCTATCGCCAGTGCAGGTCTCATCGTTCCCCAGTACGGCGAAGTTGATGCCGGCCTTGTGCAAGAGCTTAGCCATAGCCCTGGCAATTTCCTGAGCGCTGGGATCGAAGGCTCCGGCGCAGCCCACCCAGTAAAGCAGATCGTAGTCGGGATTCTCTTGAACGGTTGGAACATCGAAGTCAAGAGACGCGGTCCAAGCCATTCGATCTTCAGTCATTCCCCATGGATTGGCCAGGCGTTCCATTCCGTTGAACGCGCCGCGCAATTCGTGGGGGAATGAGGACTCCATCATCACCTGGTTTTGGCGAATATTGAGAATATCAAACATGGGCTCATTCCCTACAGGGCAGACCTCTATACATGCTCCACAAGTTGTACAGGCCCAAACAGCACTTTCACTGATGCCATAATCAAGAAGCATGGCTTCGTCGTCC
Organism: Candidatus Zixiibacteriota bacterium; assembly: GCA_035686605.1. GTDB lineage: Bacteria > Chloroflexota > Anaerolineae > Promineifilales > Promineifilaceae > UBA11865. Next base: position 1,725 of record DASRZI010000379.1, read on the forward strand.
TGTCCGCCCGCCAACACGCCCATTTTACTCCTGAGATAGTAGCGTTTGTTGACTTCTAAAGCAGCAGGTGAAAGCTCTTTTCCGGTTGTATAAGCCGGGCAGGCATCCTGGCAGCGGTTGCACATGATGCAGGCATAGGCATCAAAAATCTGTGACTGGGAGAGGTCGGTCAACCGGGCAGCGCCGAACTGCTCGATCGATTCATCCTCGAAGTTCAGCGGGTCCATGGCTCCAAGTGCTTTTCTGGTTCGCCGGGTGGCGATGTTGATGGGTCCCATAAACAGATGGGCGTGCTTGCTGTAAGGGAAATAGGGGATGAAGGCCAGAATCAGGCCCAAAGCTATCCACCAGCAGATATGCCAGCCCACATCCTGGGCAGCAGGGGACATACCAGACCAAAGCTTGCTTACCAGGTTGGCGAAGGGCTGGGTGCTGTCTGCTCCCTCCATCGCTATCATGAAGGATTGCCCCAGGAAACGAAATCCAACATGCAATAGGATGAACACGCCGACGATCAAGGAGTCCCTGGGAATACCAGAGAGGGCCTTTGGGTTCAGCTTAACATTCTCGCGAATGGATAGCGCAGCATCCCGTGTGACGAAGCGCCTGAGAAGGAAGAAAGCTACACCAACCAATACCGCCACGCTGAATACATC
>DASRZI010000380.1:0-10966 GCA_035686605.1 Candidatus Zixiibacteriota bacterium
CAGATGGATGAAGAGAAGTTCGAAGAGTCGAAAATGCCCGGTGGACCACATCATCTATTAGGCCAGCTGGTTGGCCAGTGGAGAGGTGTGGCCAAAACATGGTTTGAGCCTGGAGTATTAGCCGACGAATCGCCCATTGAAGGACAGATTCGTATGTTATTGGATGGTCGATTTGCCGTTCACGAATACACTGGCACTCTTGTTGGAAGCGCAATGGAAGGCATGGCCATCTTTGGCTACCACGCCAGTCGCGAGATATTTGAGTGTTCCTGGATTGATAACCTGCACATGAGCACAGGAATGTTGTTCTCGACAGGTTCGAAACTCGAGCGGGGATTCTCGGTGCTGGGCAGCTACCCCGATTCGGGAGGTGGTCCTGATTGGGGCTGGCGGACCGCGGTCGAAATCATCGACGACAATCATATCACCATCACCGCCTACAATATTTCCCCCGCTGGAGAAGAAGCCAAGGCGGTTGAGATCTCCTATGCGCGTATACAGTGACATTGTGGAAAGTATGATGATTTGGGCGAGATCGTTTAAAGATCGATGGCCAACTTTTCGCTTTGCTATTGGACTGGTATTTCTCATTTGTCTTGCGAGCTGCAGGTTTGCGGACGAGGCTGCTACACCGACGCTTTTACCATCTCCTACTGCTTTAGCTACTCAGGAGATCTCGCCGACAGATCAGGCTGTTGAAACCGACTCGGTCCCTGGGCTATCAGCCGAGGAGACGGAAAGCTTAAGCAGCCTTCGGAAGGTGGATGACTTTCCCCTCTATACAATGCATTATGCGGGTAGCTATGGCGAGCCTATAGCCGAACTCAACGGGCAGGGATCAGAAGAGTCTTCAAACGAGGCAGCACAGACACTAGAACAAACCTGGGCATGCTCTCTATTCGCGGCGTTCGGCGCCAACTCCGTTGTCGGCGCCAGCTCCGGTGACAGTTCCGGTATGCTGTACGGCCGGAATTTCGACTGGCGGTTCAGCCCAGCTCTGCTCCTATTCACCGATCCGCCGGGAGGATACGCCTCGGTTTCCATGGTCGATATCGAATACTTGGGATATGGAGGGGAGCGATCAGCCGAATTGGACCAACTTCCCCTCGGCGAGCGTGTACGGCTTCTTGATGCTCCGATGATCCCCTTTGATGGCATGAATGAAATGGGTTTAGTCATGGGCATGGCGGCTGTTCCTCCCGGCGACATTCAACCAGATCCCGATAAAGAAGTCATAGGCTCCTTAGGCGTGATTCGCGAGGTGCTCGATCACGCCAGCGACGTGGACGAAGCGGTAGCGATCATAGCCAACTACAACGTCGACATGGGCGATGGCCCTCCACTTCACTATCTGATCGCCGATGCGACCGGGCAGGGCGTCTTAGTCGAATTCTTCAGGGGAGAGATGATTGTCATCCCCAACCAGCTGCCCTGGCATCGCGCCACCAACTTTCTCAGATCAGCCCATGACGATTCCGCGGAAGGCGTCTGCCGGCGCTATGATGAGCTTGGCCAGACCCTCGAGGAGAAGGAGGGCCAACTTTCCACAACGGAGGCTATGGACCTCCTTCAGCGTGTCTCCCAAGAAAATACCCAGTGGTCAATTGTCTATGGCATGAACAGCGGGGAAGTGCAGATCGCTATGGGTCGGGAGTATGATAATCTCCATATCTTTGGCATGGAAGGGGATGGCGGATAGGGGATTAAGAGATGAGCCTTTCCCTGGCTACTCTACGGAAGGCGGTCCTTGCATGATCCGCTGGTGAACTAGTTCCTGCCCTGACTCGTTTCTCGGGGCGTTCCACATGGCTTCGATCCACCAGGTCACCCCGGCATTTTTCCACACCTTAACGATGGCCGAGCTCTCCTCGTGATCATACCCGGGCGTTTCTCCTTCCATGATGATGTCGAAGGGCGTGTCAAGGGTCCGGTATAGATTGATATAGGACTTCATCTCCCGAATAGCGTTTGGGGTCGTTTCCTTGAACTCCCCATTGGAATCCATGACAACGGGCAGCAAGCCATCGTACTGCAAAACGCGGCGCATCGACTTCATACGGGGCCAGGCGCCAACCACCCAGATCGGGATTCGCGGTTTTTGGACTGGTGGATCAGGAGGGAAGAATTCAGTTTCTTCGACGGCGTAGTACTTACCTCTATACTCAAAGGGCTGACCCGCCCATAGTCCGGTGAGTATATCCAGTCCTTCGTCCATCAATTCGGCCCTGGTTTTTTTGTCTGTCTCCTCACCAAATTCCACAAATCCCGAATCAACGGCCCCTAACCCAACCGAGAGGATAACCCGCCCGGCAGAAAGATTGTCCAGCGTGGCCGTCTCGCTGGCCAATTTCCAGGGTCGCATCCTCGAAACAGGCGTCAGCATGGTGCCGAGTCGAATACTGGCGGTCCGCATGGCTGCCGCAGTAAGTGAAATCCAGGCATCTACTCCCCAGACTGGTTCCCAGACGAAGAATCCATCCCAGCCAGCATTTTCCGCGTCATAGGCGAAGTTGGCAGCTGTCAGCGCATCGCCGAAAGGTAAGACAATACCGTACTTCATCTCGAATACTCCTGATTATCGCCCTCAATGCCTTGATATGAGCAGGATAAGAACTTCAATGACAATTCAATGTGTACTTCAGATTTAGATAATAGTCGAGGTGACTTCTCAAGTGACTATAGCTAACTCTTGGCGCGAGCTTGCCAGGCGATTGCGAAAGGCGGCGGCAGCGACGGACACTACAATGGCAAACAACCATATTGCCATCTGGAGCAGCATGTTCCGGGCAAAGAAATTCTCACTGTCGGTAATGTAGCGGTAACCATCTGTGAAAACCAGATGGTGGATCAGTGGTAAAAACAGATAGGAGACGGCGAAACCGGCCAAAAGCAGCTCCATAGACGAGGGAATTGAACGGCGCCGCCAAACCCGCAGGACGCTCATGAAAATAAGCCAGGCTAAGCCCGAGCAGCAGCCGGCAGTCATCCCCACTATGTATTCGAAGCGTCCGTTTTCAAGCCACCGTCCCAGAAATTGGAGACCTGGCAATGTAACCAGGACCATCATCAATCCAAGACCATCGAAGGCCAACCAGATGAGATCAACGGGTCTTTCCACAGCCAACCTGCCTGACGACAGGGCCAGAGCCAAGGCCGCGATCATGACTATCGTTGTCTGAGCGGCAATCCCGGGGGTCATAACGGGCTGATTTAACGTCATGGTGATCAGGGGGATGGAGAGTGCTAATAGTGGTGAAGCGAGCAACCACACCCGCCACCAGACTGGCGCCCCATAACCCGAGCTAAGACGGCCTAGAATCCAATTTGTAAGGAGATACAAGACCATGACGGCCCCTACAGCAACGAGACCTGCCATCCAATAACGGCTGCTCGTCACCGGGCTGAAGGGAGATGTGTCCGGCACAAAAGGGCCCATCTCATGATCGTAGAGGAAAACGAGGTGACGGTCTGCTGAGCCGAACCAGTAATAAAACAGCCCTATTACTAAGCTATCTATCCCTATGGCATAGAGCAACGCCGTGAGCCAGGGCCGGGAGCCTCCTCCATCCTCTGGGTTAAGATCCAACAGCGACTCCTTAGCTACCGGCTATTCGTCCAGACGGGAACGACGCAGCCGAAAGATGACGACAACAGCAGCGACAACGACTAGCACGATGGAAACCAAGAAGATGATCGGATCTGTCCCAGCACCTGTCGACTCACCTGAATCGCCTGGGGTTGAAGTCGACATTGGTCGAGGAGTGGCACTGGGCGCCGGATCCGCCTGGGTCGCAGCGGGCTCAACCGTCTGCGGTTGTTGGGAGTCCGACTGCCGCGTCGCCTCTTCGAGCCCCAATCCTCCAGCAGGTACTTCGATGGGAAATTGCTCGCAAAGTGGACAGGGGGGAAGGTGGGTCTCACGCCAGCCATTATATTGACGCCGGAGTTCTATGACCGGATTTGGACCGCCAGCCTCCTCTATCACCGACGTGTATAGCCAGGGCACGACCGGGCCGTCAAGTGAGGTCGATGCCGAAAAAGGTGCAGCAAAAGGTTCCTGGTCAGCCTGCAGCACAATGACAAAGGCTGACAGTGCCGTTTGCTGTAGGTCGTCCCGATTACACCGTTTGTCACCACCGGCGGCTGAACCGGCCTCTAGAGCTCGCATCAACCGCTCGGCCATTGGTATGGGTCCGATGTCCTCGGCCTGAAAAGCAGCCAGGGCATGGGTGACAACTTCTTCGCTCTCCAACGTGTTCCCCTGAGCAGATACGGACGAGGGTGGGACCTGCCGGTCCCCAGCCCAATCAAAGTTTCCTTCTCCAGTAAAACCGGCCGTTTCAACCAGGCCATCGGAGAGGGTTACGATTCCGTATTGGCGAAGGGCCAAATTGGAATCAACCGAGCTGCCGGTCATTTGATCGAGGATCTCCCCGGACGTTAGCCCAGCCTGCAGGAGTTCAAAGACCTTATCCCGGTTCTCAATGACAAATTCGGCCTGGGTTGCGGCGGCGCCTTTCCCGGGCACGAGAGCCGCCAGCACGGCCGCGTTTACCGGCACACATGAGGCGCCCGCAGCGCCGACATCACCAGTAGCGGGATCAATAGCGACGATGGACCAGGTACTCGCCCCTGAAGGCGCCTGAGGCTCTTTGATCCGAAAAGTGGTCTGATAAATCCCACTGGCTATGACGAAAAAGAGGAGAATGGCAGCGGATTTGGCTTTAATGTCCCGGTTCATGTGAGTTGCGATGCAGCCGACAGAGAGACGAGCTATCCAATTTCGCCAAGCAGATTCACGATAGCCGATTCAAGCTAGTTAAGCAGCACCAGAATAGATTATATCATGGGCTTAGCGCGGTTTTGAATCGTATTCAGCTCTTTCTATTGTGAATCGATAGCAGGTCATGCCAAAGTACTCCGCCTCGTTTCGAAAGGTCAAACCAATCTTCTTCAGGACCTTTTGGGAAGCGATATTCTCTGGATGGGTGAGGCCAATGATCGTTTCTAGATCTGTTTCACGATAGGCGTAATCGATACAGGGAACAGCGGCCTCCGTGGCGATACCACGCCCCCAATGCGAGCGTCTGAGCAAATACTTGATCTCAACCTCATTGGTCTCCTCTAGAAGGCCAAGTCCGCACCAGCCAACCAGCACACCATTCCCCTTATCCTCAACGGCCCACCAGCCATATTCATTGTCCGCCCAATGTTTTCTATGTGACTCGACTATTCTTTCAACTCGCTCGAGGGGAGGGGGTTTATCGGAAGGAAAGTAACGCAGCACTCCTGGCTCCGAAAGAATCTGGTGTAGTGCCGAGGCATCATCTTGGTCGAATGCTCGAAGGATGAGCCGTGACGTTTCTAGAGTCGGTATCGTTGGATAGTCATCCATGATAGTTACCTATACTCCAATTCCTTCAAAATGTATATATCCAGTGATTGCCTGCGACAAAACTCGAATCACCTTCCGCATACTGGCACCGTGGAAATGACCCAGCCGTCAAATGGGCCATCAGGTCGGTAAATCTAAGGCTTTACCGCCCGGGTGGCGATGAAAAGAGGCATGTACTTGGACAAAGGTTCGTTGTCATCGCCATCTTCGTAAAGGGCGGTGAGAACAAAACCTGCCTCCAGCTGTCCACCAATCTGGTCTGTCAGACTGTGGCTGTGTTCGAAAAGAAACCCTTCTTTGACGAAACGGTCCTTGTCCTCTTGGCTGAGACTGGCTGCGTCGGAGTGCGGAATGGCGTATTTGACATGAAAAATCCCCTCATCCCAAAGATCCTGGTCAAACAGATAGGTGAAGGGATTGACGATCCCGACCAGTAAAACGCCTCCTTTTCGCAAGACACGGAAGCTCTCGCTCCAAATCGGCAGGACGTCTGGTACGCAGAAATTCGAGACTGGATGGAAGACCAGGTCGAAACTCTCGTCTTCGAACATCGATAGATCGGCCATATCGCCTTCGATGGTCTGAATGGTCAATGCATCTCGCTGAGCAACGAAGCGGTCCTGTTCTAATTGTCTCGTCGATCCGTCCAGGACCGTTACCTCGGCTCCGGCGGCTGCCAGGATCGGTGCCTGCTGACCGCCGCCTGAAGCCAGGCAGAGGACGCGACATCCTTCCAGTCCAGGGAACCACTCTTTTGGCACCGGCTTCTGGGCGGTTAGCACAATATCCCACTTACCCTGGCGAGCAGCCGCAACTTCTTCAGCGGAGACAGGGATAGTCCATCTGTTTCCCTGGTCAACCAATCTATTCCACAGCTCCCGGTTGTAGTCACGCACCTCTTCAGTCATCGTCATCCTTTTCTTCTTCCATCGTCAACAATGAAACAGCTCTCGTCATCGCTTATCGGCTTCAGGGTCGATGGCAAGGATTTCCCAAGACGGATCCGGGCTCAGGATCTCTCATCATGAGTGATCCAGGCGATGATGAACTGGGCGATATTATCCATGGCTATCCCTAAATTCTGTCTGAAATCCGCCGCTGCTCCCTCGTCGGCTGCATCGGTAATTCCTCGAATCTCAACGAAATCCACACCATTGAACTGGCAGGCTCTCGCACCGCCGGCGCCTTCCCAGCCGACGGCTATCGCGCCGGTCATATCATGCAGTGCTTTTCTTATATCTTGGCTGACTATGTCTTCATCGCCACTTGCCACGATGCCAAAATCGACCTGAAATTCGAACTCGGCAGCTCGATTCTGGGTAAGCGATTCAACCACAACCGGATCGACGTCAAACTTCGGCCGGGGTATGTCGATAAAACCTTCGCGAAAATCATGCTCAATGGTCGACGTGCCGATGACGACATCGCCAACCTGCAGATGATCAACCAACGCTCCCCCGGCGCCAGCGCAGATTACCAAATCAGGCTCGATACCCGACTCAAGCAGATGTTGGGTTTGAACAGCGAACTGGACCTTACCTATCCCTCCCCGAGCCAAGGTAAGATTCAGGCCAGGAAAGGATAAGGCTGACAGCCGGCCGATGTCTGTCTCTAGAGAACGGTAACCAGACTCAGAGCAGCGTTGGGCGAAAAGTGTCTTCTCCTCCTTCATTGGGGTGATCACCAGAAGTTGTAGCACGATTAGATCACCATCCGCAGGCGATCGAGAAACTCGCTCAGCATGATCGCGGTCGCTCCCCAGACTTTGTGGGGGCCGACCTGGTAAAAAGGGACTTCAACCGAAAATCCTCGAATGTCCCATACTTCTTCATGGTGCATCTCAGGATCAAGCAGGTGTGATATTGGAACCTCAAGAATCTCTGCCACCTCGCTGTCCTGGGGAGTGAAATGAGGGATGCCCTGATGCCAGGCGACGAAGGGATGCACCTCAAAATCCGTCGGAGGAATGTAAATTGTGGACAGCTCTCCAAGAATCACGAGGTTTGAAATCGATAGGCCAATCTCTTCATTCGCTTCTCGCATGGCGGCCTTGGGCATCGTCTCGCCGGTTTCCACCTGCCCACCAGGAAAGGAAATTTGGCCCGCGTGAGCATTGAGGTCATCATGCCTGCGGGTCAAGACCAGGTAGGCTTCGCCGTTCTTGGCATAGACGATCACCAGCACCGCCCCCTGTTTTGGTTGGCCCGGCATTTCTGGCGGGCGTAATCCTCGCGGCTTGGGAGTCATCCGGCCATGGGACGCTGAAACGTCGAAATGCGGCAGGCTAAGGGCCTGCTGGATCTTTTCTTGTGTGTATACCAATGGGGTTATCTCATAAGTTGGGTAATAATTTAGTCTGATTTCTCAATACGGTAAGGCGCTTTGCCGGAGATATCGCCCACAAACTCGGGCAGCTCAGGATGGCCAAGCAATTGGCGAATTGCCATAGCCTCGCCGATATGGAACCAGTAGTGATAGATGATTCGCTGGAGCATGGTGCCGGTGGTCTCTCTGACAGGTCTGCCCTTGTATTCCAATTTCCCCAGCAGCATCGCGCCGGTTAAGGTATTTAAGAACTCGTCGGAAGCGGCCGTTATCTGACGCCAGTCGGACCACATTTCTTTGAATGGTGGTGAACTTGCCGGCTTACCGGTGCCAACCAGATTGTTCAGATGGGGGGCGATGTCTTTTCCCTGGGCGAAGCGCAGCCAGTATAGATGCTCGTGCCAGGCCAGATGACCAACCATCCAGCTGATGCAGTTCATAGGTTCAAACCTCAAACGGGCATCAGCCTCAGATATGTCCTTTAGTGCACGTCGCCATTCGCCCCTAGCAAACTTCAATTGCGTTACCAATGGATGGGTCATGATGAGCTCCAGAATCTTTACGAATACTTGCTTGCTTTCTAGCTGTCTTACCGTCCCCACCATTATGCTGAAATGACCCTATCCACGCCAACGAACCCATGCCAACGAATACATTCCAACGAACACATGCCAACGAATACATTCCAACGAACATATGCCGGCGAATACATTCCAGCGAATGAGTTTACCGGACCTTAGCAGGTATGGTACTATCATTTCCAGGGAGGCTGCGATTCTGGACGGGATGCCTGCATGACGATCATATTCTTGGGTATCGCCTGGCTGTTGGGGTTGTGGATTGCTGCTTTCGCCAGTGCTCAACCGTGGGTCTGGGCAGCCATTGGTTCAGCAAGCCTCATTCTGGCTATTGTATTACGCAAGAAGAAGCCCTTTGGGCTAATTTTGGGGCTTGTGGGTTTCTTCTGCTTGGGGGCGGGGAGGAGTGAAATCGCTAACCCGCAGATAGATGCCGGACATATCGCCCATTACAACGGCCTAAACAATGTAGTGGTGACCGGCCTGGTTGATGACGAGCCGAAATTCCATGACCGGGTAATCACGCTTAGATTGAAGAGTGGAAGCATCCAACTTTCCGGGGGCGAGCCGATCCCGGTAGAAGGATATGTGCAGGTTACGGCAGACCGCTTCCCGGCTATCGCATATGGCACACGACTTCGAATGAGCGGCCAGATAATAACTCCGGAGGAGGACCTAGATTTCGATTATCGCGCATATCTAGCTAGGCGTGGTATTTACAGCCAGATGTCTTGGCCTGATATCCAAATGCTAGAAGTAGAACAGGGAAACCCGGTCTATCATGCGATTTATGGTTTCAAGGAGCGAGCCCAATCAACCATCCACCGTATACTGCCCGATCCTCAGGCCGCGCTGTTGAGCGGCATCTTATTGGGGAACGACGACGAGATCCCTGCAGAGCTCGAGGAACAATTCCGCATCAGCGGCCTCTCGCACATCATCGCTATCTCGGGCTTCAACATTGCCATTCTCGCCGGGGTGCTTCTGGCGATTAGCAGGCCGTTCCTGGGGCCACGATGGTCAGCCTGGTTTGTTCTCGCCGGCCTCGCCTTTTATACAGTCCTGGTCGGCGCCGATGCGGCCGTGGTTCGAGCGGCCATTATGGGCGCTTTGTTCGTCATCGCTGCCCGCCTCATGGGTCGGCCAACTTTCGCCCCGGCTGGTTTGTTTACAGCGGCCATCGTGATGACCGCCATAAACCCGAACATCCTGTGGGACATCGGTTTCCAGCTCAGCTTCGCGGCCACGCTGGGCTTGATGTTGTACGTGGGACCGGCGAGCGAATGGAGCCTAAACCGTCTGCAGCCAAAGATTGGTTCGGAGAACGCCCGAAAGCTATCAAGGATGTTGGCTGAAATCCTCTTTGCGACTTTGGCGGCTACACTGATCACCTTGCCCATCATCCTTTATCACTTCGGCCAACTCTCGCTCATCAGCCCCTTAGCCAACTTGCTCGTCCTACCAGCCCAGCCTGGAGTGATGATTTGGGGTGGGCTGGCAACTCTATCCGGCATGATCTTCCCGGCCGTGGGTACGATCGTCGCCTGGCTGGTATGGCCATTCCTAACTTACACAATCTCGAGTGCCCGTTTCTTCGCCAGCATACCGGCCGCGTCTGTCCCAGCATCCCTTTCCATGGCCGGCCTGGTGGCCATATATGCCCTCATATTTGGAGTGACCTGGCTAGGATGGAAGGGTCGGGAAGGTCGAGTAGGACTCTTTGAACGCGTACATAGCAGCTCGATTCGGCGGATCGCTCTGACGCTTTCGGCCATCGTGGCCATAGTCGCCGCTGCTTGGGCTTTGAGCCAACCGGATGGAAAGCTGCATGTCTCATTCCTGGATGTGGGTCAGGGAGATGCCACTCTCATCCAAACGCCAGGAGGCCGGCATATTATAATCGACGGTGGGGCATACCCGAGCATGCTTAACGACCACATCGGCCGGGAGATCCCTTTCTGGGACCGGGATTTGGACTTGATTATCGCTACCCACCCCGATGAGGATCATGTGGCCGGTTTGCCGGGAGTGCTTGAACGCTATGATGTCGGGCTGCTTCTCACCAACGGGCCGGCGGCCCAGGAACAGAGCTTCCAGGTCCTATTGGACATCGCAACCGAGAACGCCGTACCAATCTACCATGCCCAGGCCGGGGATATCATTGAGATAGGTGACGGCGTCAGGCTAGAGTTTCTATATCCCCCCAGCTCCCAGCCCCCAATCCCCAGTCCCCAGCATGACAACGATCAATCTATCGCCTTGCGGCTGGTCTATGGTGAATTCTCGCTTTTACTAACGGGAGATGCTGGCTTCGAGGCAGAGCAAAATATGTTGACCTCGGGATACCCGCTTTCGGCCGTGGTATACAAAGCAGGGCATCATGGGGCGAAGTCGTCCAGCTGGCGGCCATTTCTGACCGCCGTTGGCCCGCAGTACGTCATTGTTTCGGCCGGGGAGGGCAATCGTTACGGCCATCCGCACCCCGAGCTGCTAGAGAGGGCTTCCGGCATTGGTGCGACCGTCTTGCGGACGGACAAACTGGGGACGATTGAGGTTGTTACGGATGGAGAGCGAATGTGGTGGGAGTCCCAGCAATGAAGACATGAAAGCGAGTAGGGATTGAGACAAAGTTCGATTGCTGTCTCCAGATTATGGATTGGTTGCTGTT
>DASRZI010000381.1:0-2151 GCA_035686605.1 Candidatus Zixiibacteriota bacterium
TCCTATCAGGCTGGGAGCAACGCGACAGTATGCCCACGTGTTCTCCGCACAAAGAACCTATTTGTGTGCTCTGTTTTTGAGCGTCAACTCAGCCACTAGCTGCTTGAGCTGCTCGTTCTCACGACGCCGATCGTAGACTTCCTGACTGATAGCCCGGCGCTTGGAATTGCCCGCTAACCGATGCTTACCCACCTCGAGGAACTCCTTGCTCCAGCGTTACTACAAACCTTGCTAGATACCTTCCCGACAGCACAGCTCGAAAACCCTCTGCTCGCCTTTCAGCTCTTCCCGTGCGGATCTTCTCTTATACCCCAAGTATTTTTTGTATGGTTTGTGGCGAAAATCGCGAACAGTTTCTTCGGCTGTTGAGACTTTCAGTATGGCCATTTCCTCCTCCTTGTTAGATATTGGACTGGATGGAAGGAATCTTTTAATTCTCATCCCAAATGTGTCTTATAGATGTGTCTCATAGGCTCTGAGAAGGAACATATAAACCTAAACGAAAACGAGCATATTTTCACAAAACCTGTACAATATCCGTACATAACATCATGATTTAGCTATGCCTTGTCTATTTTTGCGATGAATAAACGGAAACGATATGAACCAGATTAGTAAACAAGCTGCGATCGACGAAGTCGCGTTTGACACCTCAGCCGATTACATTCACTTTTCTGGTCTGCGGAAAAGTTTTCGAGAGGGTTCCCAGAGTAGAGTGGTTCTACGGGATGCGCAAGCAGCCTTCGCTCGTGGCGAATCAGTCGCCATTTTGGGGAAAAGTGGTAGTGGCAAGAGCACACTGCTTAATTTGATCAGCGGGATTGATCACAGTGATGCCGGCGCGGTTTGGATTAATGGCCAGGATTTGACATCAATGAATGAACACAAGCGGACGCTTTTTCGACGCCACCATATCGGGGTTATTTTCCAGTTCTTTAACCTGATACCCACCCTGACAGTATGGGAAAACGTCGTCTTACCGCTGGAATTGAGTGGATTGAAGAATGGCGCCCTCACTGACAGGGCTATGCCGCTGCTGGATGCGGTAGGCTTGTTGCACCGTCGCGATACATTTCCGGACCGATTATCCGGTGGTGAACAGCAGCGGGTGGCAATCGCCAGGGCTTTGGTTAAAGATCCGCTTTTGGTGTTAGCGGATGAACCGACTGGCAACCTGGATGAAGAAACCGGTCAGCGGATATTGCAGTTGTTGGACAACCTGACCCGGCAGGCGGGTAAAAACATGATCATGGTGACCCATAGCCAGGAGGCGGCAGCTTACACCGACCGCATCCTGCAGCTGCAGAATGGGCAGTTGATTGAGACCAACCATCGAGTCTCAAAAAGTTATCTCTTAGGGCGAAACGGCAGCGGGAGATGAGTGAGGGATCCTTTAAATCGCTTCCCATGCCTGTAAACGGCGATGGGTCCAACAAAGGAAATACGCTTCTGCCCAGACCATTGTTAAGGTTTGTAAGGCGGTACCTATGGCGCCATCCCTGGCAAACGATCCTAATGGTCATTGGCATCATGCTAGGCGTGGCGGTGGTTGTGGCCATCGATCTGGCCAATTCCAGTGCCTCACGAGCCTTTGACCTAAGTACCGACATGGTGGTGGGACGCGCAACTCACCAGATCATCGGTGGGCCTACTGGTGTTGAAGAATCGCTATACTTGGGCCTGCGCCGGCAGGCAATCCAGGCGCCGACAGCGCCAATAGTGGTTGAGTACGTTAGCTCTTCCGGCTTGGGCGGGCGACCACTACAGTTGTTAGGCGTAGATCCGTTTGCCGAGGCTCCTTTTCGCAATTATTTGTCGTCTGATAGCAACTCGCTGCCATCGGTGGACCAAGGATTCAGTTCGTTTTTTACTGTGCCTGGATCGCTATTCGTCTCAACTGATCTAGCCGATCGATATGGCCTCGAGCTCGGTGATACCCTATGGTTGAATGTTGCCGGCCAAGAGAAAGAAGTTTCTATCGGCGGACTGCTGAAGCCGGCTGATTCGCTGAGCCGTCGGGCCTTGGAAGGGATATTGCTGGCCGACGTGGCCACCGTGCAAGAGTTGAGCGGCCGGCTGGGCAAGCTAGATCGAATCGACTTAATCCTGGGCGAGGAGGATGAGGTAATCAAGTCCCAGATTGAGTCACAA
>DASRZI010000382.1:0-18170 GCA_035686605.1 Candidatus Zixiibacteriota bacterium
TTCCTTAGGCTCATTTCCAAATAACGGAGCTAGACATGTCAATTTCAGGCCATGGTGAAATTAAGCTATTTGCTGGTTCTGGTTGTCCTGAATTAGCGGCTAGAATATCGGAGTATATCGGTGTTCCGATGAGCCCCTGGGAAATCGTCGAATTCCCAAATGAAAACCTCCTGATCCGGTTGAATGCCAGCGTCCGAGGACAGGATGTCTATCTGATTCAGAGTCACATTAAACCCGTCCATCGAAACATTATGGAGACCTTGATCGCCATCGACTGCTTCAAACGGGACTCAGCCGGTCGTATTACTCTTGTGGCCCCCTATCTTGCTTATTCGCAAAGCGACAAGAAAGATGAGCCGAGGGTGCCAATCGCCGCCCGGCTCTTAGCGGACATGATTGAAGTCGCAGGCGCTGACCGGTGGATGACACTAGATCTCCACGCCGGTCAAATCCAAGGCTTTTATAAGATTCCTGGTGATTCTCTGACGGCATTCCATATATTGGTCGAGTACTTCAGAACGAAGGATTTATCCAACGCTGTCGTCGTTACTCCAGATCTGGGATTTGCCAAGCGCGGTCGTAATTATGCAGCCGAACTGAATCTTCCTCTCGCCTTTGTTGAGAAGCGACGATCAGGAGATATGGATGAGAGGGAAGCATTGACCTTGATCGGCCAAGTACGAGACAAAGATGTGATTCTTGTGGACGATTTGGTCGACACGGCAGGTTCTATTGAGGGCGCGGTTGAGATTGTTAAGCAACAAGGTGCAAAAGATGTCTACTTATCTTTTGTCCATCCAGTGCTATCGGACCCGGCGGCGGAGAGACTGCGATCACTGCCTTTTAAGGAGATCGTTTGCACCGATACTATCCCGATCCCAGACAGGAAGATGAATCCCAGAATTACTGTTTTGACCGTTGCGAAGTTGCTGGGTGAGGTCATACTCCGTACCCATGAAGGGCGCAGCGTGGGCGAGCTTTTTAATGAGTAGGCAGCAACCGGCGTAAACACCAGAAAGCATCCGTTCATGCAATAGCTTATGATAGAGCGGCGTAACACTGCACGCCTGTCGTTACCGGATGCTCTGCCCAACGTACGATAAACCAGCTAGCCCTATCATTAAAATGTAATAACTGTGCGCTAGACCACAGATATACCTGCTATAATAGTGTGCTATGTTTAAAAAACTTGTGTCCAAGGTCGTTGGTGATCCAACGCAGAAATATCTAGATAGCCTTATCCCTGTTGTCGATCAGGTCGCGGAGCTAGAATCAACTTTCGAGTCCATGACTGATGATGAACTTCGGGATCAGACCGCCCTCCTCAGGCAAAGACTGTCTGATGGCGAGACGATGGAGGAGTTGATACCGGAAGCCTTCGCCCTGGTCAGAGAAGCGTCGTGCCGGACCACTGGATTACGACATTATGACGTCCAGATCATGGGTGGCGTGCTGCTCCACCGAGGTGAAGTTGTCGAAATGCGCACCGGTGAGGGCAAAACCCTGGTCGCTACTCTTCCACTGTATCTGAACGCCTTATCGGGCAGCGGTGTGCACCTGGTTACAGTTAACGAATACCTCGCCCGTCGCGACGGCGGATGGATGGGCAAGATTTTTCATTTTTTGGGCTTGACCATCGGCTGCATAGGTCCACAGCAATTCTCTGCTCTCTATGATCCAGATTATGTCAATCCGGGAGCTGAGCTCGATGACGAACGCCTTGTACATTGGATGCCTTCCACTAGAACTGAAGCGTACAAGGCTGATGTCACCTATGGGATTAGCAGCGAATTTGGGTTCGATTATTTGCGTGACAACATGGCGAATCGCCCCGATCTCTTGGTCCAGCAAGTCCTCAACTTCGCCGTGATTGACGAAGTCGACAATATCTTGATAGACGAAGCCAGGACTCCCTTAATCATCTCTGGACCGTCGGGGATGACCGGTGGTGAATATCTACGCTTTGCTGATTACGTTCGCCGGCTCAAACGCAATACGGCGGACGAGGAAGAGGAGCCCAATGGGCACTATGACATCGACGAGAAAAGCCGCTCGATCAATCTAACTGAAATGGGCATTGCCGAGATAGAGAAGCGGATTCCAGAGATCGACTTAGAAGTTGGAGATAGTCTATACGATCCGCGATTCTACCACCTGACATTCTATGTAGATAACGCCTTGAAGGCGCAATATTTGTTTGCTCGCGACCAGCAGTATGTCGTTCAGAATGGCGAAGTTGTCATAGTGGATGATTTTACAGGCCGGTTAATGCCTGGTCGTCGCTACTCAGACGGGTTGCACGAGGCCATCGAAGCAAAAGAGGGTGTACAGGTAAGGCGAGAAAATGTAACCGTCGCGACGATCACGCTTCAGAATTACTTCAGGCTCTATGATAAATTAGCTGGAATGACCGGAACGGCTATGACAGACGCCGAGGAGTTCAGCAACATCTATGAATTGGAAGTAACTCCACTCCCAACAAATGTAGACCACATCGTCAAATCGGGTGAGATGGGATTGGTCGAGCGAAAGCGAAAAGTTGAGAACACCGACGAGATTTATTACGCTCATCCCGAAACTCCTGATGAAATAGTGTTTACAAAGCGCATCGATTTTGCGGACCAGGTGTTTGGTACGGTAACAGCCAAGGACGATGCTATTGTCGATGAGATCGCCCGTGTCCAAAACTCAGGTCGACCAATCCTAGTCGGCACAACATCCGTTGAGCACTCTGAACTCATTCACAGGAAACTGCAGGAGAGAGGCATAAATCACGCCGTTCTAAACGCTAAAATTCACCAATCAGAGGCACTGGTAGTTGCCCAAGCTGGACGCAAGAAAGCGGTGACGATTTCGACCAATATGGCTGGTCGTGGAACCGATATCTTGCTAGGCGGCAATCCAGAGGGCATGTCCGCAGAAGCGCTCGAAAAGGATCTATTTAACCGCAACGAGCTGACGCAGTTAGCATTGACTCTCCTGAGTGAGGATAGTGAAACGGCCCGAGCATACGCGAAGAAACACAAAAAACTCAGCGAAGATCTTGTCGATGCCATTTCAGAAACCAAAGCGGAATTTGACTTGGCCTTGGTCGATATCGAGCAGATCCAAGTTGCTGGTTACCTGGCAAAGGTACTTCAAGAAGTATATTCAATTGATTTCAACGACATCAGAAATGTGATCCGAATGGTTCGCGGGGGGCAACTAGCCAGAGCTCGCGACTTCCTGGACTCGATCGACATCGATGTTGCTCTCGTTGAAGAGGTGAATCGTCTTTGGGACCTATACACGAGATACCAGCAGGTTCATAAGGACACCAACCAAACGGCAAGATTTATCGCCGAAACATTGTTTGAAAAGTTATACAACGGTCGAGCGGCTCTCATCCGAGCTCTCATGAACAAAAACAGGGACGAAGCAGAGAGACTTTGTCAAACGATCCCGGGACTTTCACCTGAACTTATTCAAAAAGTGGAGTCTATACAGTCACAGACTGCGGCAGAAAGAGAGGAAGTCTGGCATCTTGGTGGTCTTCATGTCATCGGTTCAGAGAGGCACGAATCTCGACGAATAGACAATCAGCTGCGTGGGCGAGCCGCTCGCCAGGGAGATCCCGGCTCGTCGCGGTTCTTCCTTTCCCTGGACGATGATTTGATGCTCAGGTTTGGCGGCGAGCGGTTGAAGGGATTTATGTCCCGAACAAACATCCCAGAAGATATGCCCATTGAAAGCGGTCTTTTGGACCGGATCATCGAGAGTTCGCAGGAGCGAATTGAAGGATATAACTTCGATATTCGAAAGAATGTGGTCGAGTATGACGATGTCATGAGCAAGCAGCGCTCGACCATTTATACCGAGCGACGGGCGATCTTGATGGGCGAAGAAGTATCGCTTGAAGACATGATTGACCAAGCGTTCGAGAGTTCTATCAACGAACTCGTTTTGAATTATCTGGATAATTACCAGGCATACATGCAGGGAGAGATTGAGCGAGCGATAACCGACTTCAGCACGGATGCCACGGACTCAATTAATGTAAACGGAGTTCTGATCCGGCTCAGAATGCTGCTTCCTGGAGTCGCCAGGTTGGACCGGGCCGAGCTCCAGGACATCGATTCTCGGAAGTTATCCGAGCGCTTGAACGAACTCGTCTACGAAAACATTGAACAAGGAATCAACCTATACCAATTCCTTCAGGCTGCCGGACGATTCATTCCGATGCTACCTCCTGTACCGAATCTTGGCGCGATTCTGGGAAAACGACGCTCTGGCATTATTCAGGCCAAGGATACAATTCGGCGTGATTTCGTCGCCCAAATAGAAAACATTTACCGGAACTTCTTAGCCAACAATATCGATGAAGACGAGCGTGAGGTGATCTGGACCAAGGCCGTGGAGGCTCTTAACGACGCTTTCACTGAGTTCAACGTCGAAGGTATGTCGGTAAAAGGTATTCAACGTCAGCAGGCTCCCTTTAAGCTAAGAGTTGATATCTCTTTGAGAGATCTGCTTATGGATAGCCTATCTGCTCTGGATGGAGACCAGATGGCCGACGCCCTGATTGAATACGTCATTCAACAACGAAAGAATTGGCTGGCGCGCATCGGCGAAGATGAATATCGTAATTTCCAACGACTGCTGCTTTTGAGCTCCATAGATCGTGAATGGCGTGATTACCTGATCGCGATTGATGATCTTAGGAGGGAAATCGGACTTGAGGCATTCGGACAGCGCGATCCTAAAGTCGAGTACAAGAGACGCTCCTATCAGATGTTTGCTGACATGCGGGGAAACATCAACCAGTCAATCGCCGAGAATTTTTTCCGGCGAATCGCCAGCCACCAAGCGTATATTGAACAGCAAGAAGCAGCACAAGCGTATCAGACCCAGCTCAGCCAGGCAGGTTATCAGGTTGTCAGGAAGGATAGAGGTCGAGGAGTTGAGCTGCGTCGAGACGTTCCGAAGGTCGGTAGGAATGATCTCTGCCCATGTGGAAGCGGAAAGAAATACAAACACTGTCATATGAGGCAGGACGATGCGGTGGATCCAGCAAAGGCGAGGGGGAGAAGTAAATCCCGCAAATAGCTGCTAGCGTTGCGATGGAATGGGAAAATGTTCCATCGTGGGGGACCGTAAGGTTTGTACTCTATCCGGCGACAGAGGTCGCCTTAGCTCTTACTATAAGCTATCGCTATGGTTGGCTATCTACCTGATTCCCACTCTCGTAGGGCCAAGGTCAGAGCTCGGCGAATCCGTTTGTCCTCTATCTCCTTCGGCTGGGAGTAGTAAATGGAATCTACCCTGATCCGTAAGCCGCCTTCTGGGATGCTTTCCAGCCGGGCAATTCTTCCTTGAAGCGATGCATCCTGGGCAAGATATTTCTGAAAGATGACATCGATCTGCTCAACGATGCTTAGCTCTTCCACGATGCTATCTGCAGCGTTACTTTTGGCCTTCGATTCCACCTTCTTAGGGGCTGGCTGCACTTGTGATGCCGCTAGCTGGGCTTCGTATTGCTGACGAGCCACTTGGGTCTTGAAAGCTTCTTGTCGCTCCGTCACGGAAGAAGCATAATTTGCGCCGTCATCAGCGGATCCAGAAAGTGGCGGAGCCATCCCAGCCTGTACCAAGGTATCGTAACCATCGACGAAAACGATCATATCCCCCACTGCAGCCAGGATTCTCTGGCGGATGGTAGCAGTTGGAATATCCGACAATCTTTCGAATTGAACTGAATTTACCTCAATGGCAAGTTTTCCCATTGGTGGTTTTCGAATGACTCGAAGAACTTCAATATCCATATCTGCCATCAATTCCCTCCTTCTGCTGGTTGCCTACCGGATCAAATCTGGCAAGACGCGCAAAAAAACGTACTTCTTCCTCCAAGGATAATCCTCTCAACGACGCCGTCGCACCGCCCGCAAGGTTCACCGGCTCTACCGTATACCTTGAAAGAGTTCTGCATTTCTCCTTTCGAACCGTCTGGTTGCCGGTAATCACTGATCGTAGCCCCGCCATGGTCGACCGCCAATTGGAGCGTTGTTCGGATGCTCGAATTCAGCTGCCTGCCCTCATCCTCGCTGATGGTATTACTTATTCGATTGGGCGCCAATTTTGCATGGAAAAGAGATTCGTCTGCGTAGATGTTCCCGATTCCGGCAATAAAATGCTGATCCAGGAGCAGAGGCTTCAACACTCGCCGTCTCCCGAGCAGCATCTTGTTCAGCAGCTCCGGCGTAAACGACTCTGACAAGGGTTCTGGTCCAAGCTGACCAAGTATCTCCACAGGTTCTTGCGTTAGATACACGCGGCCGAACTTACGCACATCTCGAAACCGCAGCTCATCATCACCGGAGAGGAGGAAAGTAGTATGCACATGATCCCTAACCGCCGATGACGCAGGCTGCAAAAGCAGTTGACCCGTCATCTTGAGATGGATAATCATCGTGTCGGCGCCACTAAGGCCAAAAACGATGTACTTTCCCCTGCGGTTAATTCCAGTAATCTGAGAACCGATCACTCGTTTTCGCATTTCGACAAGGCCTACAGAAGTCAGGTGGTTAGGCCAACTATTCTTTATGTCAAGTATTCTCCTGCCGATTACATCTTCTCGCAAAGATCTTACGACGGTCTCAACCTCAGGTAATTCAGGCATCTCAAACGGATTTTATCTCAGGTTGGTCGATGAGGGACAACATTTTTGTACTATGTATCACTTTCCTAGACCATAAACTTCCCGCCATCATAGAACAGCTCGTCGTCCACCCAGATTTGACCGCCATCGCGCATGTCACAAATCATATCCCAATGGATAGAGGATTTGTTTTGGCTGCCAGTTTCTGGATAACCCATTCCCAGGGCCATGTGAATGGTTCCACCGATCTTCTCATCGTACAAGATTGATTTGGTGAAGCGGTCGATCCCGTTATTGGTTCCAATGGCGAATTCGCCGAGATACCTGGCGCCATCATCGATATCCAGGGTCTTCAGCAGGAAATCTTCATTCTTTTGGGCGGAGGCATCAACGACCTTCCCATTTTCGAATCGCAGTTCGACGCCATCTACCTCTCTACTTGCAACAATGGCAGGGTAGGTGAATCGAACCCAACCGTTAACAGAAGACTCAACTGGTCCAGTGAATATCTCCCCACTGGGCATATTCCGCTTACCGTCAGAATTGATAAAGGTCCGCTCATCGATAGACAAAGTCATATCGACATTCGGGCCTTTTACTCGAACGTCTCTCTTTCCTTTCAACCAATCAACAAGCAACTGCTGCTTCTTGGACATCTTGAGCCACTCGGCAACCGGATCGTCCTTATCGGCGTAACAGGCGCTGTAGACAAAATCCTCGTATTCGCTCAGAGACATGTCAGCCTCTTGGGCATGAGCATGGGTCGGGTAGAGGGTGCCAACCCATCTTAATTCTCCAGCGGCGCTGCGTTTCATCGAAATCGCCATAAGCTCCTTATTCGCAGCCTGTGTTATTTGCATCCTCTTTGGGTCAATGCTGCTCAGAGAACGGGTATTAGAAGCTCCACGTATAGCAATACGACAATCGTATGTTTCAAAGATTAGTTTGACTGGCTCGGGTACATGCTGGAGTTGTTCGTCACTCCCTTCTCTCAGCATAATTTCCTGGAAGACCTCATCTTGCAGCATGACCAATGGATTGCCGCCAGCCTTCACTACTTGCTTGTAGGTCGCCGTGACCAAGGGCATGGCGAGAGCACTGGCGTAAATCATGACCCGCTCCCCAGGCTTTACGGCCACACAATAATCCACCAGGAGCATGGCCATTTTATCGATTCGAGGATCTGACATTATTTTCTCCTAGATTAAGCTAGCAACGACCCTAACGCGCTCCATAAAGCCTTAAAGCTGAGCAAAAAGTGGATAACCCGCTTTTACATCCCGTCTTGCACGATTCAAATATTCTCTACTAAACTGGACAAAGCTATTGACGTTATGCGTCTGAAATTATATCGTAAAGGAGGATGAGCAAAAGGGGCTTTCATTGGGAGAAGACCATTGCGAACTAATTACCATTTGCGCAGCTTGTGAGTGCGGTTGTTCGCATATCTTCGTACCTGAGCAGTAACTTTCCTGGCATTTTAGATTTTTCCGGCGTAATTCGCGGGAGGGTGACAACATGTATCCTGAAGATCGTGTCCTGGTAGCTTACTTACCCGATCCAGCCGACTTCGAAATTGTCCGCAGTGAAGGCTGGTACCGGATACCAGAGAAACACGCGCCCAAAGGACTCTTCGCCGAGTATTTTGCCTTCTACTTTGGAAGCAAGTTCGGAGCCGAGAAGTGGGCCATACACTATTATGCTCAGCAGACAGGGTATGAACTGGCTAGACGGCTAGATCTTTTCCCGGATCAGCCCGACCACCCGCGATCCATGGAGAACTACTACAAAGTTTCCCTTGGACCTCTGGCGAAGCTCCCCGAGCCTATTATGAGCTTGCGATATCGTCGCATTACTTTCCTTCATACGACATGGGATAGATTTCAGGATGCCCGGGATGTGAATGACCTACTCGTGCTTGGCGGCGATTATTGTGACCGTCTGTATGCGACTCTGAGAGACCGGGGTATTCAGGCTGAAAGGGACTTCCAGGTCAAAGATGGCAGCGGTGACTACAAGGTTCCACTAGTGATCCTCTGTCAAAACGGCCGGGTCGAAGTTACGCAAGATTTACTGCCCACATCGCCCGTCGAGGTGGAAGAGTTGGCCGACGACATCGAGGTTTCAATTGCAGCTAAAGGCGGTCAGAAGCAACGACTAATTGAGTAGCCATGGCGCTCGCGCTTAGCCCTAGCCGTTCTGTGAGTTGAATCGATTAAGAAAGGCGGGGTAGTAATCAGGATCCTGATTCAAAGAGGTCATAGGGATAGACGAGCATCAGGTTTTCGACTACCAGCCTGGTATTGGCATTTCGTTCAAGCTGCCAAAGAGCTTCGTCGGTTTTGCGAAGACTCTTTAAGATATCGGCCGCTTGCCACTGACCGGCGAGACGACTCAATCTTTCTCTTTCATCAAGGTTAACAGTATGGGTGTCTTGCCCTTCGCCAATCAGAAAGAGGGCCAGATCCCGCCACCAGACGAGCCAAGTCCGCAGCAGAATGAACAACTCTTCCGGATCTCTGGAGATAAGGGCAGCGAATTTAAATCGGCCGACTCGAGTCAGGGCCAGCGTTTCATGCAATAATACCAGGCGATCGGTCCATTCCTCCAGCAGAGTGGCATCCTGGACAGCCTCGATGGCCCATCCGATTCTGCCATCGGCTAAATGGGCTATCTCTCGGGCATGTTCCAGATCCACATTCCATCTCTCCCGCAGCGCCTCTTGTATCACCGGCGCTGGCACGGGTCTGAGGGCAACCTGCTGGCACCGAGAGGGGATAGTTGGCAGCAGCAGATCTGGATCGACTGCAGTCAGGATCAGGACAGCGTAGCTCGGAGGTTCCTCCAATGTCTTCAAGAACATGTTAGCCGCGTTTGGGTTAGCTTCATCAAAATTACTGATGAGTGCGATCTTATAGCGCCCTTCTGTCGAGGTTAGGCTCAACGCCTGCTGGATCTCCCTTAATTGCCCTATCTTCAGAGTACTTTTACCACGCTGGCCTAACTGACCCCGAATCTCGATCACGTCGGGATGCCGGTGATCGCCAATCAGAATGCAGGCTCTACACTTTCCGCATGGCCGGTCGACTGCCGATGGGGCGAGACAATTCAGGGCCTGAGCGAACGTCAAGGCCAGGGTTGATTTTCCCACCTGGGTGGGACCTGAAATCAAATAGGCATGGACCAGCCGGTTATGTTTAATGGCCGACGAAAGATTGCTGACAGCCCAGCCATGCCCAACGATGTCTTTCCAGAGCGTCATGTTGATGAGATTGTAAGACGTATTGAATGGGAGGTAAAACCGACCAATGCTGATTGGCTTATCTTCCCGATTCACCGACGGAAAGCTCAAGCAAGCTGCCTGAGGATGACGAGATTTCTATCCCAGTATTTTATCGTCGCAAAGACATCGCCGATCCTTCGATAGTCGTGCCAGGAAGCACCTCGAAGGCACACCAATTGTGGTATTGTCTTTTCTGAGTTACGCATTATAAATACTAATATGACTATCCTACCCATAGCAGGCAAGCTAACTATCGACGATGTAGTTGCTGTGGCTCATGGCCAGCAGGTCGCACTAGACCCCGGACTCTTGCCAAAAATCGAGACATCCAGGGCAGCCGTGGAGAAACTCATCGAACGAGGCGAGATCGTCTACGGCATCACGACAGGATTCGGGAGATTCAAAGACGTACAAATAGATCCTGACCAGACCAGGAAGCTGCAGCAGAACCTGGTGCGGAGTCATGCAGTGGGAGTCGGGCCGGAACTGTCGAAAGAAATCGTTAGGGCCATGATGTTGGTCCGGGCTAACACACTTGCTCTTGGTTTTTCTGGCGTAAGACCCGAGGTTATTGACCTGCTCATTGGCATGCTGAACGCTGATGTCTATCCCCGGATTCCTTCCAAAGGATCGCTTGGTGCAAGCGGCGACCTGGCTCCACTTGCCCACCTCGCCCTGGTGATGATCGGCGAAGGCGAGGCGATTCATCGTGGGGCGATAATTGGCGGTGATCAGGCGCTTAAAATGGCAGGACTGGATCCACTGGTCCTGGAAGCGAAGGAAGGCCTGGCGATTCTGAACGGCACTTCCCAAATGGTCGCTACCGGGGCCTTGCTGGTAAGACGAGCCGTTAATCTGGCCTTGACGGCTGATGCGGCGGCGGGCTTGACCCTTGAAGCGCTAAATGGCACCGACCGGGCATATGACAAACGAGTACATGAAGTCCGTCCGCACCCTCGACAAATCGACTGCGCTAGTTTCCTGAGGGTGATTCTCAATGGCAGCCAGCTGCTGAGATCATCTGGATCGTCCAATGTCCAAGATCCGTATACCCTAAGATGCGTGCCCCAGGTCCATGGCGCCGTTCGCGATGCCATCGCCTATGCAAAGTGGGTGATCGACATCGAGTTGAATTCGGTAAACGATAATCCAATCATCTTTGTCGACGAGCAAACTGGAGAGACAGACGTCATCTCAGCTGGAAATTTCCACGGCGAGCCTGTGGCTATCGCCATGGATTATCTGAAGTTGTCTCTAACTGAACTGGGCAATATGAGCGAACGCAGAGTGGCCCGGTTGGTGGACGCAGATAGCAACCAGGGAATCCTTCCAATGTTCTTGACAGTACAAGGGGGGCTGGAAAGCGGATTTATGATGGTCCAGTATACAGCAGCCGCTCTGGCCTCCGAAAACAAAGTGCTTGCCCATCCGGCCAGCGCTGACACCATCCCTACCAGCGCCAATATTGAAGACCACGTCAGCTTTGGAGCAACGGCTGCTCGCCAGGCCCAAGA
Source organism: Candidatus Zixiibacteriota bacterium (assembly GCA_035686605.1). Lineage (GTDB taxonomy): Bacteria > Chloroflexota > Anaerolineae > Promineifilales > Promineifilaceae > UBA11865. Next base: position 11,432 of record DASRZI010000382.1, read on the forward strand.
GATATTGGGCAATGTGGAGACGATCGTGGCCATCGAGCTAATGTCGGCCGCTCAAGGAATCGATTTTCGTCTTCTCGAATCAGGGATGACACAATCGAGCCTGGGAAAGGGTACGTCTTTGGCCTACCAATTAATCCGCGAACAAGTTCCATTCCTGGAAGAAGATACCGTTTTGGCCACCTACATTGAGAGAGCCCGGCATCTGGTGGAAACCGGGGCTATTAAGGAAGCTGTTGAATCAGTCGTCGATCAGGATTAAGGATTTTGAAGGCAGTTTTTGTGTACAGATAACCGGTATCAACAAGTTGTAAAAGATCTGAGACCTATAATTAGTTTACATAATCGGAGAATATGATATGAGAGACGTCGTAATCGTCAGCGCGGTGCGGACTCCTATTGGGCGATTCGCGGGCACGCTTTCGGCTATCCGACCCGATGATTTGGCTGCAATCGTTATCAAAGAAGCCATAGACAGGGCCGGGGTAGAGCCATCAGAGATCGAAGAGGTCTATTTGGGCTGTGCTAACCAGGCTGGCGAAGACAATCGTAACGTGGCTCGAATGGCTACTTTGTTGGCCGGCCTGCCGGACCATGTAGCCGCGGTGACTATTAACCGTCTCTGTGCCAGTGGACTCAATGCCGTCAACCAGGCTGCCAGGGCTATCTTGGCAGGAGAGGGGGATGTATTTGTGGCTGGGGGTGTTGAAAGCATGTCCAGAGCTCCCTACTCGTTTCCAAAGAATCCGAGCGCCTGGGGACCACCAGGAAACATAACCGCCTACGACACCAGCCTGGGCTGGAGATATCCAAATCCGAAAATGGAAGCCATATTTCCCCTGGAGGCGATGGGTGAGACGGCCGAGAATATCTATGAGCTGAGCTGTGCAGGCGATGTACGAGGGGGACAGATCACCCGAGAAGACCAGGATGCCTTCGCATTCGAGAGCCAGCGAAAGGCATGCGGGGCCATCAATGCCGGAAGCTTCCGGGATGAGATCATTCCGGTGCCAATACCTCAGAGGAAGAAGGATCCTGTTCTCATGGATACGGACGAACATCCGCGGATCAAGAAGACAGACAATGGATACGAACTAGCCACAAGCCCGGAAATCTTGGCCAAGTTGAGACCTGCTTTTCGCAGTGAGGGCACGGTCACTGCTGGTAACGCCAGCGGATTGAACGATGGTGCAGCTGCCCTGGTCCTGATGTCGGCCGAAAAGGCGGAGAAGTTGGGAATCCAGCCCATGGCTCGATGGCGTTCCTCTGGCGCAGCAGGCGTCGATCCTCGAACGATGGGCCTAGGCCCCGTACCTGCCACCCGAAAAGCACTGGAACGAGCTGGAGTGATGCTTCATGAAATAGATCTGATCGAACTAAATGAAGCCTTTGCCGTCCAGTCATTGGCGGTGATTCGGGAGTTGGGCTTACCAGCCGATAAGACGAACGTTAATGGTGGGGCTATCGCTTTAGGACATCCCCTGGGTTGCTCCGGGGCACGAATACTGACTACGCTGCTCTATGCCATGAAGAAACGAAAGAATTCCGGCGAATCTATGCGCTTTGGCCTGGCGACGCTCTGTGTTGGCGTAGGGCAGGGGGAAGCGACGGTTATTGAGTTACTATAGGCGACAGTTGTGAGGGCCGCATCGAGAGCTTGCCTTCGAAACTCTTCATGTCGCGGATGCCGTACCTGACTGACGACTCATATCTGTAGAAGCATAAAGCATGCAAGTATTCATCACCGGCGGAACGGGTTTCATCGGTTCACACCTCGTTGAAGCCCTAAACAAGAGAGATATTGTTCCCAAGATCCTTCGAAGGGATAGTTCATCGCTGGATCTTCTGGACGGACTGGATTTTGTGAGCGTTATTGGCGACATTCTCGACTCTCCGCAGTCGATCGCCGAAGCGATGACTGGCAGCGACTGGGTATTTCATGTGGCCGCTCTGTCCGATTACCGGTGGCAAGACGATAATCTCATCTACAAGGTTAATGTGGAAGGGACAAAGAATTTGATTTCTGCCGCAATGCAATCCAAAGTCAGCCGGTTTATCTTCACGAGCTCTCTCAGCGCCCTTGGAATCCCCAATCCGGGCGCGGTAATGGACGAGACCAACCAGTTCAACCTGCCGCCCGATCGATTTCCATATGGTCACAGTAAACATTTGGCTGAGATTGAAGTCCATAATGCCGTTGAGGAAGGATTTCCAGCCATCATCCTAAATCCAACTGGAGTCGTTGGTCCGCGTGGGATCAACCAGACTGTAAGCTCGCTGTTTGTGGAAGCCTCAAAAGGCCGACTTCGATTCTATCCGCCGGGAGGTATGAATGTCATCGCGGTCCAAGATGTCGTCGAAGGACACATCGCCGCTGCTGTCCGAGGAAGGGTGGGTGAGAATTATATTCTCGCTGGCGAAAATGTTTCCTACCGGGAAGCGTTCACGGTCGGTTGTGAAGTCGCAGGCCAGAAACCTCCCATAGGTCAGATTCCTGGCTGGCTCTTGCCACCACTTGCCATGATCGCGTCAGCTTTACATAAGGTAATTGGCGACAAACTCCCACTGGAATCGAACCAGATTCGACTGGCTGGTAGAAAGATTTATGCCGATGGGGGGAAGGCTGTTCGCGATTTAGGACTGCCCCAAACTCCTTTCAAAGTGACCGTCCAACAGGCCTACGATTGGTATCTGGAACATGGACACCTGAATTGAGTTTGCTGCAAGACTAGAAGCTGCATCCATTCAGTTTTCCGCACCCGAGAACGCACTTCAATAAACCAGTACTGTAGTAATAGAAAGAAAAAAGATTTGCATTATTTATGGAATGTGGTACTCTTTGCACGGCTCCCCCCCAGAGATGCCCCGATAGCCGCCCGGTTATCGGGCATCTCATTTTTTTTGCCTATTCCTCTCCGGATACTGATCGTTTGGATGCCTGTTTTGACGACGAATTTTCCCGAAAACTGAACTCAACTGCCAGGTTTATTGACATCATAACTAGACATAATGTTGCAGCTTGATGGCATTATCGGTGGCATTGGTGATGGCGCTGTGTGGACTGAGGGCGGATGGTTGGAGCGGTAGGATTAATCGAAGGCGAAAACTAACCCATCATCGCCGGCGTCAACCCGAACTGCGGAACGATCTTTATGATTTCGACTGAGGAGAAAGTCGGCTAACGGTTCTCGAAGGTTTCTAGCGATGATCCGGCGCAGAGGTCTGGCGCCAAACTCAGGTTGATCGTTCTGAGCCAACAGCCATTCTTTGGCGTCGCCAGTTAGCGATAATTCAATGCCCTGATTGCCTGCCAGACGGTACTCTTTCTTGAGTATCAGATCGAGAATCAACGCCAGCTGATCGGGGGTTAGCTGGTGAAACATGATGATCTCGTCGAGACGGTTTAGAAATTCGGGGCGGAAGAAACGCCGTACCTCTCCAAGAACAAGCCCCTTCTCGCGTTCGCCGATGACAGGTAAAAGCATGTGGTAGGCGCCTAGATTGCTGGTCATGATGATAACCGTCTCGCTGAAGGTAGTTAGCCTTCCTTGTCCGTCGGTCAGACGCCCCTCGTCCATAACCTGAAGCAGGACATCTAGTACTCGGGGATGGGCTTTTTCGACTTCATCAAGAAGAACAACGGTGTACGGCCGTTCCCGGACGAATTCAGTGAGCTGCCCGCCACCCTCAAAGCCGACGTAGCCAGGCGACGCACCAATCAGGCGGTTGACGCTGGCCTCTTCCTGGTATTCGCTCATATCCAGGGTGACCATGGCGTCTTCGGTGCCAAACAGAAAATCGGCCAGAGTTTTAGCCAGTTCAGATTTCCCAACACCGCTAGGACCCAGAAACAGAAAAGAGCCAATCGGTCGTTTCGGATCTCTCAATCCAACGCGCGCCGTTTTAACCGCCCGACTGACAGCCAGAACGGCCTCGTCTTGGCCAATGATGCGCTTATGCAGATGTTCAACCATGTTTGCATAGCGGCTTTGTTCGTCTTCACCGAGCTTGGCGATGGGTATCTTGGTCATCATGCTGGCCGCGACCATGACATCCTCGCTGCTTAGTCTTCCGTCGCCCTCGACCTCAGGCAGAGTGACCGCATGTTCATTGGCAACCATACTGACCAGGGCGCATGAGCGGTCTATTAGACGGACTGCAGCCGCGGGAAGAACCGTCGTCTTGATATATTGATCAGCCAGATTGGTTGCCGTTTCCAAGGCTTCTGCCAAGATCTCGATCTCATATTCTTGCTCCAATCGATTTATATGGAAACCTAGCATCGCCACGGTTTCATCTCTGGTTGCTGGTGGCACATCCAGTCGTTGGGTATGCTGCCGGATGATGCGTTCTTGAACGAGTCTATCGTACAATGATGGGGTGGCTGTTCCAATCACAACCTGCTCGCCACCAACAAGAGCCTTCTGGACTTCGCGATTAACCTCTTGGGGATACTTGGCCCTGATTCGGTCGGCAAAAAAACGATCAATGCCTGGAATAAAGAGGACGCCACCGCTGGCTCTCCGCATCCCAACCCTGACGGCGGAGAGAGGGTTTTCAAGTAAAGCGGACTCGCTTATCTCGACAAAGGATCGGAGATTGTAAGGGCTGTCGTCGATGGCCAAAAGCTGGGCCAGGCTGTAACCCAAGGTTCTCTTTCCCGCTCCCTCATGACCCACGAATATGATGCTTCTCGTCTGTGTGAGGGCGAGCGAGTTCAGCGTTTCTCTCAATAGACTTTCTCGCTGGTAGTACGGTTCCGCATTTCCTTTTCTGGCAGCATCGATTATGTCACGGATGACCGGTGTACCGTCCGTTGCCACGTCACCCAATAAGGCCGTGACAGCCGCTGCCGTGACGCCGACTCTCTGTAAAACGGCGTAAGTGGTCACGTTGTGCTGGGCCATTGCCGCCAATGCATGCCCGCTGCCGGCTTTGAGCTCATCTCGGGCTTGGGCGATGGAAAGCGCCTCATCTAGCACTATGAGCATTTCCTCCGAGAGGGCTACATCCTCGCCAAAGTCGTCGGTGAAATTGAACTTAGCATCTCGACCACTCGCATGCCGGGCCATCATCTCTACCCGCTTGCTTAGCTCGGCCAGATCAAAACCACGCTGCTGTGAGAGTTGGGACAGTATTTGATATCCAGCGGACTTCTGCTCGTCGAAAAATGTTCGAAGAAGAAGCTGGGGAGTCAAAAGTCTCTGGCTATAATCGGACCTTCTGGCCGCGGCTGTCGTCATCAACCTGGACAACTCTGGCGAAGGGATATTCGGATTCAGGGTATTCATAACATCAGCTCTAAGAAAACGAGGCAAAGGATTCTCCTTTGCCCCTAATAACAATCACTGAAGGACTAGTATATCGGCAGAACGCGATCGATGCATCGATCATCCGCCCAGATGATGATAAGAACTCGTGGATGGTGTCAGAATCGTTATTTCTTCTCCATATCCTCCTTGATTAGCTCCCGCTTCAATACCTTGCCCACACTTGTCCTTGGCAATTCATCCCGAAATTCGATCATCCGCGGATATTTGTACTTGGCCAGATAACCTTTGCTCCAGTTGATGATCGTCTCTTCGTCTGTATCATCTCCTGGCTGTTTGACTATCCAGGCTTTTACAGACTCACCCCGGTATGAATCGGGTACACCTGCCACTGCTACTTCCATAACCGCCGGGTGAGTTAGCAGGACTTCTTCTACTTCCCGCGGATAGACATTATAACCCCCGGCGATAATCATATCCTTCTTGCGGTCCTCAATATAGAAGTATCCATTGGCGTCCATTCGAGCGATATCGCCCGTATAAAGCCATCCGTCTCGAAGCGCGTTTGCCGTCTCTGTGGGTAACTGCCAGTAACCCTGCATAACACTAGGGCTTCTGATAACCAGCTCTCCAATTTCTCCAAACGGTAGCTCTTCCTCTCCGGTCAGCGGATCCATGATGCGGCACTCAATACCGGGAAATGGCAGACCAATAGAGCCTTCACGGTACTCCCCATAAACGGGATTACCATGCGTTACCACGTGCGCTTCGGTCAATCCATATCCCTCAACTAGTTTACCGCCAGTTAATTCCTCGAATTTCATCTTCGTATCTAACATCAGAGGCGCCGAACCTGAAATACAAACCCGAATCGATTTGATGTCAAATTTTCCTGCGGCGACGTCCGGATTATTGTTAATCGCCACGTACATCGCCGGAACGCCTGGGAAGATGCTTGGCTTGTATTTATTAATGCTGCCGAGTACGTCATCTTGGTCACGAGGATCGGGTATTACAACGAGCGAAGCCCCCACTTGAATCCCAAAACACATACCTACAATCATGCCGAAGGAATGGAAAAGCGGGATGGCGAGCAATACCACCTCATCACCCTCTTGCACATCCGTCAACCAGCTTCGACATGACAGAGTATTGGCCACGAGATTCCTGTGAAGGCCGATGGCTCCCTTGGACACGCCCGTGGTACCGCCAGTGTATTGGAGTAATGCCACATCATCACCGGTCACCTTGATATCAACGGGAGGTGCCTTCAGTCCGCTTGCTATGAGATCCTGGAACCACATATCGCCGGCCTGAATATCGATGTGATGACCATCTTTTCGTTCTTTTGCCAAGGTGAATAAGATCCGCAAATGGAACGGCAGATATTCTTTGATGTTGGTGACAATGACTCTCTTTAAGTTTGTCGTTCCACGACCCTGCACCTTCTTCAGAGTCTCATAATAGAGGCT
>DASRZI010000383.1:0-4802 GCA_035686605.1 Candidatus Zixiibacteriota bacterium
GGCCGTCCTGATTCTTTCACGCTTGAAAAATGGAGGCCTTAATATTGTTGGTTCGAGAGAGAACTAAAGTACGAAAGCGAACCTTGCTTCAGCTGGTAAATCTGGAACCACGCTAGAAAGCTACTATTTGACCTTCTGCCAGTGGTTCAGACAATACTACTATCAATAACATCAATTTTTACTCACCAGTAATGCGCGTTCTTGTCCCTACCGAACAACATTTTATCCGGACCCAGGAGAATATTGTCTATTCTGTTGGTGGGGGCGAGTATCATTTCTGGCAGAGATATTTGACGGTATTTGATGAAGTAATCGTGCTTGCCCGAGTTGCCCAGAGGTCTTCTGGATCAAGTCCTAGTTCACGGGCAGATGGTAAGGGGGTTCGATTTATTGATTTGCCAGATTACCTAGGACCAACTCAGTATCTACGCCACCTACCCCAAATTAGAAAGCAGGTTCGATCGGCCTGTTCACATGGCTCGGCATTTATCCTACGTGTTCCGGGGGAGATTGGAAGCCTAGTCTGGAATGAACTTCGTCGTAAAGGCATGCCCTATGCCGTGGAAGTTGTAGGTGATCCCTTTGAAGTTTTCGCTCATGGATCCAGCAAGCACTGGTTGCGTCCATATTTCCGTTGGCGGTATACGAGGCAATTAAGGCAGGTCTGTGCCGGGGCGGCTGCCTCATCTTACGTGACAAAATCGGCGCTTCAGCAGGGTTATCCGCCCGGAAAGGATGCTTATACGACATATTATTCCTCTGTAAATCTTATGGACAGCTCGTTTGTTGCCTCATCCAGGTCGTTTCCAAAGGAGCAAAACCGCTTCCACATGGTCTTTGTAGGCACACTGGCTCAATTATACAAAGGACCGGATGTGTTAATTGATGCTTTAGGTCGGTGCGTTGATGATGGATGTGACATACGATTAGATATCCTTGGCGATGGAAGGTACAGGCAAGAACTGGAAATGCGCGTCGTCCGACGTGGGGTAGAAGGTCGAGTGCGATTTGTGGGTCAGCTGCCATCGGGACTGCCGGTGAGAGAACACCTGGACCGAGCCGATCTCTTTGTTTTACCTTCAAGAACGGAGGGCTTACCGAGAGTGCTTCTTGAGGCTATGGCACGATCTCTACCATGCATTGGCACAGATGTGGGCGGCATCCCTGAGTTACTACCGGCGGACGATATGGTTCCTGCAGGCGATGTAGACGCCTTGGCCAACAAGATCCAGGAAGTTTTGGCGAGCCCCTCACGCATGGCTTTGATGTCAGCAAGAAATCTGGAAGTTGCCCAGGGATACCATGAAAGGATCTTATCGAAGCGGCGGACGGAATTCTATCGCCAAGTGCGGAACGTGTCAAAATCATGGAGGTAACGGCACGGACGAACAAACTGATCCATGTGACGACAGTGCCTGTGACATTATTTTTCTGGAAAGGGCAACCTGGTCACTTAAAGACTCGTGGCTTCCATGGGTACGGATTAAGATCGCCGGGGTCGTAACTGGATAGCTTTAGTGACCAAGAGACGGTACAAGGGTATCCTGAACTTCACAAATTGCATGGCAATGCCGTATGCGCCATGGTTCTTAGTGGATATCGTCCCGAAGACATCAGAAAAGCTCTAAGCGGGATTACTTGCATCTGTTGCCAGAGAACGAGGAATGCTTCGATTATTAGTTTACGAAATTCCGCCCCGGCATTCTACAAAATGGATTGTTGCTAGAACGTGAAGATTCTACATGTTGTCAAAACGTCGAGCGGCGCTCGCTGGGCCGTGGAGCAATGCTGCATTCTCGTACAGCAGGGAATTGAAGTGCATGTTGCCATGCCGGATGATAGGGGAACGTCAGTTCCGGACTGGAAGAAAGCTGGGGTTGAACTTCACTTGCTTGATTGTAATCTGCCAGTTTCGGCTCCTCAACTGCTTCCTGAACGGATCAAATCGATCAGAAATTTAGTCAGGAACCTTAATCCACACATCATTCATAGCCATTTCGTCTCGACAACGATCATGTTGAGACTCGCCCTCGGATCTGGCCACCCTATCCCACGAGTATTCCAGGTTCCAGGACCCTTGCATTTAGAACATGCGCTTTACCGGATTGCTGAGCTCAAAACAGCTGGAAAGGCCGACTACTGGATTGCTTCAAGCCGTTATACTCGTAACCTGTATTTAAAAGGCGGAGTTCCTCCAGATCGCCTCTACCTATCCTATTACGGAACCGACACCAAACTTCTGCTTGGAAACGACACTCTTGGATCGGATAACATGTTGCTTGATGAGGGGAGTACCGCTGGTTCAAGCCGAGTTGTCGGGAATGTGAGCTACATGTACCCTCCCAAGTACTTTCTTGGCCAAACCGTTGGATTGAAGGGGCATGAGAATCTGATAGATGCACTAGGCATTGTTTGCAGTGCCGACCCAACCATTATCGGGATTGTTGCTGGTGGTCAATGGGGTAATGGTCATACCTATGAACGCCGGCTTCGTCGCCGAGGTCGTCGTGTTGCAGGCAACAAGATTCGATTTACGGGGCGGCTTGTCTACTCTCAAGTACGAGCACTTTGGAATAATGTTGATTGTGCTGTGCATGTGCCATTTAGTGAAAATTGTGGAGGTGTCGTCGAACCTCTCCTCCGATCAGTTCCGACAATCGCAAGTAATGTGGGCGGCCTTCCTGAATTGGTGATCGATGGAATAACGGGTAGACTAGTCACTTCCCGCGATCCTGAGATATTGGCTGAAACCATTCTGTCGGTTCTATACAATCTCGAAGAAGCAAAGCAACAGGCGACGATAGGTTCAATCCTGGTGAGCAAAATGTTTGATGTCAATCGCACAGGCATGGAGGTCGCAGCAATATACGATCATATTCTTGGGACTGGGAGACAAAGTCCAGTTTCATTTGATAGCGAAAAATTCATCAGGTCGCTAGGTTACGACATGACCGGGGGAAAAAATTAAGGCAAAGGTTGCTCTGAGTCACCGCAGCGGGTCTGTTTAGGCGACTAAACATTTTAGTATAGCATGATCACAATTGGTGTTACGGCAGTAGGAAGTGGCGTTGGGCAGGCGATAGTAAACTCGCTGAAAGCCAGCTTCCTGGACCTGCACATTGTCGGCTTTGAAGCAAGCGCCTGGAGCAAGGGTATCTACGAATGCGATGAGGCCTATCTCCTGCCCTGGGTAGATGAGCCTGCCTATAGTTCGACTCTGCTCGATCGATGCAAAAGATCAGGAGTTGAACTCCTTTTACCCGGCTCAGATTCGGAGCTTATTGTCTTGTCTGAGCTGACGGCCGAACTAAGCGCCATTGGATGCAAAGTGGTAGTCAGCTCCTCAGAGTGCGTGAGAGTATGCCGGGACAAGCTGTCGCTATATGAGACTTTGTCAGCGCAGGATGCGCCCTTCGTCTCCACATGGCCTTTGGAAGAAGCTCGAGCCAATCGCCAATTGATAGATTATCCACTGGTGATCAAAGAGAGGGCCGGCTCCGGTTCCGTGGGCATTAGGCTGCTGTTCCAGCCGTCCGATTGGGATGGTTTTGACGACTTCGGCCGGCCAGATAGCTGGGTGGTTCAACCTTACCTGATGGCTGCCGGATGGAATATAAAAGGTGTGAGTCCAAATAGCCTCCGTGACCAGCTCTGCCCTGGGGGGAGGATATTGCAGAGAGAAGAGATATCAGCCCAGGTATTCGTTTCCGCCGAGGGGGCAGTCCTGGGTCGATTTGTAGCCTCGACTGCCCTTAAGGACGGCGTGGTGATGCGCGTCGACCCGTTTGAGGACGCCATGGTAACTGATGGAATCGATAAGGTGATTACGGCGTTGCTGCCATTGGGTTTGCAAGGTCCAATTAATCTCCAAGGGCGTCTCACCTCAGAGGGAATCCGGTTTTTTGAGGCCAATCCCAGGTACTCAGGAATTACCCACGTAAGATCGTTGCTGGGTTACAAAGAAGTAGAGGCGGCCGTGCGGCACTTTGCCCTTGAACAGCCCGAGTCCCTAATCAATCGGACGTTAAAAACGTCACTGGGACGGATAGGCTTGCGCCAGATAACTGAGACGGTGATCCCCCGGCGGCGGCTGACACAATTGGCCGAATCGGGTACCCTCGACGAGGATACTCATCTAGAGCGCATCTTGATTACCGGCGCCACAGGTTATCTGGGACGAGCGCTTACAGCAGCATTACTCTCCAATAATCTTACTTTGGAAGTTGTTGCTCCCGTCAGGGACCCTGATCGCGCTTCAGAAATGTGGAAAGATAACCCTTTTCCCGATCGTCTTCACTTCGTCAGATGGGAAATCCCCGGACCTGAACCTGACCTCGGGGACATTGATCTGGTCATTCACACCGCAGCGATAAGGCCGGGAATATCAGAAGAACTTCCGGCCTGGTACCCAATCAATGTCCTTTCTACGGTCTCACTCGTCGATGCGGTCAGGCGAGCGCATACGCCCTACCTGATCTACGTGTCCAGCCAGTCGGTATACGGTACGCAACAGCCTCCGTTATGGCGTGAGGACGGGACGACCTTGTATCCGGAGACGCCCTATGCTCACTCTAAGGCTGCTGCGGAAGCGGTCGTACAAGGCTTGGCAGCTAGCCCAACGCAATGGGCGATTTTCAGATTGGGGCGGATTTATGGGTTGGGCCCGCAGATGAGGTGGGACGAACTTATCCATCGTTTTGTGAAGCTGGCGACGGCCGGGCAGCCGATTCCAGTTCATGGCGATGGACTTCAGCGGATGGATCTCCTTCATATTCATGATGCCACTACTGTTTTTCTCAAGG
>DASRZI010000384.1:0-8954 GCA_035686605.1 Candidatus Zixiibacteriota bacterium
TTCCGGTCGAACGGATAGCCCTCCTCATCGGCAAGTCGTTTCCAGGCCTGGTAATGGAGATCGGCTGTGTCGGTAATTACGCCATCGAGATCGAAAATAACAGCTTTTAGAGACATCATCTCTTCCTCATTTCATAGGTGTCGCTAGTGGTTCATAAGATGGCGTAGGGCGACTGGTGAGAGCATACGGCGTCTGCCGAGAGCATACGATAAACCGTTTCATCGCCGCCTGAAGGCGAACTTTCCGGGAATCCACCCTTTTTTGCTAAGAATGCTAGACGAACTGGGCCGGTAAAAATATTCTGGCTATTGGCTTCCAAAAAAAGGATCGCCTGGTCATCAGGCTGTGAGCTGCAGGTAATCCCGAGCGCTAGCGCACCAGCATGACCGGGCAATCGGTCGCGTCCAGAAGTTCCTGGATAGCTTCAGCGCCAAGCAGCGGGTTATCACCGCCCAGGACCAGCACGCAATTCACGGTCAGCTGGACCATCTCGATCAACTTGGTGACTGTTACCTCGGGCAGCCAATGGAATTCAGCCGACAGGCCACGCTCGTCCAGCCAGGTTGATACTTCGTCTCTCAGGGGCTTTGCTTGTCTATAATCGTCGCTTAAGAGAACAACATTCAACTCGTCGCCACCCAGAGGAGTAAGTTTCACCGCCGCTGCCAGGGCCTGCCAGGCAGCGGGCGAGCCGTCATAGGTCACCAAAACCGGATAGCTGAGATCGCTGCCTTCTTGCATCAACAACACCGAGCCGGCGATATTCGCCGAGGCAGCCCGGGCCGTCGAACCAAGCCGGCTTCTGGAATGCAGCGGACGGCTTACCCTTCCCATTACCACCAGGTCCGCGTCAAGAGCAGCCGCCAAAACAGACGGCGTTACTTGTCCCCTGATAGTCCGAAAAGACCACTGGGCCTTTGCCCGCTTAGCCGCCTTCTCCAGCGCCCATCGGGCTTGGGAAGCCTGCAGGTGCAGCTGGTGCTCCATCGATTCGCTGGTCATTGGCTCTTTGGTCGCTGCCGGGGACCGGACCTCTTGGGCAAAGGGCAAGCCCGCCAGGTGCAGGAGATTCTCATCCTCGACGAATATCCCTACAAGTTCTGCATGCTGGGAGGCTGCCAACTCGGCCGCTGCATTGAGAGCAGCCAAGCTGTGAGTGGAGGCATCCAGGGCCACCAGAATCCGCCGGATTGTCAGCTCCTGCTCTTTCTCGTTCACATTACACCCTTAGCTTTCATCTGTTGAATACCACTGGCTATCGATTGCCTGAAAATCTGCTGCCATCACTATGCAATGGGGCTTTTCCGAGCGAATGAGGAACCATAAAAAGCCCATCATCCCAGTCGATTACCGTTGCTACACGTCTGAGGCTCTGTAGAACTTTCTCCTGGTCTCAGCCATTGACTCGAGCTGAGCCGTCACAAGCTGGTTGATAGTTCCTTCTGGGAACATGCCTTTCTCGTCGGCCGCTCCGGCAGGAACGCCGGTTAAGACCTCGATCCCCTGCTCGATCGTCTCAATGGGATAAACCTGGAACTTACCTGCCGCTACGGCGTCGACTACATCCTGGCGGAGCATCAAGTTCTTGACGTTGGCGCTTGGTATAAGGACGCCCTGATCGCCGGTGAGACCTCGGGCGAAGCAGATATCGAAGAAACCCTCGATCTTCTCATTGACGCCGCCTATCGCCTGTACTTGCCCGTGTTGGTTGACCGAGCCGGTTACGGCAAAGGATTGCTTTATCGGCACGTCCGAAAGGGCTGACAACAAGGCGTACAATTCGGCTGATGAGGCGCTGTCCCCATCAACTCCGCCATACGACTGCTCAAAGACCAGGCTGGCTGAAAGCGAAAGAGGGCGTTTGGTTGCGTAGCGCGAGCCTAGATAACTTGAAAGGATGAGGACGCCCTTGGAGTGAAGGGGGCCGCCGAGTTCCACCTGTCTCTCGATGTCGACAACCTCTCCTTTTCCCAAACGGACTCGGGCTGTGATCCGGCTGGGGCGGCCGAATGCGAAGTTTCCCAGCATCATGACTGACAGCCCGTTGATTTGACCCACCTTCGAATCCTCGGTATCGATCAATACCGTTTCCCGTAAGATGGCCTCCTGCAGCCTCTCGCGCAGACGGCTTGACCGGAAGATTTGGGCCTCAATCGCCTGCTGCACATGCTCGCCATCCACCACCGCGCTCCCTGATTCACCGGCCCAATAATTCGCTTCTCGCAAGATATCGGCGATGGACATCATATGGGCCGAGAGCTTCTCTCCATCTCCAACGATGCGGGCGCTGTACTCGATAACCCCGGCCACAGCCGGCCTGTTGAAATGTCGCAGCTCTTCCTTGCGGACCAGGGTGCCAACCAGGCGGGCGTAGGCCTGGTTATTGTCCAGGCTGCGCTCCATCTGATCATCAAAGTCGGCTGCCACCTTAAAAAGCTCGCCGAAATCAGGATCGTTCTGGTGAATCATGTAATAGAGCATCCGGTCGCCAAGCAGAACGACCTTAACCTCCAAAGGGATTGGTTCGGGCTGGAGGGCGATGGTGGTGATCATGCCGTACCATTGTGCGGGCGCCTCTATCTTTATCTCGCCGCCTCGAAGAGCCTGTTTCAGCCCTTCCCAGGCATAAGGATTGGTCAGCATTTTGCGGGCGTCAAGGATGAGATATCCACCATTTGCCCGGTGCAAGGCGCCGGGTTTTATCAACGTGAAGTCCGTTAATAAGGTGCCCATTTGCGCGAAATGTTCAAGCCGGCCAACCAGGTTCGGGTAAGTTGGATTCTGCTCATAGACGACCGGGGCCCCTTTCGACTGGCTATGATCGATCATGACATTCACCCGGTATCGATTAGTAAAATCCCTCTGGGCCCTCTCTGAGGAACCTCCCGGACCGGGTTCTTGGCTTTCCTCGTCACTGCTTAGAAACTGTTCGTTGTGCTGAACAATGTCATTCTGGACCTTTTCCAGATAAGTTAACACATCCGCCAGTTCACTGTACTTCTCCCTGATTTCCTGGAAGAGGGGAGTGATGGCGAACGTGGTGACCTCTTTGTCCAGAGCCTTAACCCGCGATCGCCCTTCACGCATCCACTGCGGTACCTGGCGAATGACCTCCTGTAATTTCTTCTGAAGGATCTCGATCTGCCCTTGAATCTCCGTCCGCTCCTCTTCGGGTAAGGCCAGAAATTCCTCTGGCTTGATAACCGCAGACTCTCGAAGCGGGGCAAATGCCAACCCGGTGGGGGTCCGGATCAAGGCGATTTTCTGCTCCTCGGCGTCTTTTCGAATGACCTCAATGGCGTTTTCCTGCCTTTCTTGAAACTCAGATTCGATTGCCTGCTTCCTGTTGATGTACTCTTCGTCTTCAAAGGCGCTGGGAATGATCGCCGACAGCTCCTCTACCAGCCGCTTCATGTCTTGGTGAAAACGCATGCCTTGGCCATGCGGCAGCATCAGGGCATTGGGCATATGGGGTTGGTCAAAATCATAGACATAGCACCAATCCGCTGGGATCTCCTCCGTGGCGGCCTTCATCTCGAGCGAACGACTAACCGAAGTGAACTTACCCGTGCCGTTAGGGCCAAGGGCAAATAGGTTGTAGCCCTCTTGCCGGATGCCGATGCTGAAGTTAATCGCCTCGACAGCCCGATCCTGGCCGATCACTTCCTCTAGGTCATCCAACTCGGCCGTGGTTTCGAAAGTGAACTGTTCCGGATCGCAAAGTTGGCAGAGGGCATCTACCGTCAGAGGAGTTACGATTGCCATACTGGTGGTCTCCTTGCTTTTCTGTTCTTGCTGAGGTATTTCAACAAATCTATCTCGATTTGCGTACCTGTCGATTTCACAACTCGGCAATTCATATTATAACGTTCGGAGTGATGGGCGGTCTAGTAAACTGAGATTCGTGGATCTAACCAACGACAGTGGTTATACTTAGGAACGATATGGCCCACCTGCGCATCCTCCTAGTTGACGATCATGAAGTTGTACGCCTGGGTCTCAAAAGCCTAATCGAACGCCATCCAGGCTTCGAAGTGGTTGCTGAGGCCACGGCTGCCCACGAAGCTATTCAAAAAGCGATTACCTTCGAACCCGACATCGTCTTGATGGACATTCGGCTGGTTGGAGGAAGCGGTATTGAAGCTTGTGAAGAGATCACCAACCAGCTTCCCGACACAAAAGTGATCATGCTGACCTCCTATGCGGAAGACGAGATGCTCTTTTCAGCCATCCGTGCCGGAGCGGTAGGCTACGTTCTGAAGCAGATCAGCAGCGATGCGCTTATGAACACCATTGAAGCGGCTGCGCGTGGTGAGGCAATGCTCGATCCCACCCTTACCCAGAGAGTGTTCACCGAGGTTCGGCGGGCGATTCAGCAGGAAGAAGTCGCGGCCTTCACCGATCTCACGCCCCAAGAGATGCAGGTGCTGGCGTCAATCGTAGAGGGCAAAACGAACCGTGAAATCGCTAACGCTCTTTTCTTAAGTGAAGGGACGGTGCGCAACTACGTCAGCAGCATCCTCTCCAAGCTCAGCGTCGCAAACCGCGCCGAAGCCGCCGCCTACGCCGTCCAGCACCACCTCAAAGACTATTTGTAGCTCTCATTTCATCGTCGCCAATTACACGCTGATGTAATTCTGCATCTCTACCTGCTATCCTCAATTTTTCACGTTATGGCTGACTATCAATCTGACCAATCTTCTCAGCTTCTATCGAGCCTCGCTCCTGTAATTCTGATAGAAAATCATCTGTTCGTGGACGTATAGCAACCACGAAATACTAACTCTCTTTACACGGCACATTATTGGCACAACATATCCAATATTCCGACTCCTACGACGCCTACTTCTGCCATCAGTCGCTAAAGCACATAAATGAGACAAACTGGATGGTGATGTTGGATCCGGAGGAAAAGGGTTATTTGTGGTAGATTATTCTGAGAGTGAGTATCCCGGTATATGCTGTTGCTGACCACATTGCGCCTAAGGCTGTATTGGGGGAGATTCACCTTGATCCAATTCCAAGAAAGCACAAGGCGCCATAGCGCGAACTGTCTCTCAGATGATTGATGTTTCGGCCATGATTACAGTAAAGATAGCGTAGACATCCATGTTTACGTCTATGCGGAACCTCGGAATCTGAAACCAGAATCAGTGTGGTTGGTTACTGGTCCTGCCCAACTTCAAAGGCATAGGCGATGGCATGCGATGTTGACATGGATCTGCCTTGCTGCCAGGCGCTGTCGAAGATCTCGGGTGCCAGCATCCTTCGCGTCTCATCAGTATAGCGATCTATCTCCAACCGATCGGCTGGCTGCAAGGTGACAGCCATTCTTTGGAATATCCCTTCGGAAGCCCCCAAAATGGTAGCTGCCTGTTCGGCGAGACCTAGGGAAGCTAATGGTCCGGCTAACATCGATAGAGCTATAGCGCTATGGTATTCAAGCTTTAGCTCGTTCAGTAAAGCCATCCCAGCTAAACAATTGGATTCGGCTTGTCGATGGTTACCTTGGCGCTGGGCGATGTAACTGAGGTTTAGGAGAGCGATGGCCTCGCGACGTTTGTTATTACTCTTGCGGCTGATCGTTAATGATGCCGAGTAAGCTTCCTGAGCGCTTTCCAAATCGCCTGCCATTCGGTTCAGCTCGCCGAGTTGATTGTAGCCCCAAGCTAGCCCAGCATAATCGCCGGTTTCATTGAACAAGCTCAGGGCCTCCTCGATTAGCCGGATCCCTTCAAGATAAGTATCTGATAACGCGGTAGCATGCGCGCTAAGCCAGAATAAGGCCCACGCACAGCTTGACTTGTCGGATACCTGTCGAGATAACGAGAGCGCTTTCTGGTTCCAGCGTTTGCCGTTTTCATGATCGCCGGTTACAAAGGCCATCATACCAGCGCCGTTGAGTACCTTCGCCTTAATACCAGGAGAGATTCGCTCGCTCTCCAACAAGTCTATCGCTTTACGCATCCATTTTTCCCCCTCAGCTATCGGACCTTCGTAATACCAGAATTCGGATAGCGCCCCGATTAGGCGAAGCCCCAATTCAGGATCACCGCCATCGATGGTCCGAGCAAGGGCTGCGCGCAAATTATCGTGATCCATCCTAAGGAGGGCCGACCACAATTCTTGATCTGGTCCTCTTAGCTCCGGTTCAGCGTGCTCGGCGAGTTCGACAAAGAAGACGGCATGTTTTTGTTGTAAAGACCGTACTTCGGGGCTTTCAAGAAAGCGCTCGTATGCGTAATGGTGAATCGTGTTCAAGAAGAAGAAGCGAGGTGTGCTGTGCGTGTTATCAGATCGGCGAAGCAAGCTCTTGTTTAGCAGAGACTCGATGCCAGAGACAACGCTTATACCGAGATCGGGTTGGCAGACAGCTTGAACAGCGTCTATGTTGTGACCGCCTTGAAAAACCGCCATCCGAGAAAAGAGCTTCTTTTCCTCCACATCCAGAAGCCTATAGCTCCATTCAATTGTCGCCTGTAGCGTCTGATGACGGGTTGCATGGTCGCGTGATCCAGAAGACAGCGCTGCCAACGAATTGTCAAGCATGGACCGGAGATAATTGGGCGTAAAAGTTTTAATTCGAGCGGCCGCTAATTCGATTGCCAACGGCAGGCCATCAAGCTGAACACAGATCTCGGCCACATCTCTGGCATTATCCACAGTAAGCCTAAAATGCGGATCAGACAATTGGGCGTGCCGCACCAAGAGGGCTACGGATGCATAACCAGCTAGATCGGTCATAGATTCGGTGAGGACAGGGATGGGTAGTGGGTCAACGGGATACTCTTGTTCGCCGTAAATATTGAGAGCTTCACGACTTGTGACCAATATTGTAATCCCTGGTAGAGAGGCGATCAGCTGGATGATGATCGGCGCAGAAGAGGCAATCTGCTCATAGTTGTCGAGCAGCAAAAGACATTGCTGATCTCGCATATGATCTTTTATGGAATCCATCGCGGATCGAGAAGGACCTTCTTTTATTCCGAGAGAACGCGCAATCCGACCGGCGACCAGGTCCGGATTTAAGACTGGCGCTAAGTCAACAAAACAGCTTCTGTCCCGATAGTAACTTTGTACGCTACTTGCCACTTCTATGGCTAGCCGTGTCTTACCTACTCCTCCCGGGCCGGTAAGCGTCACTAAGCGACACTCAGGTTTCTTCAGCAGTTCACAGACTTCAGCGAGTTCCCTCTCCCTGCCGATAAAGGGAGTTGGCCATTCGGGCAAGCTGCTTTGAAAGGTCGATTCGCCGATAGCAGGCAGTTCTGTTTGGTTCCCCTTTTTGATTGCTTCTAACGCTGCTCCCACTAGACGAACTGATTGAATTCTCCCTAGCCGCTCTTTGACGAGCATAAGCTGAATCAATTGCCCAAGATCGGGGGGGAGATCTGATCGCACTTTGTGTAAGGGTTCCGGCTGTGCGTTCAAAATGGAGTAGATTAGGCCATCAATATTGCTGCTCTCAAAAGGTAAGTGACCAGCCAACATCTCATAGAGCATGACCCCAAAAGACCAGATATCAGTCTGTTCATTCACTTCTTGGCCGCGAAAGGATTCCGGAGCAATGTAGGCTAGAGTCCCCGCGAAACCACCCGATTCGGATAGTGTCGAGCGTTGAAGATAGTGAGCTATACCAAAGTCACTCAGGCGCGGCGTACCATCTTTCGATAGCAGTACGTTCTGAGGTTTCAAGTCGCGATGAACAATGCCAAGGCGATGTGCTCTTGTCAATGCATCGGCCAAATCTAGTCCAATTTCCAGAACACGTTCTACTGGCAGCTGTGGTTGTTCCTGCAAGAGATCTTGGAGTGATCCGCCTTCGATATACTCCATGATCAAATAATGGGAGCCATCCTCCTCTACAACATTTAGCCAGTCGACGATATTAGGGTGATCAAGCTGGCGCAGCGCTTCGCCCTCTCGGAGAAATCGTTCCAGTAGGCTGGGATGGTTAGCTAACAGCTCCGGTCTAAAGACCTTGATGACAATAGAGCGCTGTGACTCATTGTCAAATCCACGGTAAAGTGGTCCCATCATTCCTTGAGCAATGATTGATTCCAGGATGTAGCGACCACCAATGATTTTGGATTCCTTCATGTCATAGATTGTATTCGGCCGTTCCTCGCAAATATCTGACCCTAGAACTCGTAGGCGAGAAAAAGCGCGGGATCAATTCAAATAATCGTCGACGATCAACACGCCAAACGGTTTTTATGAGCGAAACGAAAGCTCTCATTCGGCGATGCAATCTTGAAAATCTATGTGCGATATCAGCGAATAGAAATATCGCTGCGGATACTCGCCTGCAATGATGGCGCCATTTCTATAGACATTATATCAGATGAGAGTACCCTAACTGCTTACATCAGCTTCGATGCCAATAGATAATTCATCCTGAGTTACCGGAGCAAACAAAGTGATCAAAAGGGCGGGAGGCGTTGCAGATGATGTGGCTATCAATATTGGCCCTCACAACTGCTATTCATTAGTAGTGGGAGAATAGAAATAGCCAATGAAGTTCCCCATTCCTCAAAACTGCGGGGATCTGAAATTAAAGCTCGTTTTATGGGCGCCAAGAAACTGTATGAGTACCAAGCATTTCCATAGGCTTGAGGTGCAAAATATGCCAAATCAGGGTGATATATTGCTTCGCTTAACGTTAGAATACTCTGCGCGGTTGCTCCTCGCCCATGGACCAAAATCATTGCCGCCTGGGCTTCAGTAAGCGGTTATCCTGATGATAGCAGCGTCTGGCTCTGGTGAGGGCCGTTGATTGGATAGTCAATAGGATTTATCCTTCATAAGCAGGCAAGATGGCGAGATGATCGACAAATCGGATCTGCAGTCGCTCTGTGAAACAAGCTCGCATCAATCGCTCCTCCTGATTTCTAGTCAGCCAGAGGTATCTGGATAGGTTTGAGTCCTGCTTCAATCTCTTTGCGCCTTGGTTC
>DASRZI010000385.1:0-24583 GCA_035686605.1 Candidatus Zixiibacteriota bacterium
CCTTTGAGGTGACTGTCACGTGCAAAAACAGAACGGCCGCTTCACAGCTGCCGCTACGTCATCAAGCAGTTCAAGTCCCAAAAAGGGAGGGTATGTAGAGCCTGGCGCGATAAGGCCCGCTCTCTAAGCCACTACCCCTGGTAAATCACCGTATCCGGCTTGAATGCTGCTCAGGAGAACCAGAAATGGTCCCCATGAACCACCGGCGACAGCGTCTCGCCCTCGTGCGGGCCATCGACTGCCTGCCCCAGGATATTCCAGGTGCTTCCAGTCTCATTGTCGACAATGCGGTCTCCCTCGACTCGGAACGTCAATTTCTCACTGCCCAGCCAGGGATCAAAGACGCCGGTCGCGCCGACATCCTCTGCCTCGGCAATAATGCTGGCTCCCAGCGCACTTGCTGTTCCAGCTTTCAAGAACACAACCAAATCTCGCTCGCCCTGGCTATCGTTTATCACGCCCACCTCTGACAGAATCGCCAGGGGATAAGCTACTTCGATGCCAAGGTCATCTATGGTTACAGTCACCACCCGGTCGTTGGGCGCCAACCGGCCGTCCGCATCACCCTCAAACAAGATCAGATTCCCTCCAGCGCTCAGTATATTGTCGTAAGTGTCATACCCGGCATATGGATTTGTGCCGTAACTGCCGCGCAAACCGGTATCTCTGGAAAGAACCGACCCGTCAGGATTCGCTTTCCGGAAATCATCAAAACTGACGATCGCTGTCGGCAGGAAAGTCAACCTGGTCCCCGTAAGGTCGCCGACAATGCCTTCGCCGGTAAACTGCTGCCACAAGGTCTCGGTCGTGCGATCGTACATGATCAGATCAGAGTTCCGGAGCAGGCCCGAGACGCCAAATTCGAATACCGAACCATCGACTCTCCGGTCGAATGCCAAGGCCGAATTGCATAGGGGGCAGAAGGTCACCACGGCGGGAACCTCGCCGATAACGTCATTGACAATCTCGTGCCAGGTGACGATCTGCAGTGGATAGGCCCTTGCATCGCCATCTATTTCAAGAGCAATCACCGGTTCGTTGCCCACCAGCCAACCGCTCGCTTCTTCAGGCGAGATAAACTTCGGATCGTCTATGGATCGAATGCCATCCCGCGGCGGTCCACCCGATCGAATCTCATCGTACTCGATCAAGCGCCGGTTCCAGTTCGTGCTCCAATTTCGCGTGATGCTCCGAAGCAGGTCTGATCTATCATCTTCGGTCATCATCTGCTCCTCGTTATCGTCCACCTCACTGTTTTCTGGTGTACTCGTATCTCCATCCGGTTGAGCTATCACTCCTGATGGCTGCTCTTGATCGCCATTGCCGGCCGTGGACGCCAGGCCTCCAGAAGCGATGATCGAGCTGCAGGCCGTCAACAGAACCAAAACGGCGAGTCCAATGGTAAGCAACAAGGGGTAGCGTTTAAAAATACTCATTACTACATCTCCAAATCAACTAAGTTCTAATAGGGGAATGGGCGTTGAGCAGGTGGATGGCAATCGGGCCAGCCCACTATTAGCCCGCGTCCACTATTGGACTGCTTCCACTTAAGCTCTTGCCAGGTATCGTCTCGGCCAGGAAGTCATCTATCTGACCCCGGGTCATGACGCCTCGATGGATGACAGTCACCTCGCCCTCCGGGTTGATGAAGACGGAGGCAGGGAGCGTTCCTTGCAACCCGTAGCTTCTCGCCGTCTCATTGTCCTCATCCAGGAGAGGCTGGAAGGTCAAATCCAGTTCATCGAAAGGGGCGCCCACGTCCGCGGCAGACTCATCCTGGTCGAGGGCCAGGATCAGAAAACCTTCGCTTTCGCCGTAATCTTCGAATACCGATTGCATTTCCGGCATCTCGATCCGGCAGGGTCCGCACCAGGTCGCCCAGAAGTTTATGAGGACGGGCCGGCCGATAAACCGGCTGAGGGTCACGGTCTCGCCGTCCAGGTCCTTCAGAGCGAATTCGTATGGTCGATCACCTACCTGCAGTGGTGGACCACTCTCAGCAAGCTGGATGGTCGAAGGCGAAGTCTCCTCCAATATGGCAGGCTGTTCAGACAATGCCGTCTGAGGCAATGCCTCACCGTCGCCGAACAATGCCCCTCCGAAAATAAGGAGGATCACGGCGCCTGCTAATAAAAGGGTTCCGCCGATAATAACCAGCGGATTTCTGCCGCTGCCCTTACTTTCTTGATTATGGTAGGTCATTGATATCTCCACGATCTTTGGATTAATCTTGAATCACATCTGGATACGACATGTCTCATGATATGTTTGTCTCTGTGCAGTGCCTCGCAATCCGGCTTATTTGGTGATCAGCAGAACAAAGTGATCAGGCTCTCTTCCAGGCCGGAGAACCAGATGGCCAGGTCGGCCGGTATCAGGGAATTAAAATCTGCCAGGGTGCCGTCGAGCATCAGCACGGCCATCAGGATAAATAAAGCTCCGCTGAACAGCTGGGTCGAATGCAGCTGAATCGTCGTTTTTCGAGGACCCGAGCCGGAATACGCCCACAGGGCGGCGCCGGCGATGACGATGAATAGTAATCCTATCTGGTGCCCGCCGTTAGAGGATTGTCCGGCAAGAACCGCTAAGTTATCAAAGGCATACTGGCTGAACGCAACCAGGATGCGCCAGACAGCCAGCGCCCATACAAGGCCGACCACAAGCAGGCTCGTAGTCCAGAACCAACCCTTTCCGCGCAGGACCCGCCAGAAAAAACTCTTGCGGCTGGCCCGGCCAAAAAAGGTCGAGACGATGATGAGGGGTAATCCCAGACCGATGGCGTATACGAAGAGAAGCAGCATGCCCCGAGCCACCGAGCCCGTCGAAGCCGCCAGGGTTAGCACGACGCCCAGGATGGGCCCTACACAGCTCGACCAGCCAAGGGAGAAAGTCAGACCAAAGATGTAGGAGCCGCCGGGATTCGTGCTTGGCGTCGCGCTCTCCTTGCGGCCCACGCCGGTGAACCCTTTGCCGAGCAGGCTCAATACACCGAACAACATGACGATGGCCCCGCCGATGAGCAGCAGCAGCTCCTGCCTTTGGATGATCAAACGTCCCAAGGCCGAAGCGCTCGCACCCAGTAGGCTGAACATGGTGGCTACGCCGAGCATAAAGGCCAGCGTATTCAGAGCTATCTTGCTCCGGCCGCTTTGGGTGGCGAAGGCGAAGTAAGCCGGCAGTATTGGCAAAGTATAGGGGGATACAAAGCTCACCACACCTCCAACGAAGGCCAGAACAATTAACACGGTGAGCGACTGGCTTCCCAGGCCCGAGGCGTCCGCTTGGGAAGACGCCGGACCGAAGGCGATACCATAGATGACGAATGCAGCTAGAATAACCAATCCAGCAATGAGAAAGATCCGGCGACCCGGCCCTGAGTTTAACCTTTTTGGAAGTGTACTAATCATGTCTTATCTCTCCGCTTCTGTCTCGCATTTATGCTGAACACGTTTGCTGCGAAGCGAAGATAGTGTAGGTCATCCGCGGCCTGAAAGATGAAACGGATCCGTTGCGAACCAGTTGCCAGATAGTGACTGTCACCCCATAGTGACTGTCACCTCCCGGGTGACCGTCACTTTTCTTCAGAGATACTACCCGCTTCCCCAACCCCTCCTCTTTGAGCTGACACTTGTCACGCCCCAGGTGACAGTCAAGCCCCAGGTGACAGTCACGCCCCAGGTGACAATCATGCCCCAGGTGACAATCATGCCCCAGGTGACAATCACGCCCCATAGTGACCGCAACCTCCCAGGTGACAGTCACCTGGGAGGTGACTGTCACTCCCCTCACAGTCACTCCCCTCAAAGTTGACACCGGACCCATGATCCAAGTACCATCTATCCGCAACATCAATTCTCGATAA
Organism: Candidatus Zixiibacteriota bacterium; assembly: GCA_035686605.1. GTDB lineage: Bacteria > Chloroflexota > Anaerolineae > Promineifilales > Promineifilaceae > UBA11865. The sequence goes on from DASRZI010000385.1 coordinate 3,863, forward strand.
CGACGCTCCGCAACACAAACACGGAGCACGTGAGAAAAGGCGACGCTATTCATCACTGACGACATCGACCCAGCCGGCCGCGCCTTAGGGGGCTTGGTAGACCGGCCAATAGTGCCCTGATCTCTACCTGGGCCAAACAGACCACCAGAACGCTGGAATCTTACAACCTAAAATATCTTTGCCACGTCCATCTCAAAGGATCACGGTGCCTCTGGTGCTCGCGCATGTCCTTCCGCAAGAGCAGCGCGGCGCCAGATCCCAATTGAAAGGGAGGTCTGTTTTGGACTTTGTGCAAACGATCTTTGGCATTTTCCTTATAGCCCACGGGTTAGTCCACGCCATATTGGCCGCCGCGCCACGCCCCGATATTCCGGATGCAAAGCCGCTGACATTCTGGACCCGCCAATCCAAGCTGCTGCCAGGGGTAGGGGAGTCGATAACCCGACCGGTCGCCATGGTGTTGTGGGTTGTAAGCACTCTCTTGTTCGTCGCCGCTGGCCTAGGTGTGCTCGGCGTCCCCGGCCTTCGCGACATCTGGTCCGGGCTTACTGCAGCCGGGGCTATCACATCCTTGCTGCTGCTCTTGTTGTTCTGGCATCGCTGGCTGATCGTCGGCCTGCTGATAGACCTGGGCCTTCTCCTGCTCATAGTCGTCTTTAACTGGACGCCTGTGAATTGATCGATTTTGCTCGCTGCCCAAGTTTGATCTAAAAGGACGATAAATGAAACTTAGCGTTATTCTGGAAGGGGTGGTTGGAGCCGCCGCCATCGCAGGAACGGCGATCCTTTCACCATTTATCCGCGGTTGGTACAGCAAATGGGGCGCTTCCCATGAGGAGGTAATCCAGGCGATCCCTGGAGATCGTTTCGTGCCCCATCCCAAATCACAACTTACGATGGCCATCACAGTCAATGCCCCAGCGGTGAAGATTTGGCCCTGGTTCGTCCAGCTCGGCTGCCAGCGCGCCGGATGGTACAGCTACGACCTTCTTGACAACGGCGGGATTCCAAGCACGGATCGTATCGTTCCTGAATGCCAGCAGCTATTCGTTGGTGACCTCGTCAAGGCGACACCAAAGGGTGATTTCGGTTTTCCCGTTGCCATCATCGAACCCAACAGGCAGCTTACATTGGCTGGCACGATGAATACGGACACCGGAGAGGACGCGGATCCGGACGATCCGGATCTGGCGGCTTACTTTAGTGGAAACCAGACCTTTTTACTAGATGAGGTCGGCGATAATCAGACGCGGCTGATCTTCCGCATGCGGATTGACTGGAATCCAAAAGCAATGAACACAGTAGCTTACAGAGGCATGGTCGAACCACTCTCATTCGTCATGGCCCGCAAGACCCTACTGAACGTCAAACGGCTGGCAGAAACTGTTATCTGAATCGAGGCCATCGAAGGAATAATCAGATGAAGGCAATGACCTATTACAAATATGGATCACCCGAGGTTCTTCAACTCGAGGAGATCGAGAAGCCATCCGTCCAGGACGATGAGGTGCTGATAAAGGTGCACGCAGCATCTGTAACCCCCCTCGACTGGCATTTCCTAACCGGTACCCCATATATCGCTCGCCTTATGGCAGGGCCGTTAAAACCAAAACGCAATGTTCTTGGAACGGACGTGGCAGGACGGGTTGAAGCAGTGGGGGCTAATTTCAACCAATTCCAGCCGGGCGATGAGGTATTTGGGCTGAGTTTCAACAACGGATCATTCGCCGAGTATCTCTGTGTTCCTGAAGAGCAAGTGCGATTGGTGTCAAAGCCCCCAGGTACATCGTTCGAAGAAGCGGCTGCCGTGCCCTATGCCGGATTCACGGCCTTGGTTTGTCTCCGGGATCTGGGACAAATTCAATCTGGTCAGAAGGTTCTGATTAATGGCGCCTCTGGTGGTGTGGGTACCTTTGCCGTGCAGATGGCCAAATCATTTGGGGCCGATGTGACAGGTGTTTGCAGCACCCGAAACCTGGACATGGTACGTTCTCTTGGGGCCGACCAGGTTATTGATTACACTCAAGAGGATTTCACCCAAGTCGACGGACGTTATGATCTGATCTTTGACGCAGTCAGAAAACGAACGTTTTCTGACTGCAAGCGAGCATTATCAACAAACGGGATTTATGTCACAACCGAGCTTTCGCCAACGCTGATGATCCAGAAGCAATGGGTTTCGATGACAAGCAGCCAGAAACTCGTCCCCCTTCCTCTAATGAAGCCGGATAAACAGCACATGCTTGATCTAAGAGATCTCCTCGAAACAGGCAAGATGAAACCAGTGATTGACCGGCGCTACCAGCTCAGCGAACTCCCTGACGCCATATCTTATCTTGGAGAAGGACACGCCCGCGGGAAAATCATAGTGGCTATTGAAGGAGATTGAAATGCAAGAGCTATCCCAGATCTCACGAATATCCCTTTACCTTCTGCTGGCCCTAATTGGTTTGTTTGCCTTGCTCATATTTGCCTGGCAAACTCAGGTGCTTAGGGGAAAGGCCATGGATAATCCTGATGGATCGGTAGACAGTTGGCATGAACAGAAAATCTTCTATGGCATCGCCGTAGCCGACATATTTCTCGCTTGTCCGTTGTGCTTCGTTGGCATTGTACTCGTGTTCATCGCCCCCCGGTGGGGTTTTTACCTGTTGTCTTGGGTTAGTTTTTGGTATGTTTGGGCAAACATAATGACCACGGCGACCAGTCTGAAATTCGAAAAGCCGAAGATTACCCCAAACTGGATACTGGTTTTCCCACTAGGGATCCTGGTGGGATTAGCCTATTTTATTTGGACGCTAATCCATTTTGACATCATCTATCAATTGTGAATACACAAACACATGTTTAAATTGGCATGGTTACGACATAAAAAACGCGCATAGTATTAAATCCGACCGACTCGAGCACTCATGGTAGATAGCCGTTAGGACAATGTCATCTATGATGACGCCAACCATGAAAACGACTTCAAGGAGGAAAATATGGACCAGGCATGGGGAATCATTCTAGTCATCTTCACTCTCCTGATGGGTTGGTTGATGCAGGTCTTTGTCACCGTGGCCCCGTCTACAGCGGCAAAATATGGGATGGTCGAACAAAAATCTGGTGTAGACCGTACGTTTTATTTGGACGCCAAGGGGGAGGCGCTCTGGGATACCTTGAGTCTGTGGGTGCTTCCCGTGGCTGGCATTTTGCTCCTAATGGAAAATGCCTGGTGGGCATATTTCGGATTGGTTGGCGGCGGTATGTACGTATATTTCGCTGGACGTGGCATTGTCGTCCGCCGGCTGATGCAGCGCAATGGAATTACCATAGGTGCGCCTGAGACCCTTAAACTTTTTTATGCATTCTTGGCTTTATGGGGCCTGATAGGCCTGGTTACGATTGGTCTCGCGGTGGCTGCCTTACCCCTGCCATAGCGACTCACGGCCCATAAAAAAGACGATGCAGAAAACCCTCCGGAGATAGATTCGAGTAGTTTTATAGAAACGTATCAAACAGATGCATTCACACCCATTGAATGACACCTATGAACCTGGAGAGATACCAGGCTAACAGTACAAGCGGAAGTGCCATGATGAAGCAATCAGACAGCACAAACCAGATCATAACCTTGGAGAACGGGCGCAAGCTGGGATTCGCCGAATTCGGCCGGCCCGAAGGCGTTCCTGTGTTCTTCTTTCATGGCTTTCCTGGTTCTCGCCTCGACTGGTTCTTGTTCAATGCCGAGGAAACTGCGGTTGAAATGAACGCTCGAATTATCGTGGTCGATCGCCCGGGAATGGGTCTATCGGATTTCCAGAGCGGTCGAATGATTCTCGATTGGCCTGCTGACGTGATCGAAGTAGCAGATGTTTTACAGATAAACCGGTTTTCCCTGCTTGCTGCCTCGGGGGGAGCTCCCTATGGATTGGCATGTGCCCACAAGATCCCTGATCGGCTCAAGGCGACGGCCATCGTTAGCGGAATGGGTCCTGCCGATGCACCAGGTGCGAAGGACGGGAGCAGCTGGAGCATTCCAGGGAAGCCCTCACTATTACGCAGAGTGCTCCTGACCATGCTGGTTCAAGGCCTCAAGAAACCGGAGCGGATGCTGAGCCAGACAAAGGATTCATTCTCTGGGCCAGACGCGGCCCTGATAGAGGTACATCCAGAAATAGCGGACGTGATCATCGAAAGCTGGGGTGAAGCGTTCCGCGCAGGTATTGGCGGAGTAAACCACGACGCGGGTTTGTACACGCGCTCTTGGGGATTCCAGCTTCAAGATGTCACCGCTCCAGTGCATCTATGGCATGGGGGGCAGGGGGATGGAAACGTTTTAGCCTCAGTTGGACGCTATGTGGCCGATTCTCTTCCAAACTGTAAAGCCACCTTCTTAGAAGATGAGGGGCACTTCTCCATGATCTACAACCACATGGAGGATATCCTCAGCCTCCTAGCTGCCTAGGAGGCTGTCAACAAGGATATCTTAGCGCCCGGGGTCAACATGCTCTGAGATTGCCCCTTGAGGCTCACGGATCGCGCGTTTCTGGTAACAAGCCTCCTAAGGCGAGGTTGAGTGCAGGTATATCCAGAGGGCAGTTAGTTCTTCGTCATCAAATTTACCGAATGATTGCCAGGGCATGTAATCGGGATCGATGGCTTCGCCTTCAGGCGTGACTCCTGTTCGCATGGCATTGATGAAACCCTCTTCAGACCAGGACGATACCCGTCCGCTAGCCGTCAGATCCGGCGCCGGCGGGGCATCCGGTTCTGTCGGTTCTCCACCCGTTAGGTCGGGGCCATGGCAAGATGTGCAGAATCCTGTCAGGTATTCCCCATATTCCACGTTCGGGCCGATGGCAGCCATGGAAACAAATGGCTGGTCATGGTCGATGTAATCGGCCGGAAAGATTTGCCCAAACATACCTGCCGCCATCAGGATCCGGCCCATGACGCCCAGTGAGGTTTTGGGGAGGTCGTTTTCTATCGCCGGCACGCTCTTTAAGTAGGCGATAACCGAGCCCAGGTCTTCGACGCTGAGGTTGATGAACGACTCGGACGGCATCACGATCAACTGCCTTCCGTCCTGACCCACGCCGTGGCGTATGGCCAAAACCAGTTCCTCATCGCTGCGGGTTTCGCCAAGTCCAGTGATATTTGAGGCATATATGGTGCCAATCGCTGGATCATCAATCACAGCGTCCCCGCTCAGATCCTGGCCGTGGCATGACTTGCAGGTGGCTTTAACCAAGTGTTCTCCTCTTTCCAGAGAGGCCTCGTCTGTTGGAACCTGTATGGTCTCGGCTTGGACCTCCACGGTTTTGTTCAGCCTGGCGTTTCCGGCGATGCTCATGCCGATTGCGGCAATGACGAGCACAACAACCAAGCCACCGATGATGATGCCGATCCACTTCAATACTTTTTTCATGACCTTTCCCTCGTTAACTTTTTTTCAGAAGATAGTTCGCAATCGTATGTTTTCAGCATTGGCTCACTGGAATTCGCGCTAGGCTCGCCGGATCAGAAGAACGCTGGCGATGATCAGCCAGAGCCAGAAGAGCATGTAGCCGAGAAAGGCCAGGCCTGCAGGTGAGGTCCAGAAGGCTCTGGAGATCAATAAGGCAAGGCTGGTGACCAAGCTGAACCACCCAAACCAGCCAGGAAGTGCGCCATCCCGGAGTGAGACAATACCGGTCGCGAGCACCATGACGGCAAGAGGCACCCAGAACTGAGCGAAGGCAAAATTACCCTGGTCAAACAGCAGCCTGGCGGATGCCGGGTCTAATCCCTCCTCGATCCTCATGAATGCCAAAACCCAACCGCCGCCGCCAAGGGTGACTGCCGCGCCCACCAATCCGGAGCCAAAAGCGATGTGCGACATCCAGGAAGGGCTTTCCTCTTTGCGACTGAGGGCAGCCCATAGTGCCCCGAGGAAGAACAAAAAAGCGACAACAGATAGCGATGAGAGGAAGCTGCCGATCGGTGCGAGCGAAAGATCCCGGTTCTCGAAAAACGAGACTATCTCCTGGGCTGAGGCGGTGAAGGCTGGCTCTGAACCGCCGATCTGTATCAGCGCCTGACTAATAAGCTGTAGAAGAACAAAGGCAATACCGCTTGCGGCGCCTATCTGTTCCCATCGTTGTTTGGTCATCATATCCTCCTTATATTGATAAACCCTTCTTAAAATTACTTATGCTACTGCCAAAGGTTGGGGTTCACTCTCGGGAGTTTCCTGGGACAGGAACTCGCGAACGACCCGGCCGGACTCCCCTGGCTTGTCGAGGTAAGGCAGATGCCCGGTTGCCATCTCGTGAAGCTGGGCATTGGGCATGATCTTTGTCACCTGCCGGGCGACCTCGAGGTCCCCGAATACATCCGCATCACCCCATAAGAACTGAACGAGCTGCTCGATTCGCTCAAGTAGATCGGCTCCCAACTGGTATTTTGAGCGGGCGCCAGTGAGAGATGCAACCACGGCAATCAGTGTCTTCCATGTATCCAGATAGGTTGGCAGCTGGTAAAAGCGATAAGCAGCTTCCGCAGCGACACGCGGCATCCGGTCGATATGTTCCTGGCTGCTTCCTTGGAATCGAAGAAATCCAAGGGCGCTGTCTGCATCTTTTGGCTGCATATTGGGCGCGATGAAGTTATTGATGCCCGGAACGCCAATTAACCGCATGAAGAATGGTGCACTGGTATTCAAAGCCAGAGCGGGACAGCCCATTTGCACCATTCTTGACACGCGTTCAGGGTGCTCGAGCGTGAACCAGGAGCTCCAGAGACCGCCCATCGAGTTGCAGATGATCGGAAAGCTGTCCAGCTCAAAAGCGTCGGCCACCGTGCTTACCATGTCCGAAGCCAGGCGGCCTAGGTCTACCTGCCGGTGATCGACACCGTCACTCAGCCCACTTCCTGGGCGGTTTATGGCGATCATTCGCCAGCCCTTGAGTTGGGCCATTAGGGCCGCCATGGGCCAGGCATCGCCGGCTCCACCGGGCACAATCACCACGGGTCGACCCGAGCCGACTTCAAGAACTCGCAGGCGAAGGTCCGGCTCGTCCATCGTCACAACATGGGCCTGGTACTCGAGACCGTAATAGGCGAACAGATTCTCTTCCGCTTCCTTTGCCCCGATGCTGCGTTCATCATCATGATCGATTCTCGTGATAGTAAGATTGCTGTTCATTTTGTTCTCCTTAATTTCTGATTTTCTTTCCCAATAAATTCACTAAGAGATTTCGTCTGGTTAGATGGCTATCCGGCCAATTCAGGTTGTCCAGACTCTTCTTGCCCTGTCTCAACAGACAGGGCCATGCCTAGCGGGAGCCAGCATGAGAACCAGATCGCCGTAAGCGCCTGGTCTAGATTCAGGGTGTTCATATCGGCGACGGCCGGGATGCTTTCCAACAATGGGTAGGTAAAAACCATCAATAGCGGGTATAAGCCAATCAGAAGTGGGGCGAACCTTCGCCAGCCGTGCCAGCGCTGGGCCTGTACCACCACTACCCCAACCATCAGCATTCCCAGGCCCACCAGCAGCCCGGAGAGGATCCCCGGCAGCTCAGACGGCTGGGACTGCAAAATCAATGTAATTTCGTATATAGTGGCCACAACAAGTCCGAGCAGAACGACGCCGTATCCAATTTTTGCACCAGAGCTATTTCCCGACGCTCCCGAACGCGAAAGGCCAATTGCCCCAAAGAATAGGGTCACAAAGGCGATGACGGTCAAGATCTCGCCCAGTGAAACAGAGCCAAAAGTAGGAAAAGATGTATCAGCTGCCAGGGCGATGCTGACGCCAACGCCGATCAATGAGCCGGTGACAGTGATCAGTCCAGCGTTTCGAATATTGTTCTTGTTATCCATGAGTATTTCCTTTGTCGATAGATCCGATAGTTACCAATAAGTGGTCTCAATCCACACCGCTGGCCTCATTCGGCCGGTGCTGGGTCCAGTCCCGTCTGGATGCCTGGCGCTTCATCCGCCAGCCGAACAGGAGACCAGGCTCGCCGAGCTAGAATCACAGCCAGCGAGAAATCGACCAGGGCCAACACGGGATGAAGTTGAAGCAGAGATGATAGGGGCTGAGCCCCTCATGGAGATGACCACGTCGGACTGGATAATGTAGACCACAAAAAGCAGCCAAGTCAGACGTTTCATGACTCCCGGCACTTCTTAGGGCCCGGCATCCGGCCCAAATAGGCGGTGATCACCATCGCCAACAGCGGCAATCCCATGGCGTATCCCAGGTCGCGGTGACTGGCCCACCCGGTTTGCCCGGCTACGACCACCATACCCGCCAGAAATACCTGGGCTGTGACACCCGCTAAAAAGAGCCATGAGGCGACCAACTAGGTGAAGCGTGAAACTCTACTCATATTGATCCTCCTGAGCTGAAGGTCGCTTGGGAAAATAGAGCGCCGTTCAGCAGCAGCCGGCCTAGCCAAATGGCCCATACCGGCCCGATCACGGCCGTAATCAGGAATCCCACCATCGCCAGAGGGTTCTGCTGCCCGCCGGCCCAGAAACCGATTCCCCCGAAGATAAATCCGAGGCCCAGGGCCAGGGTCAGCCAGAGTAAACCAGCCGGCAGCGTTTCCCCAGACCGGGCTTGAAGGAAGTTGATTACCAGGGATATGCCTAATACCCGGTCAGCGAAAGGACCGCTGCCGCGGTTTGCTCAAACGACACCTGCCCCAAAACCAACAGCGTCTGAAGCACGGCGAAAGTAATCATCGCGCCTGTCCCGATGACCGCCGCCAGCAGGCTTACCTGCGTGTTAACAGGCGCATTTAACCGGTACAGCACCATCACCAGAGGTATGAAGGACAGGCCCCACAACACGCTAATACCGTCGTTGAGAGGCCCCCAGAAGCCGCCAACGGCGAAGAAGATCATGATCGTAACGATGTTGGCGATGGTGATCCCGGCATTGACATAGGCGGTCCAGCCGGCAAGACGTACGAAAGATTCGGTCATTGATGATTCCTCCCAAGAATGATCAAAGGGATAAGATGATTCTTCTTTTTGTCGGTAGTTAATTGTTGGTTTCTGTACTTAGGTTGCGAGCATCATAACGGATACATAGGTGATCTGTCATGAGTCATGTGCCCCGACTTTCCCGGGAAGTTCACCCGGACTCAAGCTGGGACGATGTCCCGCCGAGCCAGGACGCGAAAACACCCGAATGCCTGTCGGTCAGGACATCCGGGTATCAGGATGGAGATGTCGAACTGTATTGAGTTGGGGTTAGACCCGGCCTTGTGGGCCGTGGTCAGCTATCGGAGTGCCGGCGAGGCTAGTTCGTGGACAGTTTGAGCGTACTCAAGAAGTCGTTCTTCAGCCTGTTCTTCTCCTGCCAATTCGTCGTAGAGGAGGATGGTTCCCTGCCAGACTTCGGTATGCCAGCTTGCACCGGCTGGAAGCGGTTGGCCCAAGAGCTGGTCCGCTTCGAAGGGCCAGGGGTTTGAATAAAAGTAGGGTTCTCCCGTAGGATCACCTGGATAGAAACCGAGATTAATCTGCGATGGGTATTCCACATTTTCCCCACCGGCGACCATTCGGGTGCCGAACCATTCGAAAGCCAGGTCAAAACCATGAGCCCAAAAGTTTACCGGACCCGGTTCACCGCTCAGAGTGGCCCTAAACTCAGCAAAGATCCGGTTTGCATTGACCAGGGATTGCCAGAATGCGGGCACGGTATCTGGATCATATGTTCGCGGCTCATCGTTTTCGAATCGATGGCGTTCGTATTCACCGGTCAGGCCAAGGCTGGCGGCCGCCGCAAGCAGCTGGTCTCCGAAAGCGGTTGCTGTCATGCCCCCGGTCATGCTGAATTCGGCCGTCTCCCGGCTGTCTACCAACATAACCACCTTGTGTTGGTCCAGGTCCATCTTCAGCTGCAAGGATCCACCACCAGGCAGCGCCATCGATTTGGTATACAAGCCATCGGGCTGTACTTCAAAAGCAACGTGCCACCATTTAGGATGAGCTTCAGCGTGGACCCGGGGGAGAACGGCAAGGGCTTTCGCGTACCAATGTAACGTCTCGCGCGTTGGTTCAAAGTTCGTAAGTGGTGGAAAAAGAATGTCAGTTGTCATGATTTATTCTCAATCTAGAAACCGAGATCTTCGAAACCGAGTATCTCGGAATAACTCAGTTTTTTCTCAGTGCTGAAATATATCCAATAAACTATCGAAGCCCCACACATCCCACTATCTGATCTGCGTCTATCAATGCCCGTTCTTGGAGCAAATCACCTAAGAATAGCTCGCAGATGGGACAGATAGGAATCTGTGACGCAGAATGCGCATATAAGAATCTGCGGGCGCAGATTTTCGCCGATAAAGAAATATATTAGCGTTTATCGGTGTGGGATCAGCGTCATCTGCGTCCGCTCTTATAACTTCATCAACAACTCAGCGACGCTCTAGCCACCACTAACCGGTGCGGGAGCCAGCCGGTAGCCCACTCCCCGAACATTGAGAATAACCTGGGGCGTGGAAGGATCGTGCTCGATCTTCTGCCTCAATGCGAATACATGCCGCTTGATCAGTTCCTTAGCATCCCAGGACTCCGCCTCATAATCCAGCGCCAGACGCACCAGGGTGATATAGTCGATAACTTCCCCTGGCCGGCTGGCCAGGGCCACCAGCAGTTGAAATTCAGATGGCGTCAGCGAAACGACTTCGGAACCCTTGCGGACCTCGTAGGCCTGGAGGTTGATGTGCAGATCGCCCACGTCAATAGCCTTCTTTCTGAAGGTTGGACTTTGGCTAGCCGCATTGGCAGCCGGCAGCTCTCCCAGCCGCTGAAGACCGGCCCGCAGCGAATCCATCAGCTGGGCTTGCTCTCGATCTCTCCTGGCGGTCGCCAATGCCGAGGCCACGGTTTCGCGAATCGCCTCAGGCTGGGCTGGTTTTAAAAGGTAATCGTGGGCTCTTTCTTTGATCGCCGCCATGGCCGTCTCTAAGGTCCCGTGACCGGTGAGCAGCACCACCGCAACGTAGGGCCGGCGCGATCGAATCTTATAGAGCAGTTCCACACCACTCATCCCTGGCATCCTAATATCGACGATAGCCACCTCACAGTCAAAAACCGCCAGGACCGGCAGCGCTTCCTCGCCGCTGGCCGCCTCTTTGACCTCGTGCCCGACCCGGGTCAAGATGGCTTGCAGACCCGTCCGGATGTTGGCCTCGTCGTCGACGACAAGGATCTTGCCAGGCTGCATATTTTCGGATGGCTCGTTATTCATGATCATTCACTCTCTCTGGCAAGGTTATAGTGAAAATGGCCCCGCCACCACTCCGGTTGGCGGCCGTGATCGTCCCCCCATGCTGGACGACGATCTCCAGGCCTGCCTCGCTGATAGCTGCCAGGGCCCTCGATCGCTCCTTTTCTAATTGGTATAGGCGGGCATGTTCGATGGCAATGGCGGTCTGATCCATGATCTGGATCAGGTCCTTCTGCACCGTCTCAGAAGTGCTGTCAAGACCATCGCCAGCCAGGTAGAAGGCGCCGATAACTTGCTGCTGGAACTGTATGGGGATGATGATGCACGATTCCCTTTCCGTACAAAGCAGACGCGTGTCCGGATAGGTTGCCATCTGGAATGGTTGGCCAGACCAGATTCGTCCATCCCGTTACACAATTCCCCCGGCCGAATCTTCCAAATCGAAGAGTTCGTTCGACACCTGTTGGTCCGCTCCATCCGCTGCCACGACCCTCAGTCGTTCGCCGGCGACGAGCATCACTGCCGCCCGTTCGAAGGGCACCAGCCGACCCGTTTCGGCGATGATGGCCTGCATCGTATCCTGGGGGATCCAGGGATGTGTCTATCACCCGGACGATGTCCTGGACCAGCTGCAGGCGTCGGGCAGACTCCGCCAATTGGCGTTCGCTTTCTCGTTCGCGGGCCACGAGCCAGCCCACAAACGGCCCGGTGACCAGGTAGGCGACTAGAAAAGCCAGACTTCCTTCAAGGATACCGCCCGGCGGTAATGGTCGGGATCCAGGGCTACCAGGAGGGCGACGCCAATCATTGCCACCAGGTCCAGGATCGTCCCCCCGGTGAATTCATAAAGAACGGCGCCCAGGGAGATGGGTACCAGCAGCAGCACCAGAAAAGATAGAGGGGGCCAGGCTAGGATCAGAAAAGCGAAAATCAGGATCAGGCTGAGGACGAGAACGATCTCGGCCAGGCGGTTTACTTTTCCCATGGGCTTCATTGTAACCCAGGGAGGGGTCTGATCAACAGTGGGAAAACTTACGCAAGCTCGATCAGAGCCCGAATCTATCCTGGTCGTTTCCCCAAAACGATATAGCTCGTCTCATCAGCCGGCGCTGGAACAAACTCGAAGTCGGCATGGGCTTTCACTTCGCTGAATCCGGCTTCGCGCACCAGGTCCAGCGCCTCGTTGACGGGATACCAGGTTAAGGAAGGGGAAGCAGCGTAAATTTCTGTCCGGGTGATGACCCCCTCTTGAATAATTTCGTAGCGGTCTTCGGTGTCCTGCAGACGGTTGGCGACATCATAGCGACAGCGAAACCAGCGCCGGATCATGGCCCCATCCGACGGACGCGTCGCTTCCGAATCAATCTCCCAATCCACCTCGACCGGATCAGGGTCCATCACCCTCATGGACATGGCCAATTGTCCGCCAGGAAGAAGGTGCTCATAGAAGCGGCCCAGTGCCTGGCGGGCATCGTCAATTCGGGTGAGATGCAGGAATGATGAAGAGGGCACGATGATCGTTTGGTAGCGGTCTGGGAGGTCCAATTCCTGCATCGGCTGGACAAACAAAGTGGGCTGCAAACCAGCCGCTTCTGCCTTTTCCCTTGCCACAGCGATCATATCCGGCGAGATATCGACGCCATCGATATTCACCCCTTCCTGCATATAGTCCAATAGCAGTCGACCGGTGCCGCAGGCCACATCCAACGCCGGTTCGCCGCTTTCCTTGATAATCTGCAGAAAGTATGGACGGCTCGACCATTTGGAGGTATCTCCACGCAGCAGGTCCCAATAGGTGGCGATCATCCCCCGGTATTCAATGTTCTCTTCTGACATTTCTGCTCCTTGCAAGGTGGTGCTCTCAATGTTACTTGATAGCGCCTGATAGGTAAAAGCTGATTCTGGAGATGGACAATGGCCATTTGGGAACTAAATGGCGAGGATAACCGTCTTTCACATGCAATGATATGATTTAGACGCGCCACTGATTAATCAATTAGGCATCTCAAGTAGCTCAGGAGTAAGAATATGGTTCCAAATAGGGCATTTACTTTTCTCACAACCAGCGTTCTTCTATTACTGGTCGCCTGCTCTCCGGCGACACAAGAGTTGGAGACAACAGCCACATCGCTGCCAGACATCGTCTCAACTGTCGACGCGTCTTCTTCGAACAACACCGTCTCGACGGACGATGCCATCACGACGTCCGAGCCCACGATCGAGTCGACGAATGGACAGGACGACGAGCTGCTGGTCGATGACCCCGGTTCTGAGGCAGGTGGCCTCGAAGAACTGGTCGAAATGCTGCGCGAATCTGGGGCTGCTGTGGAACTTGTTGGTGGTGTAAGCCAGCCTTTTCTCTCGGTTGACGGTCAGGTGATCACGATTGAAGGAATGGAGGTACAAGTCTTTGAGTATCCCGATGCGGAGGCCGCTTTTGCCGACGCAGCGCTCATTTCACCTGACGCCTCTTCTGTTGGAACGAGCATGGTGACCTGGCTGGCATCGCCTCACTTTTATGCCAAAGATCGCCTCATCGCCCTATACGTCGGCGATGACGAAGGGGTTATTGAAAGCTTGAATGGGGTGATGGGTCAACCAGTCGCCGAGGGAATGATGGACCCCTACCAGGAACCCGACACGGTCACTGCCCTGGAAGAAGCGCTGGCTGTTGGCGACTACAGTGGTATGGAAGGACTCATGGGCGAGACATTTATCATCGGTTACTGGCTGTCGGAAGGTGTGATTCTGACCCCAGCCGAGGCAATTGACCAGCTAAGATTGAGCCTTCTGCCAGATCCAGGGGCGGTGAACTTCATCCGTGACCGGGAGCAATTCCCAGACCTAGGTGATTTTGATCCAACTGCAGCATTCGGACCCGATGTCCGGATCGTCGATTTAGTCTATAGTCAAGGGTGGGGGGGTGACGGTTCGTCGGATGTTATTCTAACCATCGCCGAGGGCGACGACGGCAGCCAGTACTGGCATGGTATGGTTTACGGTCCTGCTGGATTTTCTGCGTTTCCGCTCCAACCACCACCGGAACAGACGCTATCCTTTGAGGCAGCCACCTACCAGAACGAAGATAATAACTTCGAGTTCGATTATCCAGCAGCCTGGAGCTTCGAGGAAGAGGTCTATGGACCAAGAGGGGCTGGGGCCCAATTCTTCTCCGGTGATGAGTTCGCGCTCTCATCCGTTGTCTATCTGTGGGACCCGAAGAATGATCTCGACGCGTATATTGACCATTTGCGTGACGGCTGGGTGGCATCTGGTCTAACGATCTTGTCTGAAGAGGAACTGACTCTTACAGGAGGTTGGCGGGCGGTGCTGCTTGAGATCGGCTTGGTCGAAGGGGGGCAGGATTTGATCCTGTTCGCAGAGGTAGGCGACCGGTACCTGCAGTTGTCTGGCTCAAAAGACCTCAGCTTGGTGGCCGAAATCATCCAAACTCTGCGACCAATAGACTCTGGTTCCTAGCCGCTATTGGATAGCTGGGAAAGTGAAGTATTATAGTTCCAGCAGATCGGCGAAATCAGTCTTGTCGCGCCGAGTTCTCACCTTTGAAGCGACCAAACGATAATTAGTAATCACGAGCCAGCTCCAGACCCGGAGATAATGACCAGAACATATTACTAAGGAGGCTGCGATGGCGAAAGGCACTTTGGGCAAGGTGTTTCACGACGGGGACGTCATCATTCGTCAGGGAGATATTGGGGACTGCATGTACGTGATTCAGGATGGGGAGGTCGAAGTCATTCTCGAAAGTGAAGGGCAGGAGATCCCACTCCAGGTTCATGGTCCTGGGTCTTTTTTCGGCGAGATGGCGATCTTCGATAAAGACGTTCGGTCGGCTACCGTACGAGCCATAGGGGATGCAACAGTACTCACCGTCGATAAAAAGAGTCTGATGCGCCGCGTCCACGAAGATCCTTCCCTGGCATTCAAGCTCGTGGAGACCATGTCCGGGCGGATTAGGGAACTCGTCGACAAAGTAGGGGCATTGGAGAGCGAGTTAGATTCTATTCGCGGTTAGGTTGAATCGGTAGAACCCTGCACCTGATCCAAAAGAGCTTGCCCTTTCCACTGCCACTGAACCGAAGTCGATTGAGATCCATTTCGACTTGATCCCATCCAGGATAAGTGGACACGATAGATTTCAACAAGAAACCCTTGCAGCTATGTGACCAATTTATTGAAGGTCTTATCCGCTGTAAAAAATATTGCCTATATATGGCTCAAATGCTAGAATAAACCCTCATTGTACAGATAACATCATCGTCATAATCGATCGATGTTTTGTTATGGGACTGGACGCGTTATTTGTTTTAGCGTGTCATTTTTTTACACGGATGCCGTTTGTGGCATTAACGCCTCGCCACCACACACTTTCTGACTCTGAACAAAAAAATAAATCCGATGTGCTGCGACTCCGGCAGCGCAGCCAGTACAGAGGAATTGGTATTGCTCCAGATTCAGCGCCGAATTGTTCGGCTGATCGCGGCACCAGAGGGAGACGACCCATGCACACTCATGGAATGAGGAAAAGTATGTCTGAAAGACGCCTGTATGTTTTGATCACCTTGCTTCCTGCTGTTGTGCTGATCGCTTTGTTGGCCTTGATGCCGGCAAATACAGCAGCGTCAGACTCATTCCCACCCTACGATGTTGATAGTGCGCAAGATGCACCCGATGCCAACGTAGGTGATTTAATATGCCAGACCGAAGAAGGTGAATGCACCTTGCGTGCAGCAGTGCAGGAGGCAAATGCCTCCCCTGGTTTCGATGTGATTTATCTTCCGGGTAATTTGGGAGAATATTTCTTAACCATCGCCGGTGGCGGAGAGGACGACACCGCTGCAGGTGATATCGATGTCGCAGGTCCTCTGGAAATTGTGGGCAGTGGTTTGGCTGCCACTATCATCAACGGCAATGATATCGATCGCGTGTTCGACGTGCTTGGGGAAGGCGAACTGACTATCTCTGGAGTTACCATCCGTGGAGGTGGTTCCAATCCTGCCGGAGGTGGTATCAAAAGCGATGGAATTCTAAATGTTTTTGATAGCAGATTTGAAGCAAATACCTCAAATACCGGAGGAGGTATTTACAGCGACGGTCAACTGACAATAAGGAACAGCACTTTTGAGGGTAACAGCGCCTCAAACGGCGGTGGCTTATACCATAATATTGGGGAAGCTGATATTTCCCATTCCACCTTCATATATAACAGCGCCGCCGGCGACGGTGGAGCGGTTCTTGCTGTTGGCGGTACACTGACCTCAACAAACAACACCTTTAGCGGCAACTCCGCAGGCAAAGGGGGCGGGGCGCTGGCTACGGGGACAGGTACGGGACCGCTGGTAAAGATAATCAATTCAACATTCACTGATAATTTCGCGCCAAGCAAAGGTGGCGCTATCCGTGTTTGGCGGGGAGAGGTGCAGCTGCTGAATACGCTGCTTGCCAATGGCGGCGACGATAATTGCTCCGTTCACGGGCGAGCAGACCTTATATCACTGGGTCACAACCTTTCGACTGATGCCACTTGCCATCTAGTAGAGGAAATAAATGGCCTACCTTCTGGTGATATAGAAAACGGCATCGCCGGCTTGGGTGAGCTAGCCGATAACGGGGGCGACACCCTGACCCATGCACTGCTTGATGGTGATGTTGTCACCAGCGATGCAATCGACGCGGGCGATAATGATGCCTGCCCTGCGACAGACCAACGAGGGGTTAGCCGTCCGCAGAACGATGTTTGTGACATTGGCGCTTTCGAGTTGACTGAGGCGAACGATTCCCGGGCCAAATGCCAATCCATCGAGGATGGGGAGATAGTGGTCGCTACGGCTAACGATATCAATGACCAAAATTGGTACTGCATCGATGTGAACGAACCTGGATCGGTCATCAGCGCCACCATGAACAGTGAATTCGACTATGATCTTTTCCTGTTCGCTCCAGAAATCGACGAGGAAACGGGCCAGCTTCGCGATCTGGAGAACATCGTCGACGTTGGCCAGATCAACAATATTGGTCAGATCAACAACATCGGTCAGATGAATAACATCGGTCAGATGAATAACATCGGCGAGATTTACGATTTGGGTCAGATGAACAATATCGGCCAAATTAACAACATCGCCGAGCTCGACAGCATCGCCCAAATCTACGATATTGGCCAAATGAATAACATCGCCTATCTAGATGTTGTTGGCCAGATGAATAACATCGGACAAATCAACAATATCGGGCAGATGAATAACATCGGCCAGATAAACAATATTGGGCAAGATGGTGTCATCGAGACTCTATCGGCCATCTCAGCCCAGGGTTATCCTGAGACGACTGAACGGGTTGCCCGAAATGTGCACGAGCTGGCCGGACCCTGGTATTTGGCAATCTTAGCCTTCGATCCTGCGGGAGTCTCTCAGCCGTTTACGTTGACTACTGAATTGGTGACGCCCGATACAACGCTTATTGAACTAATAAATACTGAGGTCTATACCGGATTCAAGCCACCTATAAACGATCCGGGTTACGAAACCCTGATTCTTTACAACAGCGTGCGCATGGACAGTGTCTTTGAAATTACAGGGACAAACACCTCTGATAACTTAACGAACACCATTCTGGATCTCGCTTCGGGGTCCTCTGCAGCCGCCCTGAATCTGAGTGACCAACCAGAAATCGTCGATGCCTATAATTTCTGGGATAACAACAAAGAAAACCCGCTGGCGGCTAACTTCGTCGCCCAAACGATAAAATCGTTCATTTACAGCCAATTACAGACGTACAAGTATATTGAAAATATCGTCATAGTTGGTGGCGACAATATCATCCCCCACCGGCGTATCCAGGATACGACCCTGGTAGCCAATGAGCGAAATTATCTCTATGCGGATAACCCTTTGCTCTACCCAGCAACGCAGCTGCGCTACTATCTGAGCGACGATTATTACGCGGCGTCAGTCCCCTTCGGCCTGGATGGTCGCGAACTTTACCTGCCCCAATACGCCATAGGCCGCCTGGTTGAGAGCCCAGAAGAGATCATGACCATGATCAATAGCTTCCTCTATGGTCCGGATGGATCTACGCTCAATCCCCAGAGTGCCCTCGTCACGGGATATGATTTCCTGATTGACTCGGCCTCGGCGATCAGCGAAACGCTAGACGATCAACTTGATCCAGCGACCATGGTAAGCACGCTGATCAATGACAGCTGGACTGCAGAAGATTTTCGCAATGCTATATTTGACGCGGATCAATATGACCTGATCTCGCTAAATTCCCACTTCGACCATTTCAGATTCTTCCCCAACGATCCGACGGACGTATTGGCCACGGAGTTTGATGAGTCTGCAGCCTTTGAGAGCAAGCTCATTTTCTCGGTTGGCTGCCACTCGGGCTTGAATATCTTCGATGGCAATACGATTCTGGACTATACGGGATCAGACTTTGCCCAAACCTTCGCCCGCCGCGGCATCACCTTCTTGGGAAACACTGGGTTTGGTTATGGCGATGGCGATCTGATCGCCTACTCTGAACGGCTGATGCTAAATTTTGTAGAGGAGTTGGGTTACAACGACGGAACTTTACCCACAGTCGGCAGCTCATTACTAAGGGCCAAGCAGCGATATTTGAATAGCTTGGGAGCTGGTGGCTTGACCAATTACGATGAGAAAGTGATGGGCCAGATGATCCTGTACGGATTGCCCATGTTGAAGGTCAACATGCCCAGGCAAACAACTGATATTCCCGGCAGCCTGGACCTTCCCTCTGCAGGAGTACCGCAGCCTTTGGGCGGCTCTCCGTTCGTTTCAGCAATATCCGTAACTCTTCCCTTCGCCTACACAAGTCCTGAAGATGATGAATTGCTGGCAAGGGGAGATTACTTCCTGGTTGAACGCGGCGATATCCTCGCCGTCGGAGGTAGACCCGTACTGCCTCGCATCACATACGATCTGAGTGATAGCAAGGCTATTGTCCATGGTGTCCTGATGGTCGGTGGAGAATTTACGGATCTGTATGATTTCGATCCGGTAATCACCAATATCATCAGCCAGGAAAACACGGTCGAAAACGAAGGTCTGTATCCCCTACTGCAGCTGTACCCAACAAGTATAGCCAGCGCCAATCGCTTCGTATCAGTGGATGGCGAAATGAAACAGAAACTGGTCGTGATTCCGGCCCAGTTCCGGGCAACTCCGACCCAATCGTCAATCTACACCCCAACCAATACTGTTGAATATACGCCAACTATCGGCACCCTTCGCCAGTATTCATCCACGGATCTCGTCATATTCACAGCGACAATGTCCGAAACAGATTTCTTCGCTCCCAGCATCGCCGCCATGAAGGCCTTCTCTGCGGCTGGCAGCCTGAACTTTGAGGTCCAGGTAATAGATGAGGAAAGCGATATCTATCAAACCGTAGTGCTCTATCGAGACTTATCCGTCTTTAAGTGGAGCGCTGCATACCTTGACTATGATCCAGTCAGCATGCTCGCCACAGGATCAGTGTCTGCGCCTTCTGGGAGCATCGAGTACTTCGTCCAGAGCGCTGACATGGCAGGCAACGTATCGATGCTGCTTAATCATGGCTTGCCGTTCGAGCTGCTCTCACTCTCGGCTGACAGCGATGGTGATGGAGTGAAAGACAGTTTCGACAATTGTCTTTACAGACCCAATCTGTCACAGTCGGATATTGACGGCGACGGTGTTGGCGACATCTGCGATCTTAACGCCGACGGTGACGGCGCCTACGATATCTTCGATTCATTCCCCCTGTCATCTACCGAATGGTACGACTCCGATGGTGACGGAATTGGTAATAATGCCGACCTCGACGACGATAACGATGGCGTGACTGATGACGTTGATAATTGTTGGCTTATCCCTAACTTTGACCAAATAGATACCGATGGGGATGGCTGGGGTGATGCCTGCGATATTGACGACGTTCCCCCCGAGGTAAGCGATGCTTACTTCATGACTGACGAGGATGTTACCGCGATGATAACTCTCACAGGTTACATCACTAATTCAGTCGTCGATGCCCGCGCCGTTACGAATCCATCCCATGGAACGTTGTGGAATCTAGGCGGCGACATATTCCGATATGCACCGGATCCATACTATGCTGGACCCGACAGCTTTGACTATGATGTTTGTCGCGTTGGCACCGACCCCGATGCTGATACCCTGGTGTGTATCGACGCCACTGTTTATATCACTGTGGAGGCAGTGGCAAATAAGCCTACGCTGGCGGTCAGTGACACTGTTGGCATTGAAGGCATAGCCATGCCGCTGACAATAACGTCCGCTTTGATAGACGACGACGGATCTGAAACCTTAACAGTTACCATTGACGTCTCGACTCTGCCGACCGGTACGGTGTTTTCAAACGGAAATCTGGATGCAGCTTCTGGCTTGTGGTTCCTTAGCCCAGACCAGTTATCAAATCTGACCATCATCATTCCAGATGATGGCTATTACGAGATT
>DASRZI010000386.1:0-2535 GCA_035686605.1 Candidatus Zixiibacteriota bacterium
ATTGGTGACGTGGAAGACGGGTTCTACTGGAGATGTGGAGAAAAGGACATCGCAGGTTCTTTTGCGACTGATCAAGGACCGATTGCTCAAACAATCTGTGAACGTGCACGATGGGCAGATCTCATCGTGATCAAGCTCCAATATCCCCCAGGATCTTCTGCCCTGTCCCGCTTCAGCTCCGGGATGGCGAAAATGATTCGACAGTGCTCGCGTCCGATCCTTGTTGTCGCCGGAGATGTTTCTGAACTTCATAAACCACTGCTCCTCTGGGACGACAGCAAATATTCTGAGCTGGCCCTTTTGGTGGCAGTTTACGTAGCCGGACAATGGGACCTGCCAATAGTTGTTCTCAGTGGAAAGGACGACGAGAAGAATTCGACAGAGAAAATTCGTTCGTTGATTGATTCTCTCGCCCCTGACAATCTCAGCGTTACGTATCGAAACGGCGATATTGGTTCGACTGAGGAGATATTGGGCACCGCTAACGATAATTCCTGTGACTGGGTTATTTCTCCTGGCTACGGGAGCAGCGCTCTGAAGGAGATAGTGCTTGGAACAACTCTGGATGAGTTGCTCGGACGAGCGACCATCCCAGTATTGATCTGCCAGTAGCGGGGCTAATTACCTTGACCTACGAGGAGGGCAACGTTGCCCAGGTTGAGATATATCTTACAATTCAAATAGAGTCTTTTCTTTGTAGTAATCAGAAAATGAACCGTGGAAATCGAGTTCAGGATATTCACAAATTGCTGCTATTCCGTGTCATCCGAACGGTTTCGGATATAGACAGTGGATGATGACTTGAGGTGTCGAAATGAGAGATGATCATATCCGTTATTATTGGTTGGGATTCATTGTTGCCGCTGTTGGAGTCGGTTGGTTGATCTGGTTTTGGGGAAAACAGCGGGAAGTCACTCCAGAGCCGCTTTATATATCCGGCAGAACAGCAGCCTATCCTGGTCCGGCAAGCGTCGAAACGGATGAACTGATGAAGCCTGACGATCTTGAATCAATTCAAGGAATAGGTCCGGCCTATGCCCGACGCCTAAATGATTCCGGTGTCACTACCTTTGCCCAACTTGCCGAGGCAGATCCTGATTATCTTGGCGAGATAACGGGCGTTACCCGGTGGGACCCGAACGACTGGATCAGCGAGGCCCGATCTCTAATCGACAACGGATAAGTTGCATCTCTTTTCGGCTTACTACACCGGTCACTGAGAACGCAAAGATCCCAAGGGCATGCCGGAAGGTTTGTCCGGTTTATCCAATTTCTCCAGGCATCCACAGCCCAAATCTCATACATCTTTGGTCGATGATCGAATGTTGTAGTTGACATAAACATCGTTCGGCCGAAACGATCTAAATATATCCACTTGAGAATTATTCGACCCGCAAGGTAAGCTAATCAGTCGCAAGGAGCGATATTATGCTGGTAGTGGTTTCTGACCTACATTTCGAGGAAGAAGCATCCGATGTCATTCCAGGAGATGGAACTCATCCCCCGGTAGCATTCTCCCGAAATCTACCAGGAAGAGCTTATGAAAGCTTCGTCGCTCATATCGCCGCGGAAGCCCAGCGAAATGGGGCCAAGCGATTGGATCTTGTTTTTGCTGGTGATATTTTCGATATTCACCGGACCTCTCTATGGGTTGTGGACAACGAGCAGCGAGTTCGGCCGTATGTGAATACCAGCGAAGTGGACAAGGACCTAGAAGAACGGGTCTTGAAGATTCTAAAGGCCATTCAGAACGAACCAGGTGTTGTAAAAGCGCTCGAAGTTTTCCAGACGCTCGGAAAAGGGAGGTACTTCGACAGGGGCGATCGTGATTTCCCCGTGCCGGTTTCTATACACTATATTCCGGGAAACCACGATCGACTGGCAAACGCTACCGGGCCTATCCGCCGTGAGGTACGCGAAGCTCTCGGAATCCAACCAAGCGACAGACCATTCGGCCATGTACTGACCTTTGAGCGGGAAGGGGCAGTTATCAGGCATGGTCATGAGTATGATCGCCACAACTTCTCATTTGATTACGCCGATGTGGAATCCATACCGCTCGAGATTCCCCAGGCTCTATATGACGAGGCGCCTTTTGGCGACTTCGCGACCGTTGATATTGCTTCTCAAATACCGCATCTTTTTCGCCTGCATCACTCCGATGAACGCATACTCAGTGAACCGATGCTGCGGAAGGTTTACCTCAGGCTCCTGGAATTCGATGACCTGCGACCTCAAATGGCCATGCTGAACTTTCTGCTGCATATGCCAAAGGCCCAAGTCGATCCAGCAACCGTCTGGCAATCGATCGTTCCAATCCTGGAAGATTTACTTGAGGAGCTTTATATCGATCCTTTCCTTCTTAAATGGCTGGATAGAATGGATAAGAAGTGGCAGCTTGATGCCATCGATGCGATTCAAACAGCACTGGCTCTCAAATCTTGGCGATTAGCAGGGATACCTCTAGGGCTGGCTCAATTCATTTCAAAGGCAGCCATCGATAGTATCAGCGACGCGCCCGGGGCGAGGGAATTG
>DASRZI010000387.1:0-8434 GCA_035686605.1 Candidatus Zixiibacteriota bacterium
TACCGATCAAAGTCATCGTGCCTCCTAATAAGGAGGCAAAAGCCAGGGGGATAAGCAGCTTTGATATAGCCACCTTGCTTTGGCGAGAGATGCCGACCACGGCAGGCAGCAGCATCGCCACCGCGCCCACATTGTTCATGAACGCCGAAATCAGCCCGACAGTCAGCATAACAGTAGCAATTAGGCTCCTCTCACCGTGGCCGGCTACTCTGAGGATAGCCTTGCCCAAGGCATCGGCTACTCCAGTCTTGAATAATCCTCCGGACACCATATAGACCGCCCAGACAGTGATCACGGCTGAGTTAGAGAAACCAGAAAACAGCTCATCCTGAGGAACCAGTCCCAAGAGACCGACAGATATCAAGACGAGCAGGGCTACTACGTCCACCCTCAGTTTCTCGGTGGCGAAGAGTATTAAAGCAGCCAGAATAATGAGTAAGGTGAGAGCGATATCAAGCGTCATAAGGTTCAGGGGATCTGCTCTTGAATCCTGGAGACTGTTTCTTCATTTAGATCCATCTCCGCAGAAATTCAGTCAAGTACTGCTTCTTTCAGAAGATTTCAGCGATAAATCTCTGAGCAGGCTGCGTGAAAAACTACTGTCTACATCAATGAGCTTTCAGTGAAAATCCATTTGATCCAGAGACTTATCCACGAGCTCTAGCAAAGTTTCTTGTGCACCCAATCGCCATCTTTGATAGACGTACTCATCGGAAATCAAAGCTATGGACTAGGCCTCTGACATATCTTGTTTCTATCCAGCAAACGCGAGTGAGATCGGATTTGGATCGACCTGGTATAACCAATTACCCCATCTGAGTAAACCAATCATCGATTCCTTTGGGACTATAGCGGCATAATGAATCGCTCGCCGTCTCTTCGTTACAAATATTGAAGCTGTGGCTAGGAAGCCAGCAGCTACTATTTTACCTAAAAGTTTGGTTTATTGAAGACGTTAATTAAGGAACAACTCTACTGAAATAATGTCTATGACTTATGCCATGGGTGGTGTTCCATGAACACCACCCTATTGAGGCAGCATGTCAACAACTACCCATCGCCACTGTACATAGTTTCCACCGCTGTTTCAGCACCGACCAATTGTTTAAGCAGTTCGTTGTCTTTGGGCAGTATGGTCAGGCGGGAGTCACCCTCCAAGAGGTTCTCTATCTCTAGGATTTTGAACATGGCGTCCGAAACCTCTGGATTGGTGCTGATTTTGTGTAACGCTTCGCCGACGATCTTCGGTCGCATAGCGGTGGCTCTAGCAAACTCAACCGCGGCTTCGCGTTCAGCCGCGCTGGTTATCAGGCTTACGCGATTAGCTCCGTCCTGGAGTATAGCTGAAGTTACTTGCCGGAGGCGATTGACAACTTTCTCTTCAATCTGTTTGATCATGTTGGCATCACGGAAATGAACCTTGCGGATATACACAGAGCCCAATTTATAACCCCACTGTTCCGATTTGGGTGATACTTCGGCTCGAACGGCTCGGCTCATCACATGCCGGGTTTCGAGCATATCTTCCAAGGGCATATTGCTCAGCATCCGTACAGTGGCATTGCTAACATTGGCTGACAAAGATCCTCGAGGGTCCGTGTTCTTAAACAAGTAGGAGACCGGATCACTGATTTTCATCTCGTACCAGACTCCGATTCCCATGGGCGCACCTTCTTCGGAATTCACCGGTAAACTGCGCTGGTATCGCTGGTCGAGCCTTGTATCCAAAACGTGACGGTCGCCGAGCCAGCGAATAACCAAGGCTTTTGGACCCATCTTCAACCAGAGCAGCTGCAATCCAGGCTCAGATACGACCGCAGCCACTTTACCAAAGAGGACGTATACATGAACTTTTCCTTCTTCAACCACATCATAGAAGCCGAAAAGCCTTAATATCCCGCGCAAGATAGGTTCCGCAACCATGAAAATCAGAAATGTGATCACCAAAGCAATCATGAAAGCTATAAAGTTATCCATTTTCCACCTCCACAATCGCGTGTTGGGCCTTCTTATACAAAGCCAGTCGCACATTGCGCAGATAAGCGGGTAAAGCATCAGGTCCGCTCTCTTGAAGGATCTGCAGCTGTTCAGCCACGGACAAGAGCGGTTCGACCTCGGCTAGGGCATTGAGTGTCTCGATTTCCACCGCCCGTTTCGATTGAGTGATTGTCTGGTCTGCCTGTGCCTTAGCCAGACTGATGTCGGATTGCACTTCGTTGTGGGCGGTGTTGATTGCCGCCAGAGCCGATTCCACTTGCGGTGGGGAATCGATGCCAGTGATCAAGGAGGCATCAAACTCAACGCCATAGCGGGCTGGGGCTGAAGCACATTCACCCTCCATGAAGTCGTTGATTTCATCAAGGTTCTTGCGCAGGTCGTTGATGGATACCCCAGCAAAGAGGCCGGCATCCATTTCGTCCACATCTTCTGCCAATATCGGCGCTTCGAAACTGGCAATACGCTGCCTCAAGATGGCAATGAAATAACCCATCACATGAACGATGGGTGTCTTGACGCCGAAAAGATAAGCATAGAGGTTTTGTTCGGCTGGCCGGTAGCGAATCTGACCTGTGAAGCCAATATTGAGCTGATCTTTTGTTACCGCTTCCAACTCCGTACCATTGTTGTTGGCGCTTGGTGTTTCCAAATCGAGGGCCATGTTCATCGTTTCGGTGGCCACCGAAACCTTGTGAACTTTTTCCCACGGCCAGCGGTAGTAAGGTCCGCCTGGGGGTATGACCCGTACCTGGGGATATATGTAGCGTTCTAGATCTTTCTTATTCAAGGGGTCGGAGACGGGATGATCGAGCGTTGTGGATTTGCCAATACGTGTGGCCTTACCAAAACGCGTTTTCACCGCCCGCTCGTTCTGATCGACTGTGTAAAAACCGTTGAACACATAACGCACAGTGAACCAGAGAATGATGCCGAGCACAATGCCGGTTGGGACTGAACAAACCATAATGAATCTAGCTCCTTTGGCCTGCAGACATAAAAGCAAAGCTCTGTCGGTGGACCGATTCGAGAACAGATATCAAAAAAGAAGAGTCAAACCACTTGTCGTCAATGCAAGCTAATGATAGATGATTTGGATGGCGAGGGAAAGGGATAGACTAGTGGAAATCATACAGCTAATGCACCGTCACTTTGGAATCGTCTTCTCGCATGGGTTGTTACACATTCTAGAGTTCGCCAAAGTGGTCACCACTCAGAGATGTCGAGTCGATCGTACCTATCTTCTAGCACCGTCTTCAGTGATGCACCTTTCTACCTGTAGTTGGTGCTAATTGGGGCGCTATCTACAGAGGCCCATATTTCTGAGCCGCCTCCATGTTTGAGTTGCCGGTGGCCAGCAATACTGCGATGGCGATCATGGACGGTGCGGGCAAGCCCGCCGCGGTCAAGGCCGTCATCGAGCAGGCAACCGAGTGATCAATGGCTGGCTCAGAGTGGGTCAGTTAGGGAACCAGGGCACTGAAACCGCGAGCAGACGCTGGCAGCCAGGCACCGCTTTTGGTAGCGATGTCTATTAACATGAGCTTGGATGGAATTGAGATGCCCGAAGGCTGAATATCATCCAACTGATTCCCATCCCCTAGAACTTGTTCTGACGATACCCACCCCAGCAGATTTTGCAGTCCTGCCTCACTCAAGACCAGGATGGGATCATCAAGGTAAGGCAGTTCGCTGTAAAAGATGGCAACATCTGTTGGTGGCCCATCGAATATCGAACCATCCAGGTCCACCCCCATCATGGCGATCCCTCCGTCAGGATTAATCAACGCCTGGCGGACGAAGTTGTAAGCTTCCGGCAGCTGAAGGGTGCTGATCAGCTCTCCGCTGCTGAGTCTCCTGATCTCGATCGCGTTTGAGTAACCTTCTATAGTGATAAACAAATCCAATTCTTCTGAGAAGTCACTGATGCACCAATAATCTTGACCACAATCATAATGTAACTCTGGGAAAGCATCGCCCAATGTCGAGATCGAATAGAGGGAAGAATATTGCCCGGCCGGTTCTGGCCAATGTCCTCCTAGTCCAATGGGTTCGTCGCTGAAATAGATCCTATTTTCTTCGTCCGAAATGAGGTGCAGCCGGATGATGTGTGGTCTGCCATCCGTTTCAGGCACAACGTCAAACCATATCTCTAAAACCGGCCGCTGGTCTGATGGGCTGCCAGGGGAGATGGCGTAGATCGTCTGCACATAGGCAAGTTGATTGTCCTCATTAACACGGGGATCGGTATATGACCATGTTAGCAGTTCACCATCGTAAGAAGCGACAAAATCGGTCAGCCCTGATTTCCCCATCGACGTTTCCATCATGGTCTGCAGCAAAGAAAGGTGCTGTGGTGAGGAATCGTTCGTGGATTCGGTCAGTGGATCATACTGCCAAACAGTTACGCTTTCAGTGTCATGGTCGAATGATTTCCAGAATAAATCGTTGCCGGCAATCTGAGGCTCGCCTATCGAACCCGGAGAGAGGTACAGGATACATGGATTCGCTGATCCATTTTGCTTGAGTTCTTCTACTTGGTACAGGGTGTAAACCGTCTCCGGATCTGTGTCTTGGTTGATGAACGGTTCAGCTATTGAGAAAAGTCCCAATGGAGGACCCAGCTCAGGACACATGCGCCTCACAAAATCGCTCTGGATCGTTGGGGCAGGTGCTTTAGTTGGGCGAGGTAGGGATGTGGGTGTTGAATCGGCTGCTGCCGTTGCCGTTGCCGTTGGCAGATTGTTTTCCGGAGATGCCGGTGTCTGGACAGGAAATTGCGTACCAGTTGGTAATGCTGGCTCAGTTGGATGTTGAGGAACAACCAACAGGCTGGCTTGCTCCTGAGGCTGACAAGCTGGAAGCAGCAATATAGTCAGGAGCGATATTGCGATCGGAATGATGTGCTTGCTGATCATGTATCTTCTCCACAACTCCCGCACAATAATCGATTTTTGGTCGGGGTATTGCCCAGGAATATCATGGAATAGTCACCTCTGTTCAGCCGAGAACAAAGCTTCAAACATTCTTGCTGATTCGTAAAAATTCCAGCCGGTGTCACCCAGATCATACTGATTCGACTGAAGATGTTCAACATTGCTCCCCGCACCAAGTACAAATATGACGCACAACCATTTACTCGGGCAGATCAACGATTTTAGTCGATTCATAACCTCTGCCGGATCGACCGTCCAGGACCAAATCGAAATTACTCAATCTCGACCGATTACTCGGGGATATCGTCCTGTAAAGATCTCCGACGTTTTGTTAAATGCAATCCTGCTTCAGATTGTGTTTACGCACAAATTAGGTCACATTATCACAGGATAGATAGTTTTTGGACGGATCGAGACTTCCGTTCACATACGCAGATTTTGGAATAGACGAGCACTATCTTCAAAGGAAGAAGACCCCGCGAATCTCGAGGTCTTCAAGTCGGATAATGTTCGAACATGGGCTGAACGGAGGCGGTTGGCGCCGAACTTCTTCCACCAATCGTCCGAGTTCTTTCGATACCCAGATCACATGCGGCCGCCCCCTAGCGACCCGCATTCAGAGAACCTAACTAAGCGCCGGTAACGAGAACCACCTTGCCCGCGTAGCCGCCCCGTTCGAGCAGCTCATGAGCACGAGCGGCCTCAGCCAATGGGATCCGTTCGGCCACCACCGGCTTGATCTTTCCCGATGCCAACAGATCGAGAAGTTCCGTCAGCGTTTCGCGGTACCAGGCGTTGTCCTTATCGAGGTCGGGGGTTGTAATTGCCTTCTTGCCGTCTGGAATGGTTTTGAGTAGAAACAACATCGCCAGGGTGAAGGGAATTACTCTTAATCCCTTCTGCTTCGTCGCGGCCACACCGAACCACACCAATCTCCCGTCTTTGCGTAGGGCTCGATACGAGCGCCGGAGCTGCCCGGCGCCGCCGATGGGGTCGAATACAACATCTACCCCACCACCGGTAAGCCCTCGGATACGATCGACAACATCCTCATTGCGGTAGTCGATCGGCGTAGCTCCAAATGCGGACACGATATCGTGATTGTACTCGGACGCCGTGCCGTACATCTCCAGCCCTACCAGCTTGCCAAGATCGAGGAGAGCGGTCCCTATACCTCCTGCCGCACCTTGAACGAGGATGCGCTCACCGCTCCGCACTTTGGCAGCTCGATGCATAGCCATGTGGGCAGTGAGGTAATTCACCACCAGGCAGACGGCTTCGGCAGGATCTATGTCCGGGGGAACTGGCACCAACTCGCTGGTTGGTAGGCAAACGAACTCCGCATAGCCGCCTCCTAAGCCAAGACAGAAGGTAGCTCCGGCTACTTGCTGCCCTTGCTCAAAGCTCGACACTCCCTCGCCTAGCTTGTCCACCACCCCGACGATGTCCTCGCCAAGAGTGAAGGGTACGCGCGGCGTCCCGGGAAAGATGCCTGAACGGCGGAACATGAGATCGTAAGCGGAGATTCCGGCAGCCAGAATCTTCACCCGAACTTCCCCAGCACTGGGTTCGGGGAGGTCCTCTTCTATTAGCTGCAGCACTTCCGGCTCGCCATGCCGCGTTACGACGACGCGATGATTCTTCGTTGAGTTTATTATTACATTGGAATTCATCGAATTTTCCTTTTTTGCTGTCCCGACTAGGAAGAATTTCAGGCGAAAGATCCAGCCATCAAGCGGTCTTGTGCCATACCATGACGGTCTTAATCAAGTGAAATCTTTCTCCCTCAGCATATACTCTGAGCAGTATTACTGTCATACCCCGAAAGTGTGATTTATCGATCTATCTATAGCCAGGATACTGTGGGCATGGGCCTAGCACGATTTGCGATGATGGCGGCGAAAGAAAATGCGCTGCAAGCAGCTAGCCGTCGTTCACACTGACATTGAGAAATTCCGTTCCTGATTTCAGACAAGGCAGCATTCTCGCTCGACAAGAAAAAACGTTATCAACGGCAAGCCTATGGCGGTCTTTCTGTTTGGATTCATTTTCTCTTTGGAAGCCATCGTTTTTTTCTTTAAAACAGGATCTGAGTTTGGCTAATTTCTACGGTAGCACTGTGCCAGCAAGGTAGGGTTAGTGTCATACCACCACGGTAATATCTATGGGGTTATCTTCGGACATGGAGGAGTGAATTTACGAGTGTCTATGTGGATAGACCAGGTGTGAATGTAGCTGCCACACACTGTGAACGCTAAGCCTACTGGCACAAATTAGTCCTGGTCGAGATTGAGACGAATCGCGCCTACGGATGGTCTCTCGCTCCCGCGACCGCAGATGGTATTAAAAGTAGGGCCGCTACATCGGGCGAACTCTGATCTAGAGAAAGGAACGTATACAACAGCGGCGACAAGCGTTGCTCAATCACGCCTTTCGGACCAATCTTAACTATTCAAGGTCGTGCGAGCTCCCTGATTGGTATGTTTCCAAATCGCATGCCCGGCGGGGAATCCACAGTTCAATCATGAATCGACAGAGCGTGGAGCAGCGCACACTTTGTCAGGGGTGATTCGCTAGCCGGACAGCAGGATCCCGGCCAGGAAGGCACAGGACACGATCCAGGGCAATGGCAACGCCGTCTCGGCGACCATCCCTAAGCTTACCGCGAAGAGCAGACTTGCGAAATGGCGGGCATCTGATTTCTTAACGGTTGAATCTTGATCTGATACCAGCTAAAGACAGGACTAGCAGGAATCCAAGGAGCACCGGCAGTATCCCAATCTGCTTCGCGGCCGAGAAGCTGCTGAGGTTTACATCCGTCGGCGGCTCCACAATCATCTCGACATCCACAATCACCAGCGGTTCGTTAGGGTCATTGCTCAACACACAAAGGTAGCCTGTATAGGCGCCAGCAAGGAGACCAGTTGAGTCGAAGGCTGCTTCTACCCGGCTGGTTTGTCCCGACACCGTTGCCCCGCTTGAGGGGAGGACGTCCAGCCAGGGGATGTCACTGGTCGTGTCACAGGGGGCAGACTCACCGCTGACTGTCCTTCCATCCTCTTCTATCCGCCAGATCACATCTCGACCACCCGTGCTGCTAAGATTCAGCGTTCGGCTAATTACTGTATTCACTCCCTGATTGCTGCTTATACTTGTCGGGGAGAGCGCCATATCGGCCGGTAAATAGGAGAGTTCCCAAATCCGATTGACAGGCACGTCGGTTAATGTTTCTGTTATGCCATCGGGCCAGCGCACCAGGACGCTGGTTACATCGGCCGCGCCAAGGCCAAAATGCAGCGCGAGATCATTACCAGCGCCGATGCTAGAACCACTTTTTACCTCCTGCATTTGGGTTTGCCCGTCGTCGGTTGACAGGTAAACACGTGTGCCGATGGCATCCCGGCTAAACGACCCGCCCTCGCCATCCAGCCGAATTGTGAGCCAATTGTTCGCCCCTGTGCCTATGGCCAGGTTCCGGTAGAGACGATAATCCGTTTCAATGT
>DASRZI010000388.1:0-2740 GCA_035686605.1 Candidatus Zixiibacteriota bacterium
TGCCGATCCCACTCACCAGAACATGACCCCGGCAATTTAGCAGCAGCGATAAGACCTCAATCAAGCTTTCGTCAAATTGTTCGGTCAGTGACTGAATCGCCAGCGCCTCACCCTTGACGGCTTCTCGCGCTCTGGCTACGATTTCGCTTCTCGATAGGCTCATAAGTCTCCCATAATCGGCACAGGCTATTTGCTCAATTCACCCACGGAATACCTCTGATGGAGATCGATGCCCAGCGTATGCTGGATTGTGTTCCCGATCTCCTCGGAATCGCCTGCATATAGCCACAACAAAAACTGGTCGATGCTCTATGACCGGCCTGTGATCCCACCGATGGTCTGCCATTAATCATCATGTCCCTCCTCATCTTGCAGGAGGGCTCGGGCAGTCCGATCATCGGTCACGAGGACATTTATCAAATTGCCCCTGAGTGCAGCCCTGAGCGTCGGAACTTTCTCCGACCCACCTGAAATCGCGATCACGCGCGGAATCCTCTTGAGTTGCTCCAACTCCAACCCCATGATCCGGTGGTTGACTTCGTCCCTGACGGCATTTCCCTCTCGATCGAAATAACGCAATCCAATATCTCCTACCGCCCCCTTAGCCTTCAGACGATCGAACTCTTCCTCGGTGAAGACATTGTTCGTGCGTACGACGGAATCGGATGATGGGATTCCGACTCCCACGAGGGCGATATCTGCATGGGCGGTCCTGGTTAGTACATCAGCGATGTGTCGTTCCTTCATTAATGCGTCTTTGGTAAGTTTGTGATTGACGATGCCTGGCGCCGAGAGGATCACGGCTCGGGCGCCCAGAGTCTGGGCCATGCGCCGGGTTAGGTCAACTCCATCGACATCAGATGTTGGCTCACTCAGCCCGCCCAGGCCTTGAACCACGCGCAGATCAGGATAGTGTTCAGTGGTCAGAGCATCCACCATAGCTGACAGGGTCCTTCCCCAGGTAATCGCCACTGTTTCGCTCCCCTTCAGACCACGTAAGAAGCATTGGGCTGCCGCAGGTCCCAGTTGCGCCCGAATGGCGGTTGAAGTGTACTCGGAAGGAACCACAGCGATAGTTTCAGCCAACCCGTATTTGTTCTCCAGATCGTGTTCCAGATCAGTGTCTGTCTTACCCCCGGGAGAAATCATGATCTGGACAACTTTTTCTTCGCGGGCCAGGTGCAGCATCCGCGAGACCTTGATTCGAGACAACCCTAACCGCCTGCCAATTTCCATCTGTGTTAATCCATCTTCGTAGTACAACTTGGCAAGTTTGACCAGCAGTCTGTGGGTTTCAGGATCCATTTAATTTCATCCTCTTGCACTGTCCCAATTCATCTCTGATGAAAAGTTGCCTGTTTCAGTGACCACATCTTTCTCCACCAGGATTTGGTTCGTATGAAAGAAATGGACACTTTAAACTATAAGCAAATCCATGATGACTGTCAAGTGGTCACCTACGTTCATTTGGTCAAATCTAACTAAGAATGGCTGAGTGTTCATATGTTCATACCTGAACACTTGACAATTGAACATCGAATCTGTAGAATAAGCCTACAGTTTCACCTGCATCATTCTAAAACGGTTGTCACCATTGCTAGAATCGTTCAGATTCCTATGGCTTTGATCTTAAAGAGGTGTGCCGGATCTTCATGGGTTGCTGACATTCACCAGAAACTGCTGCTAAACTTGCAGGGCATAGATACATTGTCTGCAAATTTTTCATACTAAGCCATTGTTCCACCAAAAGAATGCATCGCACTTTGATTTGATAGCGGAGAATCTGAAATGGAAATTGTGTCTGGTTCTGAACAAAGCACTCCACAATCGACTCAAGGCACAGAATGACGTTCAAGGGCGAATTGAACGAACTGTTCGGGAACACCAACTGGCGTCATAACTCCAGCTCCTTTGGCAACCACGTCGAAGAGCTGCGAGTTCTAGCCATACTCCTGGGCAGGTATGTGGACCGCCGTGCTCCTTACCGGCACTGGTGTAGCCTTCTGAGATTGGTGAGGGGGAGGGGATCCCCTTGTTTTGCCATCAGTTATCAAAATCGCCAATCGCCTCCGTTATAAACATTATGACAATTATCACTTGACACAAGATCGAAATAATTGTAGGTTTAAATAGGTAGTAAAACGTTTACGCAAACGTTTGTTAGCGCGTTTTTGCGATTCTTAATGCATATGGACTTGTCGAACGAATAAGAATGGATGGAGCTCAGAGAGTGAGTGTTTCGACTTCAACTTCTTCTCTTATTACCAAACCTACACGATGTGGTGTCAATAGTAGATCTATGAGCATGTAAAAGTGAATCTTCGGATACTGGCCGCTTTAGAGAGAGAGTCTATCCTATCTCCAGGCTGTAGCCATGTTAATAGTCGCCCTTTAGAGCATTCGACTGCCCAAACGCAACGAAAAGAGCGAAAAGGAGGTGGCATGCAACATTGAGAGCAATCCTGTCGAATCAGAGCAAGCTCAGGAGATGCAAAATGGTAGAAAAGAAGAAAAAGAAACAAATGAGCCGCCGCGAAATCTTGCGCGTCGGGTCAATCGGTGCAGCAGGTTTAACGCTGGCTGCTTGTGCCTCGACTGAGGCGCCAACCGAGGCGCCAGCTGAAGCAACTGGGGCACCTGAACCAACCTCACCACCCCCAGCAGGCGAGAAGGTAGCGTTGGAGGTTATGGCCCTGGCTGAGTACGAGGCGTCGTACCAGGAGCTCTGGAACGTGTTCAA
>DASRZI010000389.1:0-3378 GCA_035686605.1 Candidatus Zixiibacteriota bacterium
ATGTTGTGTTCATCATGCGGGCCTGGCAAGAGTAATCGGCAATTGGCGGGAATAATTTCAGAGCGTATAGTTGAGATGTAGAAGATTCTTAGCCTTTTAACCTATGCCATTAACTAAATAGGTGGTCCTAATTAATTGCTATTGTCCGTTAATTTGCTGGCTATTTCGAGACATTTTTGAGAGGGAGGAAAATCATAAGAGTCCTCATTGAAATCCAGGGAATCATTTCCTTGATCAGGGAATATCATCTCATGATATTCTAGGATCTGATAATCAAGACTTTCGACCGCCTCTTCAGCCTCAATCCAACTCATTATGAGATGGTACCGCTCATGGGTTAGGCAACCCAGATCATACATCTCCCCTAGCCACTCTCTGCGAAGATCGTTAACTGACGTGTTGCCATTTACGGCGATTGTATTTAGATTCTTGTGCCGCTCGTCGCTATTCATCTGCCGCTCCAGAGATCATTGCTCGGTTGGGCTTTTTCTTCCAGCCAGGCCAAGAGATCCTCTTTCCTGATCCTCACGTTCTTGCCTATCTTCAGATGGGGAATCTGGTTCCGCTGCACCAGGTAGTAGACTTTGCTCTTGGAGAGCTTTAGGTACTCGGCTGTTTCGGGAATGGTTAGTATGGGGCCTAGTTCTGCGATTCCAGACATCGGGTTGCCTCCCTTGTAGACAATCAACAATCTTGGCGAGATATACTCCGGCAGCGGCTTGACGTTCTTGTGGCGTCATCTCATGCTGCCACTCTTTTAGTGGAAAGCGGGGAAGGTCACTCAATTCGAACACTTCGTTTGGTTCGAACTGAGAGCAATCCTTTGAAATTGCGCAATCCTCCATACAGACATCGAGGAAGGCTTTTTTACAAATTGGCCAGCACCAATTTGGAGGTGCTGCAAAGGACTTGATTTTTGGGTTTCTTTTCTGGTACATTGTGTTAATGATTAGTCTTGTAGTTTACGGCCGGGGCTAAGAAGGAGACCCGACCGTATGCAATCAAAGC
The DNA here is from genome assembly GCA_035686605.1 of Candidatus Zixiibacteriota bacterium. Classification (GTDB taxonomy): domain Bacteria; phylum Chloroflexota; class Anaerolineae; order Promineifilales; family Promineifilaceae; genus UBA11865. The sequence goes on from DASRZI010000389.1 coordinate 1,009, forward strand.
TTACCCTCTCGAACCTTCTTGAACTTGACTAAGTGGATCTCTGTCCCGCAATTTGGACATTCGTAGACCAGCCACTTATGTCCACTATTGTTATATTTTGCAGGCTCAGATAAACCAGTCCTGCAGATTGGACAAGGGCGATAAACCTTATCATACATGAGTCATCACCTCCTTTCTTAGCTTCCCGGCCTGCTCATCGAGCTCGTGGCTCGGAAAAGCCAAGTTAGGTGTCTGGACCTCCACGGCCAGGACCAGGAAAAAGGGTCGGAGGCCGTAGGGAAATCACGAATTTATTCGATGCCATTTGCCACACTTACGGCATTTGCACCAGTGCTGACCCGATGGTTTTACTGGGAAGACAATTTCAAGGATTGCCAACCTCATGCCATCCACCAGATCTAGCATCGAAATCGCTAGTTCACTGCGAACCATTCACAACACCTCCTTTCCTGGCCACTGGCCAGCTTAAACGGGTCTTGCCCGGAAAAGCCGCGTTAGGGGGTCTAGACAGTGGGACGTTGTTTATTGTTTTTAAAGTTCAGCTTTCTCTCATTGATAACTTTCAGGGCATCCCGCACTGGTATAGCCCTTCGTCTGAAAAGTCTTTCCTTTATCTGCTCCAGTGGTTCGTCGAGTGGGTCATCAGGCATCTCAGTAGTCCTTGCGATATGCCACACGTAGGGTTCTTCTTCGCCTTCTGAACGGAATCGTTTGATGATGCACTCGCGCTTGGTCAGGTGCTGTATCCAATTGGCGGCTGTCAGGTATTCTCCCCTACTCGTCTCCAGAATCGGCTGGCCTGACGCACTTGCGGCCTGCCGTTTGATCTGGCCAGGATCGTATTTGAAGAGCTGTTGAGCTACCTGAAAAGCCTCAGTAAAATCGTCAATGCTGAAAATGATGTTATTGTCAAGGCTCCAGATCTGCTCCTTCAGGATATCTGCAAGCTGCCAGAAAGCCTGGATAATGATTACGATCTGCAGGCCTCGGCTTCTATAGCGGGGCGATATCTGCCCGATCTCCCTGGCCATTCCCTCGATACCCATGAGCATGTGTACCTCGTCTATGACTAGGAGGACCCGATTATCGTTCGGATCATGCGGTCTTCGCCGGTTTATCTGTGCCATTATTTGAGAGTAGACATCAGTGAATAACAGTCCCTGGGCCGCTTCCTGGTTGATAAGCCTCTCTCCGCTTACCAGAACAATTAGACCTTTTTCTATCGCTTCTTTCGGCGTCCAGCCAGGCCGATCGTAGCCTACCCTCGCTCGAATCGGCCGCGGTTCGATGACTCCCAGCGTGGAGCGAAGAGTGAATGTTCTCAGCTCCCTTTCGTGGTTACTTACGGAATCTGATAGAAATTGAAGCTCGAAATATGACTTCGCCTCTGGCACCTTGCCGCCGAACCGTTTACAGGCAGTTCGAAGCATACCTGAATTAAGAAGTAGTTTCTTTGCCTCTGTTACCTGCCAGTTTTCCCCTTGTTCGTTCTGGATGGCACATAACAGCCTGTAAAGTTGCGGGGCTGTCTCAGTCAGCGCCAACCCACCCAGAACAGGAGTGCGTTCTACCAGATCCGGGGATTGCTTTTTGAAGTTCTCAGTTACCCTTTGGACCTGCTCTTCGTAACCAGTTCCGTATTCCTTGGAGAAGAAGGGGAACGGAACGACATATTCGTCATCGCCCAGGATATCCAGCACTATCCTTCCAGCTAACTTCTCCTTATCGGCTTGGGGAAGTCTCCAGACCGCCTCTAAGAAATCATCCGTAAATGAGCCCGAGGCATCCAGCGAAAATATTGCCCGCTCAGGATACATCAAGGCATAATCCAGGGTTTGTTTGACTGAATACCGGGTCTTGCCAGAACCGGCCTTTCCTGCAATCAAGGTACCGCGAGTCAGACTGTCGAAGCGCAGGCTATCATCATTGCTTCCCCTCAGGTTCAGTATAGGTGGCCGGGTAGTGCCCGTTAAAATGGTTCTCCAAGTGATCATGATTGGGTCAACGGATACTTCTCTCCGTCGCCTCCCCAAATGTAGATAGGCGCTGATAGTTGCTTGCCGATCTCAACGCCCATAAATGTTTGCAGATCTACAAAGTAGAACTGTTCACCATTGCTGCAGAGTTTCTGAGCTGTCCTCTTTACTGAATGTTGAGGCACATCGAGAACAAACAGAACCAGTGCCTTGGCTTCAAAATAGTCCTCAATAGATCTAATACCGCTTCTATACTGGTCTGCTTTTTTCTGCATCACTCTGCTGCGCCGGCAGTTGTCGGCCGTCGAGTACTCGAACAGAAGTAAGTTTCTTGATGGGTAGATGACACCCCACTCCGGAACCGATCCAAAGTTCATTGCTCTAAAGAATCTCT
>DASRZI010000390.1:0-14274 GCA_035686605.1 Candidatus Zixiibacteriota bacterium
TGATGGGCCAGAGGGGTGTCGTCTGTACAGAAGAGCAGGTCTTTATAACCACCGGGGCGCAGCAAGCACTCAACGTGCTGACCCGCCTGTTTCTTGATCATGGCGGCACCGTGTTGATAGAAGAGCTGGTATATACGGGAATTCAACAAGCGCTGGCGGGTTATGAAGCAGAAATCATCACGATTTCAACCGACATGGAAGAGGGAATGGAGACCGACGAGATCGAATCACATCTTATGGACGGGGTTCGGCCAGCCTTCGTATATGCCATTCCAGTCGCTCACAATCCCCTTGGCGTTAGTATCAGCCAATCGCGAGCATCGAAGCTGGTAACTCTCGCCCGCACCTATGGTTTTCCTATCGTTGAAGATGATCCGTACGGATTTCTAACTTATGATGATGACCATAAGCTGCCGATGCGATCGTTAGACGAGAACTGGGTGATCTATGTGGGCTCGTTCTCTAAGATCCTTGCTCCCGCGCTGAGGCTTGGCTGGATGATAGTTCCCGAGCGACTCGTGCCGAAGCTGACCGTGTTGAAAGAAGCCCTTGATCTTGAGACCTCTGCATTCATCCAGCGAACGGTGGCAGCGTACCTGGAGGCAGGACATCTTCCAGCACACCTTGAACGATTACGAACAGAATACCGTAAACGGCGAGACACTATGCTGGCTTCGATGAAGCTCCATTTTCCGGCTGTCGCCCGGTGGACGAATCCAGCAGGTGGGATGTTTATCTGGGTCGAACTTCCAGAGCATGTGGATACGACTCAGCTGCTGAACATTGCTGTTGAAGAAGAGCGAGTCGCCTATATACCCGGCTCCGCGTTTAGCGTCAGTTCAGGTATTATCAGTACACGCCCTTCCGATCGAGCCGACAATTGTTTGCGTCTAAACTTCTCAAACAGTACACCTGAGGAAATCGAACAGGGAATCAGCCGTCTCGGACGGATATTGCGCAGATGCTGTTAGGTACCGAGCAATCAACTTCTTAGCCCACGCGAACCACTGCAGCGTCAATTCACATATCTAGAAAAGCCAAACCGTTTTTGTATTGATCGCCGCATTGCGGCAATGATTAAATGTGTATCATTGAAGATTGGAGGTTCCTGTGAACGATTTTTTACCTATCAAAAGTATCGATCACGTAGAGTTCTACGTTGGAAATGCGAAGCAGGCGGCCCATTTCTATCGCACAGGATTCGAGTTTGTTTTTTCTGCCTACAGCGGGCTTGAGACGGGAAATCGTGGTCGCGCGTCCTACGTAATGGAGCAGGGAAAGATCCGGCTTGTCCTGTCAACGGCCCTAGGACCAGACCATCCAATCGCCAGGCATGTCCACCTTCATGGGGACGGCGTGGCTGTGATTGCACTTGAAGTACCCGATGCAGCCAGCGCTTTTCAAGAGTCAACCAGAAGAGGTGCTACGGCTGCCATACCTCCGATTAATGAGGAAGACGAATTTGGCGTTTACAGATACTCAGCGATAAAAACCTACGGCGACACCATCATAAAATTCGTCGATCGAAGCGACTACCATGGTCCATTTGCACCAGGCTATATTGAACGCAAAGGATCCAGCCCCGGAAATGGTCGTCCTAAATCCGGAGCCGGCTTGGGTCACGTCGATCATATTGTTGGCAACGTAGAGCTAGGGGCAATGAATAGGTGGGTCGACTTTTTTGCTGAAACAATGGGGTTTTCGCAATTGGTGCATTTTGACGACGAAGATATATCCACAGAATACTCAGCCCTGATGTCAAAGGTGATGCAAGACGGCACGGGTAAGGTAAAATTCCCCATTAACGAACCGGCTGAAGGCAAGAGAAAATCACAAATACAAGAGTACCTCGACTATTACCAGGGACCTGGCGTACAGCACCTGGCCCTTTCAACAGGCGATATTCTCGATACGGTGACCAGGCTCGCTGCGAATGGAATTGAATTCCTCTATGTTCCAACCACCTACTATGCCGATCTGGAAGAGCGGATTGGTAAAATCGATGAACCGATCGATAAATTGGAGGAGCTAGGGATTCTCGTTGATCGCGACGAAGAGGGATATTTGCTGCAGATTTTCACCAAGCCAGTCGAAGACCGGCCGACGTTGTTCTTCGAGATTATCGAAAGGCACGGATCAAGGGGATTCGGTAAAGGAAACTTCAAGGCATTATTCGAGTCGATAGAACGAGAACAGGCCCGAAGAGGTAATCTTTAGAGTCGCAATAATCGCTCGATCACACCACTAATTTCAAACCCTGCCATTTGGAGGAAGTTATGACCTATTACTACAAATTTGGTGACGTACCCCACAAAAGACATACTCAATATCGCCAAGAAGACGGTTCACTCTTCCATGAAGAGGTGATGGGGATCCATGGTTTCGCCGGAATTCAGTCCATTCTTTACCATATTCACGCTCCTACGCAGATACGGCGCGTTGCTCTCGATACTGAGGTCGCTATTGAGTATGAAGAGATGGGTCCGTTGAGACCACGTCATTTGCGCACCGCCAGCATAGCTCCAGGTGGAGATCTGATCGGTGGTCGAGTCCCGATGATGGGAAACAACGAGGTGGTGCTTTACATCGCAAGACCAACGGAGCCAATGCGCTATTGGTATAAGTTTGCTCATGGGGATGATATCATTTTCATTCACGAAGGAAGAGGCGTCCTCGAAAGCCAGTTTGGAGAGATTAACTATGGGCCAGGAGATTACCTGGTGATACCAACTGGAGTGATATGGAGATTTATCCCGGAGGAAGGCGTGCCCCATAGGGTGTTAAGCGTTGAGGCAAACGGACATGTCGTTCCACCCAAACGATATCTTAACAATTACGGCCAATTCTTGGAGCATTCTCCATACAGCGAGAGGGATATTCGCCCGCCTGATGCACTGATTACCATCGACCAAGAGGGCGAGTTCGAACTTCGAGTGAAAGCTCGCGACCGGATAACAAGTTTCACATATGACCATCATCCGCTTGATGTTGTTGGCTGGGACGGTCATTTGTGGCCTTTTGCCTTCAATATCGCGGATTTTGAACCTATCACCGGTCGAGTACACCAGCCCCCCCCGGTTCATCAGACCTTTGACGGTCCCGGGTTTGTGCTTTGTTCTTTCGTTCCCAGACTTTTCGATTACCACCCCAAGGCGATACCGGCACCCTATAACCACTCGAACGTGGATTCCGATGAGGTGTTGTACTACGTTGAAGGAGACTTCATGTCCCGGAAAGGTATTGAACAGTCATCGATCACCATCCATCCGAATGGAATCCCCCACGGTCCCCATCCAGGCACGTATGAGGGGTCGATAGGCAAGGAGCGAACCGAAGAATTGGCGGTCATGGTTGACACCTTTCGGCCTCTAAAACTAACGAAACAAGCTGCGGCTTTCGAGGATGAGACTTATGCCTATAGTTGGCTTCCTCCTGCGGAATAATTAAGCACATGATTATCAAACCGGAAGATTTGAAGCAGATAGATCGCTACAAGTTGATGATAGGGTCGATCTTACCCAGGCCGATCGCCTGGGTAAGTACCATGGATGAAGATGGTAATTTTAACCTGGCGCCATTCTCGTTTTTTACAGTCGGGGCCACGGAACCTATGACCCTGATCTTTTGCCCTCAGGTTCATTCAACAACGTTGAAAAAGAAAGACACTCTTCGCAATATCGAGAAGCTACCTGAATTCGTGGTGAATCTCACAAACGAAGATACGGCGCAGGAAATGAACAGAACCGCAACCGCCTTGCCCTACGGGCAATCTGAGTTCGATTGGGCCCCGGTAACGCCGGTTGCTAGCGATACAATCAGCGTCCCAAGAGTAAAAGAAGCACCGGTTGCTTTTGAATGTGTGTTACAGCGTATTGTCACGATCAGCGAGGGCAGCGGTGGTGGTTCGGCCGTATTTGGAGAGGTTAAGCGTATCCACATCCGGGATGATATTTACACAGATGGCTATGTTCAAATGGAGATAATGAAGCCGATCGGCCGGCTGGCGGGTAGCGCCTATACGCGAGTTACCGATTTATTCCATATGGATAGACTTCCGCCACCTGGCGACCCAACAGAGGAGTAATCCCCTACATTTTCGGCTTATGGTTTTAGCAGAGAATTATCCACAAATACAAGAGGTGCATTGATGAGTAGCGTGCTTGACCACTTTGGAGCAAGGACTTTATTGCCGGGGGGTTCAATCTCATATTACCGGCTGGCAAAGTTAAAGGAAGATGGCATCGCAGATATCGAGAAGCTTCCCTTCTCGATTCGCATCTTGCTGGAGGCACTGCTAAGAACCTGCGATGGGCAGGTCATCTCCCGTGAAGATGTAGTAAATCTGGCCAGGTGGCAGGCACAGAGCAGCTCTAGAACCGAATTACCATTTAAGCCAGGCCGGGTGATCTTGCAGGACTTTACCGGAGTTCCAGTAGTAGTTGATCTAGCATCATTACGCTCGGCCATGGCACGATATGGCGGCGATCCAAGCCGGATAAACCCAGTCGTTCCGGTCGATTTGGTTATCGACCATTCAGTTCAAGTAGATACCTACGGTTCTTCGGCGGCCCTCCTTATAAATGCTGAACGAGAGTTCGAGCGAAATCGGGAACGATACGAATTCCTTAAATGGGGCCAGGAAGCCTTCGATAATTTCCGGGTCGTTCCTCCGGCAACTGGAATCGTGCATCAGGTCAATCTCGAATACCTTGGACAGGTCGTCATGACCAAATCTGACGGCGACATCGTTACGGCCTTCCCTGATACACTGGTAGGAACCGACTCACACACCACCATGATAAACGGTCTTGGCGTCGTTGGTTGGGGAGTGGGCGGAATCGAGGCTGAGGCCGCCATGCTTGGACAGCCCATCTACATGCTTACACCTGACGTCGTTGGATTCAAGCTTTCCGGGAGGCTGCCTGAGGGAACGACGGCTACAGACCTGGTTCTGGTTGTTACCGAGATGCTGCGCGAGAAAGGCGTAGTTGGGCAGTTCGTTGAGTACTTTGGCCCAGGTCTCGGCAGCATGAGTCTTCCCGATCGGGCTACTTTGGCCAACATGTGCCCTGAATATGGCGCGACAGTTGGTTTCTTCCCGGTTGACGATGAGACTCTCAATTATCTCAGGCGAACAGGCCGGTCTGACGAAATGGTCGATCTCGTAGAGAGATATACAAAGGAACAAGGCTTGTTCCGAACTGAAAATACGCCTGATCCACAGTTCACTGAGGTCGTCGAACTTGATCTCAGCACAGTTCAACCAAGCCTGGCTGGACCAAACCGGCCCCAGGACCGCATAAGCCTGACGGAGATGAAATCTGCCTTTCAGGACACATTGACAAGGCCAATTGAGAGGCGCGGTTTTAACGTGCCGGCAACCTCAACTCATAAAAAGGTTTCTGTGCCCCAAAACGGCCAGGCCACTGAAATTGGACACGGGGCCGTGGTCATCGCGGCTATCACAAGCTGCACAAATACATCAAATCCTTCGGTCATGATCGCGGCAGGCTTGCTGGCCCGGAATGCAGTTGAACATGGACTGCGAGTGCCATCAATCGTGAAAACCAGTTTGGCTCCGGGCTCACGAGTCGTAACCAGCTACCTGGAAGAAGCGGGCCTGATGTCCTACCTTGAAACGCTCGGGTTTGATGTAGTTGGATACGGCTGCACAACCTGTATCGGCAATTCAGGACCTCTCTCCGATTCGGTCAACACGGCAATTAACGATGGGGACCTGGTCGTTGCCTCGGTTCTGAGTGGAAACCGCAACTTCGAGGGTCGTATCCATCCATTCGTTCGAGCCAGCTATCTGGCCTCGCCACCCCTGGTAGTCGCTTATGCGCTGGCAGGCACAGTCGACATTGACTTAAGCTCAGAACCGGTAGGGAAAAACCAGGAAGGAGAGCCCATTTTCTTGAAAGATATCTGGCCCAGTGGCCAAGAAATTGGCGAGGTGCTCGGCCGATCGCTCACGCCTGAGATGTTCCATCAGCAATATGGCAATGTCTATACTGGCAACGAGACCTGGAACGAAATCCCAACCCGCGAGAGCGAACTCTACAATTGGGATCCAGAGTCGACTTATATCCAAGAACCCCCCTTCTTTGAGGACCTGGCTCAAGAGCCCGATTCCATCAAGGACATCCAGAATGCCCGCGTCCTGGTGAAGGTAGGTAATTCGGTGACTACCGATCACATATCACCCGCTGGGGCGATAGCCAGCACGACGCCGGCTGGAGCGTATCTGATGGAACATGGGGTCACGCCCAGAGAATTTAACTCCTATGGCTCTCGCCGTGGTAATGACCGTATCGTCACTCGAGGTGCATTCGCCAATGTCCGACTGCGGAATCAAATGGCTCCAGGCACTGAGGGTGGTTGGACGACTTACCTGCCTTCGAATGAGGTAATGACCATTTACGATGCTTCTCTGAAGTACCGAGCAGACAACACACCGCTCGTAGTACTCACAGGCAAAGCCTACGGCACGGGAAGTTCCAGAGATCAGGCGGCGAAAGGAACTTTGTGGCTTGGCGTGAAATTCGTAATCGCCGAGAGTTATGAGCGAATTCACAGGAGTAATCTGGTGGGAATGGGAGTGCTTCCGCTGCAATTCAAGGACGGTGCAAGTGCGGATTCCCTAGGGCTAGACGGACATGAGCTGTTCTCGACCATTGGTTTGAACGACGATCTGATTCCCGGCCAAGAAGTCACCATACGGGCTGAAAAGAGCGATGGAACAATTGTGAGCTTTCAGACCATTTGCCGGATCGACACACCCATTGAGATTGATTACTATCGAAATGGTGGGATATTACGGACGGTACTGCGACAGCTCCTTTAATCACGATCCGCTGGCATAGACGCTCCTCGCAAAACCCAAGAATTCTGGACAATTGCCAGTCCCTGCCTGTGTTAAGGCAGCGGTGGAAATGGGTGAATGAGATCTCGCGGACCGCTCGGAACGTAGATCGTAAAGTAGAAAACAAAATCCGTAACCAGGATCAAAAATATGAGGGCAAAAGCCAGACGGGGATGTCCCTGCGAGTACAGCCAATCCAGGGGCATGGCCATGAGCCAGACGATCGCTGGGATGGCAATCACGTAGTGCGAGCTGCCCGGTGGATCAGATAGAAGGAAACCGCCCAGAAAGACGGTCAGTATGATCCAAACAACCGGTAGAAGACGCCGCTTGTAAATGGCCCAGAAAAACCCGGCCGCGAAGAGCGGGGCGGCGAGACCGATAAGAAAGGGAACACGTGGCCCGTAGAAGCCTGTCACATCCGGTACGGAGATAAATGCCCCGACAGAGCGCCATAACTGGTGCCAGGCATAGGCCAATCGATCTGGTGGAGTACCAGTGACCCGGGTGATGATCTCCGGTTGCCACCCAAAAACGGTTCGCGTCCTTTCGAAAAAAGGCACCGGATCCTGGATGGCGAAAAGCATGAGAGGAGCGACAACGCATAAGGCAACAATTGCCAACAGCAGGACATGGGGAACCATCCGCCGAGTATCGCGCTCCTCGCGCCACAATCGCCAAATAACAAATGCCAGCAGGATCAAACCCAGCCGGCTGCCAGGATAGAAATACTGTGATATGCCGGCTGTAGCACCGGCAAGGATCGCACCTCCTAACCAATTGTTCTTCCATCCCCATGCAAAGAGGGCCAATGTCGCGGGAACCCACAGCGTATCCCAAATATTGTTTAATCCGATGCGTGACCAATGAATGTGAAAGTGGTAACCAGCCATGAGCACTATGCTGATCAAAGCTGTCCGGCGATTGTCATAGACCACCACCATCGCGTAAGTCGCCAATAGTGCAATTACCCCGGCTATGACGCTTGACAGACGAAGGCCGGTTATGGAGGTTCCGCCAATGAATAGAGAGAGACGAACAAGATAGTGATAGAGGGATGGATGAGATGCGGGACCAGTCCGGAAGGGATTGAGGGTCTCCCCAGCGGTGGCAAATATATGGCGCAAGCTGAAATCGGCCACTCCATACTCGTCCACATGCAAACCACCGGGAATGGTTTCAAGAAAGGCGGCCCGGAGAACAACTGCCACAAGTAATATGGCTAAAATCCAGCGCCAGTCTAAAACGGTTATGCTTGGCGGGCGGCCCGCCCCCATGAGCAATGCACCGATAACGACGATAACCGTTAATAGCCAGGTCCAAAGCTGCCAGCCGGCAACGGATATGTGCAGTGCATAAGCGAATCCGATCGAGAATGAGACGAAGAGCCCACCGAGGGCGACAAACAAGAACATCGTCCAGTGATCATCGACTCGGTATTCTTTTGATAATTCGCCGATTCGGGTTTTAGCTTTGCTGAAATCAGGCATTCTAGCTAGGTATCATAGCCGAAACGCCAAGTCGTGTTGTCGAGCTCGATGTCCCGGATATTCGCCTTTCGCAGCCGGGCAACTCGCTCTCCAACCTCATCCTGGGTGTCACCCCCGGTTTTATCTAAGAGCGCATTTGCCAGGGTAATGGCTACCATGGCTTCTCCAACCACGGCTGCCCGGGGAACGGCGCAGAAGTCGGATCGCTCGTAAATGGTGTTGGTTTCTTCGCCGGTTGCCAGATCGACCGAACGACGTGGATTCAGCACCGTTGATATCGGTTTCATAGCAGCGCGAACGACGATCGGCTGACCAGTTGAGATTCCACCCTCAAATCCACCGGCGTTATTGCTACGCCGGACGAGGTTATCGTCTGCGTCTATGAAGATCTCATCATGCACTTCGCTGCCAGGCTTGCCGGAGTTTTCGAAGGCGGGTCCGATCTCAACTCCCTTAATGGCATGGATTGAGCCGACTGACCACATTAGCAGTGAATCTAGCCGGCGATCCCAGTGAACATGGCTGCCTAATCCAGGCGGAACACCAAGCGCCACGACCTCGAACAAGCCACCAGCAGTGTCCTTCTGCTGCATAGTCTCGGCGATAAAAGCTCGCATGGCTTCGGCCGATTCTTGGTCCGGACATCGGAGATCGTTCAACTCTGCCCCTTGGAACCGCCTTAAATAATCCATCTCTGCCGGAATATCTGCCTGAATGTTGCCGATTCGCACGACATAGCTGCCGATCACGATTCCGAACTGCTCCAGAAACTGGCTGCATATGGCGCCGACTGCAACCCGGGCTGCCGTCTCGCGAGCTGATGCCCTTTCCAAAGAGAGGCGCAGGTCTGAGTAACCATACTTGATGGTTCCGGTGAGATCGGCGTGTCCCGGACGGGGGATTGTCATTGGAGCAATATCCCGCTCGCGCCAACTCTCATAGTCGAGATTGGGGATGATGATGGAGATCGGACCTCCCGTTGTCTTGCCGTTCATCAATCCGCCGGTTATCCGAAGCGAATCCTTCTCGATTCGCATCCGACCCCCGGCGCCGTAACCTTTTTGGCGGCGGGCCATTTGCAGGTCTAGCTTCTGGCGATCGATCACCAATCCGGCTGGCAGTCCTTCCAAGATCGCCGTCAGGGAAGGCCCGTGGGACTCTCCAGCTGTCAGGAAGCGTATCAAACCTCTTACTCCCTTATCCACCCGAGCATCATTGCCGCGTCCAGGTTATTCGCGTCAATGTTGACACGATAGTGTTCGCTCGTTGGGCAGCCACATGCCTCACAGACCATCATGTTGACGGCTTCGGTCTCGAAGATGGTAACGCCATTGTTCTCGAGAGCCGCAACAGCATCTACCAGTTCAGGATAGGTCAGAGGTTCTTCACACTGCAAACCAGCAGGATGCAACATCCAGAATGTAGTTCCCGCAGGATAGGCAAATGGAACCGGTGTGGAGACAGGTGGGGCTGGGTATGAAGACGGGTCCTGTGGACCAGGATAGCCATCAGGTGCGATAGGAGCGGGATACCCAGGTTCGGAAGGTGTATCAACCGATGGAAGGGCAGGTGCTGCTTCCTCCGTAGGTGAATTGGTTTTCTTGGTTGGATCCTCTTCCGACGTCCCACCACAGGCTGACAGCAGCAAGAGCATGATCAAACTAACGATAACAATATACTTCTTCACAAATTCCTCCATAATCTAAAACTCGTTTGGATCGTTCAGACATCGAAGCGCGAACATCTGTAACGGAGTTGACTCATTTTACCCGTAAGCTGCCAAGCAGAAAAAGATGTCTAACTATTTGATTATATTTCACTGGCGATATTGGCCTGAAATCATCCTAAAATCATCTTGGATAAGTGAATCGGTTGCATGTGTCTGGCAGGTCCATCTGCCTTAATCTCGCGACTATGTCGTTTCTCGACATCATTTCAAACGTGGTAGAATGCTGGTGTCGAGATTAGCTTTCTATCAGATTTCGCTTCAAAATGAGCAACAAGTGCCATCGCAGTTTGCAGAGATAAGTAAACCAAAGGGGAGCACCCAACCAGGTGTAAATCGTGTGGGCTTTGGCATGATGTTTGTCGCAGTCGCTCTACTGTTATTGACCTCCCTGTCTTGTGCAATACTACCAGCAGGCGTTGAAACAGAAGCAACTGCGGTGGCTGTATCCAGTGGTGAAATCCTCACTTTTCAGCTGCCTATCAGTGTGATGACCTTAGCGCCTGGTGAGACTATACCCTATACCCAGCTGACCTATGAAGGTCATGTAGGGAATCTCTATCGCGTATTGATCGACAACCAGGCGGCAGAGAAGCGGGCTGGCGATTCTTTCCGCTGGCGAGGAGTGATCGCACCTGGAATAACCGCCCACTACAATCTGCGAATAGCTCCGACTTTCAGCCCCGACAATATGTTGGTTGGAGGATCTATTGAGTTCGGCGTCTTCAATCCCGTTCCTGTGGAGATGGAAAGCGATCCTGTGCTGGCGGATGAGCTGCTCCACTTCAGCAATATGTTTGTGGACTACACCGTTCCAATCGGGGAAATCATTCCAGGAACGACAATATCTTTTCTGGGACAGAATGAAGAGGATGCAGAACTTTCGGGAGTAGCCGGTTATCCATATCGGGCTGTTGGTGATTCTGTGACCTGGCAGGGTAGATTGCGCGATAACACCTCAGTTAGCTACAGTTTGAGGATAGTTTCCATCAAAGAAGATAGCCTGAGGCTCATTGGTACTTCAGAAATGTGGATCAATCCTGCCTATTAAGTGGAACAATATCTCAAACCTTCAGCGGCAGAAGGCGCTCATTTCTCATCCTATCGTGAGTGAATAACCATATCTCTCGCACAGATGGCTGCCCATGTGTTTTCTATGGATTTCCGAAATAAAGCTATTGGGTATTTCCTCAACCGGCTCCTTCCGTCGCCATTAATGAGGGAACTGATGGCAGATTTCCCGATAGCGCTCTAATGCCTCGAATCACCGTTGCCACGCTAAACCTACGAAACAGACGAAATCGTTGGCCCGAACGGCGGCAGCTTATCGTCAACGAGCTGATAGAGGCTCAACCCGATCTGCTGAGTATACAGGAGGTATTTCGACCAATAAGACAAGGAAGATGGCTGCGAAATCAGGTCAACAGCCGCATAAGCGGATCCTCCAAGGAACCATATCGACTCATTCAGAAGCGCAAACAGCATCTGATCCAAGGCTACTATGAGGGTATTGGTATCATGAGCAGGATTGGCGTGCTCTCTCATGATGCGATCTCTCTCGGGTACGGAGGTCGAGTTGCCTTGAGGGTCACGGTAGAACTACCAGGCGGCGAGCCTCTGGAGTTCGTCGCCGTCCATCTGCATCATATTGCCGAGGCCAGAGAAGCAAGGGCAGAGCAAGTCCAGCGATTGGTTGGTTGGCTAGGGGACCGAAATCCGTCGCCTCTCCAGGTCATTGCCGGCGACTTTAATGAGATTCCCGATGGACCGGCGATGAAACTGATGAGGCAAAGCTACCGTTCAACCTTTGTGGAACGTCGAGGCTATGATCCCATCGCTACCTATCCCACGGCGCTTCTACCCGATGTCAATTGGTCAGGCTGTTTAGATTACATCTTCATCTCTTCTGCTTTTGCCAAGGTCGTGGAAGTATCCCTATTCTGCAAGAAGCCAGATGCCACCGATCCTACATTGTACCCGTCGGACCATGTTGGATTGTTGGCAACTCTAGAGATTTAGGCACCCGTCCTGAGTAGATGGGGCATGGCTGGTGTATAAAGGATAAAATCGGTAGACTAAGTCAACATTACAGGGCAAATCATGGATCAAGACCAACCTCTCGTATCAATCGTCATTCCTGTATACAACGAAGAAGAAGTCCTTGAGGTGCTGTATAGCAGATTAAGCACAGCCATGGACCAGATAGAGGGCTCGTGGGAGCTGATTCTAGTCGACGATGGAAGCGCCGATGATTCATCAGCCATAATTCAGAAACTGCACGAGCAAGACCCTCGGGTTAAAGGTATCAGCTTCTCGCGCAATTTTGGGTTTCAAGAGGCTGTTACTGCTGGTCTGACTTACGCGAGAGGACGAGCTGTGATTCTGTCCGATGCGGATCTCCAGGATCCACCCGAGATCATTCCCGAGATGGTCGAAAAATGGAGGGAAGGCAGCGATGTCGTTTACGGCGTCCGCTCCAGCAGGGAAGGCGAGACCTGGTTTAAGAAGCTCACCGCCGTGGCCTTTTACCGGCTTATTCGCCAGATCACAAGTGTTGAGATACCGCTCGATACAGGGGATTTCAGGCTAATGGACCGACGTGTCGTGAATGCGATCCTTAGAATGCCCGAGCGAAATCGCTTTCTAAGAGGTATGGTCCCATGGGTTGGATACAACCAGATTGGCCTTACATACGAGCGGGAAGCCCGCTATGCAGGCCAGTCGAAGTTCAAGAGTGTCAGGCAAATGGTGCCGTTTGCCGTAGACGCTATCACGAGCTTCTCTTACTTTCCATTACAGATAGCCACGATCTTCGGCTTTATCATCGCCGGGATCAGCCTCATCGCCATATTTGCGGTCGTCATCTTACGCATATTCGGACCAACCGGTGAGTTATCTGGACAGGCGACAACACTTGTAGCCGTGTTGTTCTTAGGGGGAGTACAGCTAATCTCGCTTGGGATTATCGGCGAGTACCTGGGACGTATTTACGATGAGGTAAAAGACCGTCCCCTGTTCCTGATTGACAAAACCTGGGGCATCAAGGAATTTGATTCAAGCGGCGAAGAGCTTAAAAGCTAGCGAGCCTCTCACCCACCAATCTCTGACATCACCCGGTTCAGCGGGATGACGTCCTGGTCCAAACCATGGCCCCATGGTTTCCACCAGATCGCTTCAGTTAACATCTCAGTCAGCACCCCATCATCTGCGCCGCCTCTAAGAGGAGTAATGACATCCAGTTCAGAATCTCGAAGCAGGCATAGACGCAGTCTGCCATCAGCCGTCAATCGAGCTCGAGAGCATCCGGCGCAAAACGGCTTTGTTACGGAGCTGATGAATCCCAGCGTGCCCTTAGCGCCTTCAAGCTGATATAGGCGTGCCTCTCCATCCAGCTCACCACCATTGACTGATGTCAAGGGTCCTAGGTCTTGAGAGATTGTGTTGAGCAATTCTTCTTCGCTCACCACATAAGATTTCTGGAAGTCAGACACCGATCCGAAAGGCATCATCTCAATGAAGCGGATCTGCCATGGCTGTACCAAGGTTAGGCGAGCTAGATCGACGACATCTTCCTTGTCATTGTAATCTCGGACAACGACCGCGTTAAGTTTGATTCCGAGTCCGGCTTCTCGAGCAGCGTCTATGCCATCTAGTACATCGTCAACTTTGCCCCAGCGGGTTACTGTCTTGAACTTCTCCGGATTGAGCGTGTCGATGCTGATGTTTACCCGCTGAAGTCCAGCGCTGGCGAGAGGGCGTGACAATTTCTTCAGTAGAAGGCCGTTTGTAGTCATGGCGACCGTCTTCACGCCAGGAGTAGCTGTGATTCCGGCAACGATGTCGACGATATTCTGCCGAACGGTTGGCTCACCGCCCGTCAATCTGAATTTCTCAAATCCAAGTCCGGCGAAGATCCGTACCAAGCGTAATATCTCATCGTCCTGGAGCAGCTCCTCGCGAGGCCGGAAAGTAATATCCTCAGGCATGCAATATACGCAGCGGAGATTACACTTATCGGTTAGCGATATGCGTAAGTAATTTATGTTTCGGCCGAATCGATCAATTGACATCTGAGAGACTCAATCTATTTATTTCAAAGCTACTCGCACGCGGGTTTGGTCTCAATTCGCAATGACCAGTTCGCTTATTCGGGAACTATACCTCAAAGGATATAGAACATTGCAGAAATGTGG
>DASRZI010000391.1:0-10686 GCA_035686605.1 Candidatus Zixiibacteriota bacterium
ACCAACCTCTAGAGCGAGAAAGAATGTAACGGTTAACTGCTCGGCACGGGATTAGCCAGAAGCGACAAATAGGTTTTCCAATCCTCTTCTGTATCGACGTCAAACCTGATACCTGGCGTTTCTACAATCCGCGCTGTCATCCCTAATCTGGAAGCCTCTTCAATATGAAGATTGAAACTATCCGGGCCATATTGAAACGTAAAACCAGTTGGTGGGCAAACAAACAAAGCGTTGCTGCCGTCACGATTGTGATCTCCACAGATAGCCATCGCACGGTGTTGGGGACCGTTATCTCCATTGCCTCCGACGACAACACCCTCAGTCGCCTGTTTTATCATCTCTTGAACATCTTCCGCGGAAACGAAGGGGAGGTCTGCGGGAATTATCAGGACGCAATCAGCCTTCTGAGTCGCGGCGATCTGGGTCGCGCGGGTTAATGCGCTGTTAAGACCCTGTTTATCGGTCTCACTATAGGTTAGTGCACCGCCATTTCGGGCAATCTTGAGGGCCTTTGAATCGCGGCTGACGACAAGTATCCTGTCAATGTCATCTACATCGTTTAGCACTTGAACGGTGGATTCCAGGATACGGCTCGTCAGGTCAGCCCTCTCCTCAGGAGATAAGACTTGTGCCAGGCGGCTTTTGCTGTCAAATAGCGGTTTAACTGGAATTATGGCCCAAATTATCATTTTCCGAGAAGCTCCATACAGTACGTCAAAATCTCATAGCTCAACCGGCTCTGATCTGATTGGTCGAGCATCAGTGTGTTTGTTCTCATTGTCTGTAAATCAGGTTGGTCGATTGATTCATCATCCCTGCTATCGCTGACAAATACGTCGATTAAGCCATCGTAATAAGACGCAATCGCGCTTGAAGTAACCGGCATTCCCATCTCCAGCATCATCTTTGCTGCCGGTCCTTTAACCGCTTTACCAGCAATAATTGGGCTGACTGCGACAACAAGATCGGGCATGTCTTTTACCAGTTCGCGGATAGGATATGCGTTCAAGATCGGATCGATGCTGACAAAGGGATTCGAGGGTGCAATTATCAGGATATCTGCTTTAGAAAGGGCGCTGGTCACCTGCTTGCTCGTCCTGACGTCGTCTGGAAAGATGATTTCCTTGACTTCTGGCTGCCATTGCTGTTCCACGAACCAGGTTTGGAATGGTATTTGTCCCTCAACAGTGACAATCATAGTTGGTGCGGGATGGTCACTCATGGGGTAAAGCTCAGCCTCGATACCGAAATGATGACATAGAATGGCGGTAGCGCCGGTAAGTGACATTCCGTTCGCTAAGAGATGGCTTCGGGTGAGGTGGGTCCCTAGATCAAGGTCTCCTAGAGCGAACCAGGCCGGACCACCCAGTCTTTTTACCTCCTCTATCGCCCGCCAGCTCTCTCCCATTCGCCCCCAGCCTGTCTCTTTGTTGGCGACTCCTGCCAGCATGTACATCACCGTGTCAATATCGGGACAAATCTTGAGGCCGAGATGATGAAAATCATCACCTGTATTTACGACGATTGTCAGGTTCTCGGGAGGAACATGGTGGGCTATTCCATCCGCTAACTTGGCGCCTCCCACCCCACCAGCCAAGACCGATACGTTTATCCCGGCTAGTTTTTCGCGCAGTTCAGATTCTGCACGAGACAAGTTAGTTTCTGACATCCTAGAGAAAATGTATCAAAAATATCGGACGTGGCATAGTGCTTTCAGACTACGTTTGATCAACGATGTGAGCCAATTAGAGCCAGCGTCAATAGAAGAACAGGCAAATCCACTTCGGTTGGGAAGTTTGGTCTAGAAAATAATTGGAAACAGTTTACGGCCTAGTTAGCTAGGAGCTGGCGGGAGAGATTGAGGAAAGGGCTTCCATCTGGGATTGGCATATCTGATTGATGCCTATAGAGGCCAGATCTAGAAGTTCGTCAAGAACTCTTCGATCTAGAGGGCTTTTTTCGGCGGTTCCCTGGATCTCAATGATCTCGCCACTAGATGAAGTCACGATGTTCAGGTCTACGTCAGCAGAGATGTCTTCATCATAGGCTAGATCGAGTATGGGTATTCCTTTGACCACTCCCACGCTGATGGCAGCGATCTGCCGTGACAATACCTCGGGATTCAGTATTCCTTCATCGATCAGGGGCCGTAGGGCCAGATTGACCGCGATCCAGGCTCCCGAAATTGCCGCGGTTCGCGTACCACCATCTGCTTGAAGGACATCGCAGTCAACGATAAGTTGGCGTTGCCCTAGCAATTCGAGATCGACAGCCATTCTTAGGCTGCGACCGATGAGCCGCGAAATCTCCTGCGTCCGGCCTTTGGGCCAGCGACTTTCCCGGTGAACCCGGCGTTGAGTGCTTCTTGGTAACAGGGCATATTCGGCCGTCAACCAGCCGTGGGTCTCCGGCGATCGACGCAACCAATTGGGCAGGCTGTCGTCTAGAGTGACATTACACAGAACATGCGTGTTTCCAAATTTGGTGAGGACAGAGCCCTCGGCATATAGTGAAAAATCTTTCTGAAATGTCAGAGGACGTAGTTGATCCCTCAATCGCCCATCGATTCGATCCATTTGTGCTCCACCTCTATTTCTTACCTACGAACAAAGTTAGCGTACTGTGCCATTGAACAACCTGGTTAAGCAATTGAGAGCGATAGGCATGGCTAACCAATTCAATCTCGCTCTCGTTGAGTCCGGCGGATGATAGTCTTCCAGCGTAAACTGGTCTTTCACCCTCTCTCTCCGAACCATTATCGTCAAACCACCGATCCATTTGACTATTCGTAATTCTTCTCTGTTCCACCAGCACTTCGGTTGTGGCGGAAACATCGACAAATCCAGCCTCCAGCATAGCGCCTTTCAGGCTATCAGAGTCCCAATTCACAAGAGGATCGCCGGAATTACAGTATATACTCTCCTCCGCCTTGCTTACCTGGCCCAGGAGTGCTTCAGGGACATCTGACCAATCGCACAACTTGTATAATCTCTGACCTAGCTGGGGCACGACCTGGCTTAAGATGATACGTCCCCCAGATCTCAATCTTCTCGCCACCATTTCCAGCTGCTCGTTCCAGACGACATTGCGAGTAAAGACGTTGCGACCGATTATCCGGTCGAAGAGTATGTCAGACTCCCCTCTTAACTCCAGCATATCCTCAAGTTCACCAAGCGGACCAATTAATACGACCGGACGTTCTAAATTTGAAAGCCGTTCAGCTTGCTGCCGCAATGCTTCTCCAACACGAGAATCACCTGCAACAGCCCAAACTCCACCTTCTGGCGCGGCCCTGATAGCTTCCCAAGTGAGCAATCCGCTGCTGGCCTTCAGGTCAAGAACAAGATGATGTCGTTGAACCTTTGCTTCTTCAAAAACCTTGTCCCTCAGGTGGCCCAGGTTCCGACCGCTACTGGTAATGGTGCGCTGCAGCCAGGCGTCGCGAGCACGATCGACGGGTCCAGTAGTCAACGCTTCGGGCATCGTCGCATCCAGCTCAACCATTGCCGCTAGCTGCTCTTCGCGGCGTCTGGAGACCTCCTCCCTGATGTTGTATTCGTAGCCCTGGTCGCTGGGGTTATAGAAAACTTTACCCTGCAAAGCATCTGGTAAATACTGCTGAGCCACCCAGTGATCGCGATAAGCATGAGGATACAGATAACCGGCGCCATGACCAAAACCTTTGGCATCCCGATTGCCGTCCCTTAGATGGGTTGGCACCTCCGACTCGCGCTCCGCTTCCACTGCCGCCAAAGCGTCAAAAAAGGCCAGAGTCGAGTTAGACTTCTTACAGGTCGCGAGATATAGGGCAGCCTGGGCAAGATGAAAACGCCCTTCCGGCATGCCGACTCGCTCGAACAGATCCCAACATCCAGCGACGACGACCGCGGCGTTTGGATCGGCTAAACCGACATCTTCGCTGGCGACAATGGACATGCGCCGGAAAATGAATCTGGGCTCTTCACCGGCATAGACCATCTTAGCCATCCAATAAAGGGCAGCATCAGGATCTGAACCGCGCAAGCTCTTGATAAAAGCCGAAATCGTGTCGTAGTGAACATCGCCTTCCTTGTCATAGAGGACGGCCCGTTTTTGGATCGACTCCTCGGCCACCTGTAGATCCAACACAATGGTGCCGTCTTCGTTTGGAGGAGTGGTCTCAATCGCCAGTTCCAGGGCGTTTAGGACCCCTCTCGCATCACCATTGGCTACATCTACCAAATGATCGAGCGCCTCTGGAGTGATCTCAACATCCAGCTTGCCATACCCTAACTCAGGTTCACTGACAACCCTCCGGGCTATTTTGTAAAGATCCTCGGGAAGAAGTGGCTTTAGTTGAAAGATTCGGCTTCGGCTTACAAGGGCTTTGTTGACTTCAAAGTAGGGATTCTCAGTAGTGGCGCCAATCATGATGATCGCGCCATTCTCGACGTGGGGCAGTAATGCATCCTGCTGGGCTTTGTTCCAACGATGCACCTCGTCTACGAAGAGGGTCGTACGTTGTCCGTATAGATTGCGGCGTTCCTGGGCTTCCTTGATGGACTCTCGAATCTGGGCTACCCCGGCTAAGACGGCATTGATGGTGATGAAGTGACTCTCGGTTGTATTGGCGATGATCATCGCCAGAGTTGTCTTCCCCGTTCCGGGCGGACCGTAGAAGATGAGGGAGGACAATTGGTCGGCCTGAATCGCCCGGCGCAGCAGCCGTCCTGGACCAACGATGTGCTCCTGACCAACAAAATCATCGAGGGTTCGCGGCCGCATTCGGTTCGCCAGAGGAGATTCCTGCTCGATCTGATCTCGTCGGCCGTGAGCGAATAAATCCATCCCTTGATTGTATCCAGTTAAAGCGTGAAGCAACAATGAAAGATGGACATGGTCAATAGCTGCGACGCACCCCGAGATACAGTAACGTTGGGTGATTCCGATTTATCGTCGCAGGGCTTGTATGGGAGGTGAAGATCTATAACTGGAAACCTAACTTGTAGGGAATGACTTTGTAATCTAGCTCTGTTACGTGATTTCTCAACTCGTCGTCAAGCTCTTCCCAAATCTCCCCCTCCATCACATCTCTCAGGATATCACTATCACGGGAGACAAATCCAATGAGTCGATTGGGATATTCGCCAAATTCCGTGTGCCAGGCCTCGCTCATCTCGAGCCCAAAACTCTGCATCAAGGGAATGTATTTCCCCAGGACGAACTCGTAATACTCCTGCGAACTTTCCAGGTTGATGTTGTAGCTTATTAATAATTTCAATCCGTTGTCTTCGTCATTCATGCGAACTACCGTCTGTTGATCTCGTGATATCGCTAAATATATGGGCGACGGACAATTGGTGAATTCCTCAGTCGTGTCGTTCCTTAATTGTAGCCAGAGCGGATTAACTAGGCCAATCGGCTAACAATCGCCAAATTGGGAGAAGACGGACCTCTGAACCTATCTCACTTCCTCAGCTTCAAGATGCTGATAGTAATCGCACTCATCCTGGAGGAAGCAGTCAGCGCAGCGAGGGTTTCTCGCATGGCATATCCGGCGACCGTGCCCGATTATGTTCAAATGAAAGGCGTAGAAGGTAGTTGGATCTCCCATGGCTTCGAGAATACCATGGGCCTTGTCAGCGCTTACTTTCGGCTCGATCAGTCCCAACCTCTTGGTCAACCGGTGAACATGCGTATCCACGGGAAAGGCAGGACGGTCATAGGCGAACAGCAGAATGATGGCAGCCGTCTTCGGTCCAACACCTGGTATGGCAGTCAACCAAGCTTTGGCTTCGTCCAGGCTCATATCCTCTAGAAAATCAAGGCTCAATTCTCCATTTTGCTCCTGTACGATGTGCAGAGCATTCTGTATTCGTGGCGCTTTCTGATTGGCCAATCCTGCCGGTCGAATAGTATCAACTACCTCTTCCACAGGCGCTTCCATGACCGCCTCCCAATCTGGGTAGCGTTCTTTCAGAGCGTAAAAAGCCTTGTCCCGATTGGTGTCAGATGTGCTCTGGGAAAGAATGGTGCTAACAAGCTCATCGACGGGAGGAAGATGCTGTCGCCATTCCGGCTCCCCGTAATTATCTTTAAGTAGATCGAAAACAACTCGATATTTCGCCCGAAGATACTCGCCATCTGCCGTACTCATAGACGAACCACTTCTCCTAATGACTGGCGGAAGCTTTCGTCTTTCGAGTAGACAGCCGCTCTAACAAAGCCTCGGTCACGGCTACCCCTTCCATCGGCGAGAGGCCCAGGATATCGAATACCACGGCGTTGAGCGCCTGCCAATCAGACTGCATCGCTTCCTCATAAACGCTGCCGGCAGGACGGTCGAGGAGGGCCTCAAAGGCTGCAACCAGTTCATCGGCCTGGATAGATGGAATATATCTTGGATCCGGAAGAAGAAGGTTTTCGATTTCGTAGGTCGCCAGCCAAAGGACACCTTCGCCGAAATTTACTCTTCCCTGTAATTCCAATTGGAGCTCGAACCATGCACTGTTGAGAAGAGCTGCGGCCGCCTTTAGCGTGATGCCATCGGCCAAATAAATTTGGTAGAGCTGCTGATCTACGAGGATGCTGCCCTCTACCACCGGAGCAAAATGACGCTCCCAAATGCCTTTGGCCAGCAGCAGCGCGGGTTCTTCCTGGGTTGGAAGGCAGTACCATGGTTGCCTGCCCCTACAGGTCCGTCGTTGGTGGATACCCTGACTTTCTCCCCAAAGGATATATTCGCCAACTTTCGTTCCTTTCAGCCGGACATCTGGACCGACTGACAGTATCTGAAGGCTGCAATCTTCAGGCGTAACGATTCGTCTGTTGATATGACGGAAAGACTTTAGCAATGGTCTTCGATAAGCCTTTTCAATCTCCCACTCATCGATCGTTTCCTGGTTGAGATAAAAGAATGAATTTGCGCCGGTCGTGTATCCCCTTTTGACAGATACCCAGCTCTTGAAAGGGTGTAATTCGAAATCTTGAGTCCGTTTTAGGAGGACAGTTGGCGCGCGAAGCAAATAGCCCCACTTATCAGCCGGCGCCAGTCCTTGCTGCATTACTCCGCGAACGACTTTATCCTCGCCCTCGTAATTCACCTCGGACATGATGGGCCGGATGAAACTCTCAAGAAAGGGAAGACGACGGCGATCGCTTTCCTTGAACGGGATCAGATTCCGAAGAGGTCGGCGAACACGGACCATCTTGACCTCGTTTATCGCCCGCAGATCAGCGTCGCCACATTTTTCAAGGATCACAAGACAGGTATTAACCCTAGCCTGGCTGAACCACCGTTCAACACTCGATTCGATAAGGGCTATGATTTTGAAATGCTCGAGTAAGTACTGTTTCAGCCGTTCTCCGTAGGCCACGTCGAGCCAACTATTGGGCACGACGAAACCGAATCGACCGCCTTCTCGAAGGAATTGGGCTCCATGAATGAAGAAATAGGCATGCAGACCGGCTCGCTTGCTGAGATTCTGACCATCTGCTCCTCGCCCTTCGGGCGAAGGTATGGTCTCGTCTCCTTCGCCGAACATGCTCAGCTGTCGAGCAATCTGCCGCTGCACGCCCAGGTCCACGTTTGTCAAACCGATCCATTCCGCCCTGGTATAGGGGGGATTGCCGACAATCGCGTCAAAAAGCCCATCCGATTCAGGCCGCATCTCGAAGAAATTGCTCTCAATGATGTGGGCTTCTGGCACAGCTTCTTGAGCATAGGCTGCGACAATAGGATCTAGCTCCACTCCCCACAATTTGGCTTCTGAAGCCCCCCCCGGATCAAGCCACTGCTGCATCAGAGCAGCCCTGGTCAGTATCGCTCCATTTCCACAGCTAGGATCCAACAAACGATCATCCGGACTCCTCAGACAAAAACCCAACAACAAATCTGCTACGTCGACGGGCGTTTCGAACTGTCCGTACGCATGTTGTTTATCTGGCATGGCAACCTCGAATTTATTGCGATGAAACCATTTGATACATGAGCGCAGGCTCATTATACTCCACGGTATGCGCAGGCAAAACGAGGTATACGCGAGCAAAAGAAGTTGTGCTCGGACCATACGATGGTTTCATTGGCCCTCGAGGTTTAGTCGGGGAGAAATCTCGATACGCTATGATGGTCCAACGAATATGAACCGGGGAATGAAGCAGCCAAAATGAGTGGAGACGGGGCTGTGTTATCGCAGCGTACTTTCTTGAAAACTCTGCCTGATGTGTTGCGCCCTCTTCTGCCGGAACCTCTGCAAAGTATCCAGGTCCGAAATCCCTGGAGCTATTTGATCCAGTTTCATTACGGCGAGCCGTGGCTTCATTACGAGGTGTCCAGAACCAAGCCCTATACTGGATACGAAATCGGATTTCATTGCGAATCTCGTGACAAGGACTTGAACCGGTATCTGCTCCTTGGTTTTAGGCAGAACCTCTTTGAGATTAAGGATGAATTGGGGGAGAGCATTGAGGCTGAGATGTGGGACCGGGGATGGACGAAGATTTACGAAGTCGTTGCCGATGAGAAGTTAACGACCAACTACCAGCAGGCCCTCGCCAGTAGATTGGCCGAGCTAATCATCTGCCTGCATCCTATCTATGTCGAGCTGCGCGGTGAGATTACGCGCTTGTATCGCTAACCAGTCACGTCGTCGGTTGGCAGTTCGAACCGACTAGGGCCACATGCGGTTGATTGTTCGCGGATATGGGCTGGTCTCGCGTATATGCGGAAGACCACAGATCCAGCGAACAGCACGCTCCAGGCCTAAGCCAAATCCACTATGGGGGACCGTCCCGTACCGGCGCAGATCGATGTACCAGCCGTAATTGTCCATGGGAAGTTCGTGTCTCTTGATAGCCTCGATCAGCAAGTCAGGATCGCTCATTCGCTCGCTTCCACCGATAATTTCGCCGAATCCTTCAGGGGCAAGCAAATCGACGCTCTTACATACTTCTGGCCGGCCTGGCCAGGGCTCCATATAGAAGGCTTTCACTTCGGTGGGGTACCCGTAGACAAATACAGGCTTGTCGAACTGCTCAGCTAAAGCGGTCTCGTGGGGAGAGCCAAAGTCTTCGCCCCAAGTTATTTTCAGTAATTCTCTTGCTTCGGGATCCGTCGTGTTGGCCCTCAATTCGTGCAATCGATCGATGGCTTCGTCGTAGCTGATCCTTGGAAAAGGAGCCTCGACCCTTGCTAGAGACGAGACATCTCTTTCCAGCATTTCTAGTTCAGCACTGCGTTCCTTCAATGTCGTCTGAACGATATAGGTGACAAATTCCTCCTCAAAGGCCATCAAGTCATCTAGATCGAAGAACGCCATCTCTGGCTCAACCATCCAGAACTCGGTCAAATGACGGCGAGTCTTGGACTTCTCAGCTCGAAAGGTTGGACCAAAGCAGTAAACCTTTCCGAAGGCCATGATGTTTGCTTCATTGTACAGCTGTCCTGTTTGGGCTAAGTAGGCTGTCTCATCGAAGTACTCCACCTCGAATAGTGAGCTGGTCCCTTCGGCTGCCGCAGGGGTGATTATAGGGGTGTCAATATTGAGAAATCCGCTGTCATCGAGAAAATCGATGATGGCTCTCTTCACCGTCGTTCGAATTCGCATGATCGCCCATTGCAGACTTGAGCGGAGCCATAAATGTCGTTGATCCATGAGGAACTCTACCCCATGGTCTTTTGGACTAATGGGATAGTCGATTGCGTTTTGGAAAATCTCAACCGAGTGGATCCCAATTTCATAACCGCCGGGAATACCGGGAGCGCGCTCATCGGCCTTCACCGTGCCTGTAACTGCCAACGACGACTCCTGACCGAGGCGTTTTATCTCCTCAAATATCTCGTCTCCTATTTCAGGCCGGAAGGCGACGCACTGGATGATGCCTGTTCCATCCCTTAACCGGAGGAACTGTATCTTGCCTTTTCCTGTCTTAAGATACAACCAGCCGCGGATGGTTACTTCCTTGCCAACATGGTCGGCGATTTTCTCTATCGATGTCGTGGTCATAATTTGTTCCTTATTCGGGATCAGCGAATCGTATTCTAACAATAACGGCGGCGGCTTCAAGTGGAGCGGACCCTCTTCACCGGCTAAGCCTGCTGTATTGCGGTCTTTTAGCGGCGAAGGAGATCGAGTCCTAGATGCGGACGACGAAGATAGGCTACTCGCTGACCCAAGCGGGACGGCTGAAAGCCAAAATTACGGACGACAGAATCAAGATGGGTTACCTCCGGGACGGAGAATCGATCCATTGTGAAGCGGGAAATAGGTGGGCGTCGCAACAAGCCGAATAACAAGAACGAGATGGGACGAACCAGTTTTACTCCCGGCGAAATAGCGATTCGCTTCATCCCGATAGTAGATAATACCTCGCGAACGATGTCTATGTACCGGATTCGTTCGCTGCCAGCTACATCTATCGTCTTTCCCGTTAATTCGGAGCGTTCTAGACAGGCGACCAGGCAATGGATCAGATCTTCAACCCACAAGGGCTGCATGGCGACCCGACCCTTCCCTGGTACCCAGACAAAGGGCCATGTCCAGGCGGCCAATCCGGCGATGACGTTGAGAAAGGCGTCGTCGCGACCAAAGAGAGTAGCCGATCTCAAGATCGAATATTCAAGACCGCTCTCTCTGATCAGACGTTCTGCCTGACCCTTGGCTCTGAGCAAGGCGTAGTGAGAATTTGGATTGGCATTTAGCCGGCTGG
>DASRZI010000392.1:0-4343 GCA_035686605.1 Candidatus Zixiibacteriota bacterium
CGCGTTGATCTGATAGCCTTACTGGTGCTGGTAAGCCTTGTGATCACCCAACTCGTCACTCCCTCTGAGGCCTTGTCGGGTTTCTCGAATCCAGCCGTCATAACAGTTTGGGCAATGTTCGTCTTGAGCGGAGGACTCGCCCAAACCGGGGTCGCCAATAACATCGGAAAGCAAATATTAAGACTCGCCGGCGACGGAGAGCTCCGGTTAATGCTCCTGATAATGCTAACCGCCGCTATCCTGTCGGCCTTTATGAATAATGTTGGTGTAGCTGCCCTGCTTCTTCCAGTTGTCGTTGTTATAGCCAGGAAGACTAAAACACCTCCTTCACGCTTACTCCTTCCTCTTGCGATTGGCGCTCTGCTTGGTGGGCTTACAACCTTGATCGGAACTCCCCCGAACATCCTGATCAGCGACGCCCTGCGTGATGCCAACCTTAAACCATTTGGGTTATTTGACTTCGCCCCTGTTGGCATTGCCGTCCTTTTAGCCGGGTTCGCATTTATGCTAGTTGTTGGGCGACGATTATTGCCGAACCGCGATCCCACCAGGGACATCACCTCCACAGAAGATAACAATCTGGAGGAACTATATGACATTCGTGACAGATTGCTGGTGTTGCGAATTCCACCAGATTCCATTCTGGCAGGCATGAGTCTTGAGGAAACCCAGGTGGGTTTGACCCTGGGATTAAACGTAATCGCCGTCATTCACAACGGGCAGACGACTTTATCCCCAGGACCTACCTCCATCATTCATGCGGATGATCAATTACTGGCTGTCGGTACCCCCGATCAGTTAGCTGATCTTCGACAACATCGAGTCGAAACCGTCGAGCGAGTACCTCTTTCAGTCGATCGTGTGAAAGAACTTGGAATCGAGGTAAACCGGGTTTCGCTCCACTCTGACTCAGGAATGATTGGCAAGACGATTGAAGAATCTGGCCTGAGAGCCAACTACGGCCTTAACGTCCTCGCGGTTCTCCGCGGAGATGCCGTTATTCGCGCACAGCTGGCCTCATTGGACCTAGAACAGGGAGACTGTCTGCTACTCCAAGGCACGTCGGAAAATATAAATAGGGTGTCCAACCAAACAGGCATTGAAGTGAAAACCGCTGATGACAATGACATAGAGCTACTTCATGAAACATTATTAATGGTTGAGATCCCTGAGCACTCGGCTCTCGCCGGAAGAACTCTTTTTGAAAGTCAGCTGGGAAGTACTTTCGGTTTAACCGTGCTGACGATACTGAGGGACGAGAAGACGCTTTTGCTTCCGGATCCGGACGAACGAATCATCCCCAGTGATCGCATGCTTGTCCAAGGGACGGCCGAAAACATTCAGGCCATCAGGGGGTTAGAGGAACTTGAATTCGACCGTACATCGCCAGCGCTTAAAGAGCTTGAAACAGCAAGCATCGGTATGACAGAGGTTGTACTATCTCCCCATGCGACCTTGGCCGGTAAATCACTCAGCCAAATTCATTTTCGGGAGAAGTACAGCCTCAATGTCCTGGCTATATGGAGAGGAGGCCAGGCTTTCACCGACGATCTTCGGGACATGGCTCTGAGATTCGGAGACGCCTTGCTGCTTTACGGAGCCAGGGAAAAACTACAGTTGCTTAGCGGCGAAGCTGATTTTCTGGTCTTGTCTGAGGAAGCCCAGGCCCCACTACGAACAAAGAAAGCGCCACTTGCTATCGCGGTTATGGTCGCCGTGCTCCTTAGTGTTTTACTAGGCTGGTTACCCATCGCCATAGCAGCTGTCATGGGAGGGGCGATCATGGTGCTTTCCGGAGTTCTTACCATGGATGAAGCCCATCGCTACATTGAATGGCCAGCCGTATTCCTCATCGCCGGTATGCTGCCCCTTGGAATAGCCATGCAAAATAGCGGCGCTGCCCAATATCTCGCCGATGGCATGATGGGTATCGTTGGAGATCTCGGTCCTCTCGCGATATTGGCCGGGCTTTTCATCCTGAGCGTCTTGGCTTCGCAGGTAATGCCAAATGCGGCAGTTGTGGTATTAATGGCTCCCATCGCTCTGGCTGCTGCCGTTGAATCGGATGCATCTCCCTATACTTTCCTAATGGGAGTGGCCATCGCGGCATCGGCCAGCTTCATGAGTCCAGTAAGTCACCCGGCGAACATACTGGTGATGGGGCCAGGCGGCTATAGATTTAGCGACTATATTAGGGTTGGCTTGCCCTTAACTCTTGTAGTCCTGGTCGTAGTACTGATAGTGCTCCCAATTGTATGGCCGTTTTAGGCTCTCTCATATAAGCGCGATCGCCTGGTTCGTCAACTGGCGGCCAATCGGCCATCTGGTAGAGAAGCATGGCCTATTCCCTGCTCCATCGCTGTTCATCAGGCTCTAGCTATGTGCGTCAATCTCGGCATCGATCCACTGGCGAATGGATTCCAAAGGATAGTTGCCGACCAGTGCTTGTGCGTCGAGAACAATGGTTGGGGTCGAAGTTACTCCGAACGCGGAGGCGACTAATATGTTGTTCGATACAACTGCTTGATAGCGGCCGCTCTCCACGCATTCTTGAAAAGTAGGTAAATCAAGGCCGAGCTCACCAGCAGCGCGATAATACCCATCATTCGTCTGAGCATCCTTGTCGGAAAACATCTCAAACATTCGCTGGTGATATTCATAAAAAGCATCCTGCTCTGCCGCACATAGAGCTGAAGCAGGAGTCGCCGTTCGCGCCGGAGAGAGGGCATAGGGAAGTACCAGCCAGTAGACATCACCGCTCACGATATAGAGATCATCTATCTCCCCGGCCGTCTCAAGATTGAAGTTTCGACAATGCCCACATCCGTAATCTGATACCTCTACCATGATTACCGGTGCGTTGGGATCCCCTTTGCCAGCACAGTTTCCTGGATTCTGCCAGCAGTAAGCCGCAAGCCCGATGGTATCATCACGATCCGGTAAGTTGAGAACTTCTTGTGGCAAGCCAACAGCGCTTCCATCAGCATTAACCTCCGAATCTGATGTACCTGATTCATCTGCTATCGAGACATCGATCGTTTCGGCAGTAGGATCGACCTCGGTCTCTGTGCTTTCGGGCATTGGTTGCTCGATCTCGGGATCACTTGTTGAGGTACCAGTACCTTCAGGGATGCTCGTGCAGCTTGAGACGGCTACTGCAAATAAGATCAGAAACAAGACTCTTTTCTTCTTCATAAGCGCTCTATGATGGCTCATTATCGTTATTCTTCCATATTTAACAACTGAAGATTTCCGGCGGCATATGAGGAATGTAATATCAAATCAACGACATGTGGCATGTCAATCATCTCCGCTTCTGTCGTGACGCGAATTCAATTTACACCAATATGACTCGCTAGTTCACGATTATCGACCAGACAATGTTCGCATGGCCATTTTGCTTACTGGGTTGAGACTCAGTGAGATTGGCCATTCTAAGTGACTTGCATCGGGGGATGGAAGGAATAAAATATCGGTGGGGAAGACGCCTCGGGTTGTTGGGGAACATTAGGTGGGGCGTCACCAAAGTAGGGTAGTCAGCTGTGCGCAAGCGGACGAATTGGCTATTTCTAAGTATCTTCGCGGCCCTGGTCACCCTCTGTGCTCTCGCCACAATTCCAGAGATCTCGCAATCCCAGGCTCAGAATGACGATGTAATCATCAGTGAAGTAGCTTGGAGCGGTACGGCTGCTAGTGAAGCCGATGAGTGGATTGAGCTGCATAACAGGGGTCATCTGTCGGTTGACCTTGAAGGCTGGCGCCTGATTGGAAGCAACCTAAACGTCGCCTTATCAGGTTCCGTCGGACCGTATGGGTTTTTCCTCCTGGAGCGTACTGACGAGGATACGGTCAGTGACATTCAAGCCAGCCAGATATACATCGGCGCGCTCAGCAATGCAGGGGACGCTCTCACCCTATCAAATAGTTCTGGAGCAGTTGTAGATTCGGCTAACTCCAATGGTGGACCCTGGCCCGCAGGCACGCTGTCGCCGGAATATCGGAGCATGGAACGAGTAAATCCCTGGAGCCCTGATCTGGACACAAACTGGCTTGACAACAATGTCGTTACTCGGAATGGGCACGATTCAGATGGGAATCCAATCAATGGCACTCCCGGAAGACCAAATTCTCAGTGGAGTGACCTGCCGGGTTCGGCAGATCTTGTCCTCTCCAAGAGCGGACCTGCCGTCGCCTTTGCCGGAACTGAAATCGTCTACTCGCTCAGTTATGAAAATATCGGGGAATTGGACGCTGCAGGCGTAATTCTTACTGATACTCTCCCGGGCGGATTTGGCTACATGTCTGACAGCAGTGGTTTCCCGCCAGTTCAACCGGACCCGGGT
>DASRZI010000393.1:0-3233 GCA_035686605.1 Candidatus Zixiibacteriota bacterium
CGAGTCACGTTTAGAAAACCAAGCATGGTAACGATCGCCATGACGAAGAGGAGTAAACCGGCAATCTCCCACTTCCAGGGGGTCAACCCTCTGATGATTCGATCGTCCCAGGTTTGATCTACTGGTGCTGTTCCAGTGCGACGCTGTCTACTTGAAGTCGATCGTGACCTGGTCATAACGTTGTCTACGCGAGATCCATTGATACGTAACTAGATCCAGAGTTAACGGATTGGATCAACC
This sequence comes from Candidatus Zixiibacteriota bacterium, assembly GCA_035686605.1. Classification (GTDB taxonomy): domain Bacteria; phylum Chloroflexota; class Anaerolineae; order Promineifilales; family Promineifilaceae; genus UBA11865. Next base: position 241 of record DASRZI010000393.1, read on the forward strand.
ATATCCGGTTACTTAACCAAGGATCATTGCTATTTCGCACTACAATCTTGAAGACTCTACCCTAGATAATAATCAGGATTGGCCAAAACGCAATAGGTGGGGCTCAGAGAATTCCAGCATTGCCTATGTCTATTCAGGTCTGTAAAATCGGCAAACTAGCCTTCTCTTAGCGGAAAAACCTTCCAGTGGAGGTTAGCCGCTGCCAATTCCTTGGTGGGTATTTGATAGATAGGAAATTTGTACTACTTTTGCCGGGATCCGGAATTCAACAACGATCGGTTATCAAGGAACGATGAAAGATCCGTTTGAGCTTTCGGTCCTAAAGTCAGAATTGAGCGCCCGTTGGCTTGGCCGTAGAATCTACTTGTTTGAAACCATAGATTCGACAAACACGAGGTTGAGGAAGATGTCGGATCAGGGAGAGCCTGAGGGATCTGTGGTTCTGGCGGAGTACCAGAGCTTGGGAAAAGGGAGGCTCGGTCGCCAGTGGCATGCACCGACCGCCTCTTCGCTCTTATTTTCAATGCTGTTCAGACCAGAGTGGCCTTCTGACCAGGCGCAGTGGCTCATGATGATAGCCGGCCTGAGCGCGATTGAAGCCATTAAGCAAGTGGCGGGTCTGGATCTTCGGCTGAAGTGGCCAAACGATATCGTAATCGGCGATGAACCCCCATGGCGCAAATGCGGGGGCGTTCTACTGGAAGGTGAGATGGAGGAATCGGTTTTCAGCAGCGCCGTCGTCGGGGTAGGAATCAACGTCAATATCTCAACCGCTCAACTGCCCGAGACGGCTTCCCGGGCAACCAGTCTACAAGTAGAGGCCGGGCGGGCGATACCCAGATTGCCATTACTATTGAACTACCTGGCGATCATGGAGCACAGATATGAAGAGGCTTCAAAGGGTGTATCACCCTTGACCGGTTGGAGGTCTGCTCTGGTTAATATCGGCCAACGCGTCAGGGCAGAAATTGAGAGCGGAGAAGCCGCCATCGAAGGAATGGCTGTCGATGTCGACGCGACCGGGCGGCTTCTGATTCGCGACTCATCTGGTACGTTGCACACGATTACGGCTGCAGACGTGACCATTTACGGTTGACAATTGGCGCAAAAGCAGGTAGCCTACCGTAGACATTATGTTCACATAATTAAGCGGCCGTTGCACTAATGGAGACCGGTAATTCGGATCCGAGGCGGCCACTCCTAAGCTGTACCAGGAGAATGATCATGGACGACGATCTCGACAGTCTGCGTGAAAAGACCCAGCGAGCCAGTTCGCTTTACGATGACCTTGAGGGCGAACCCGAAAGTGGAGGAGGACTGGCAGGAACGTTTGGTGGCTTCTCGCCTGTTCAACGCCTAATCCTCGTATTCTTGCTCTTCCTGAATGTAATAGCTTTCTCTTGCGCTGTTCTAGTGCTCACGGGTGTCATTCAGAATTAGCCTAACTCATCGAAGAGTAAATGTTCTTGCATAGGCAGGCTCCTCTCGAGCTGCCCACCGCAGAGCCGACCCACAGCGAATCAACCTTACTCCCCTCAACCTAATATTACTGTCTCAGTTTACTTCAGCGTGACGGCTTAATCACGCCAATTGTGCAAGCGGGTCAGCACTGGAGATACTCCTAAAATATGATAGATACGATGGCAAAGTGATGGGCCGAGCCGACAGGAAATTTCCCGAAGCGATACCCCCGCAGCTTTGCTGATTCGATGCCGCTAATCGACACGCTCGATTACTTTGCCAATCAATTCGGGCAGTGCTCTTACATCCCGTCCGAGTTGGAGCGCATACGAAGGTGAGACCTCGACCAATTGTTCGAACACCTCTAAATGAGGAGCGAGCATCGGTTTATCCCAGCTCTCAATGGTGTGCGGCAGCAGGCGTCCCAGCGTTTCGGCTTTTCGGAGCGGATGGAAGCTGTGATGCTCGCTATCCTGAATCTGAGGAAAGAGGATGACACCGGGTATCGCCTGATCGCACCAGACATTCGGCCAAAGGCTTTCGGCCGCGAACTCCTTCTTCTTTCTTTGATCTGGAGGGATGGGAACCAGATTCTTAGTGCTGTCGAACATAGCCAATGTGTCCGGATAGGCCCCCAGAAATCCCGGGTAGCTCAGAACACGGCCTCCAGCAGTGACGATGGGCGAATCGTTTGACATCAGCCGCCATCCACTATCCAACAGGGAGATTCCAGCCGTCGTCTTGCCGGCTCCAATATCGCCAACCAGCAGAGCAAAACGCCCACCTTTTGCGGCAGCAAAAGCATGGACCAGGAACAATCCTCGTCGGCGCAGATGAGGCGACAAGCCGCTGGCGATGAAATCCTCAAGCAAGCCATGAGTCTCTAGGCATGAGTGGACAAAATCGCCTATGGTCGTTCCGCTGCGGAAATCCATAATAAGCCGGCCAAATTCTGGATAGTACAGCTCCACTCCATCCTCCCGGCTGTAGTAGGATAGAAGGCCTTCCTGGACATATACTGGCTCAAAATGAGGGGGTTCTGGGATACGTTCGACCAGATCAAGATGGCAGCGGATATCAGGAGCCGCTGCGACATTGGACAAGGGAGCAAACGACCGCTTCCAGCTGCCAGCCAGGGTTGCATCGTTTGTAGTTCCTTCGATAATAAGACCATGCATTGCCCAGCGCATGCAGTGAGTATAACGTAATCATGCAGGATCTGAAGAAAAACAGAAGCAGATAATCACCTAGCGATCGGTTGGATTCAAAACCGGGCGATAGTCATGCGGATATTGTGCTCAGGCTTGTACCGGCTCTAGGTTGGCGAGATTGCGTAGAGTAATTAACGATAGATCTTGTCGATCGAAGGTCTAAACAAAGCTCCGATTGGTACAGGTTTCTCATCTTCTTAATCGAAATAGTGACCCTGGATGTACGCTGTTCGGAATAATGAACGGTTGATGTCAATGCCTCTAAATCAAGATCAGTGGGAACAATTGAAGGCGGAGCCCGTGCAAAATGACCAGTGAAAT
>DASRZI010000394.1:0-4339 GCA_035686605.1 Candidatus Zixiibacteriota bacterium
TGACCGTGACCAAGAACTATGAATTTCCGATTTTCTCCCGGGCGATGCGGCCGGCCAGAGATTCGTGTGAAAAATGCCATTTCCCTGAGAAATTCTCCGACGATAGCCTGCGCGAGGTCCGCAGCTATGGCAATGACGAAATGAATTCCTTTGAAAATATCCACCTCATATTGAAGACCGGCGGCGGCAGTAAGCGGGAGGGTCTCGGCCAGGGAATTCACTGGCATATCGAAAATGAGGTTCGATATCTGGCCACCGATATGTTGGAGCAAGATATCCCCTATGTCCGGGTCAGAGACGACGAAGGCAATATCACGGAATATTACGACATCGCTTCAGGCCTCACCCCGGAAGATGTGGCCGGCAACACCCTGGGAACCATGGATTGCATAAACTGCCACAACCGCATCACCCATTCGATCCCTGATCCTGAGAGTTCCGTGGATACCGCGATCTCAAAAGAGCTTATCTCGGTCGATCTACCGTTTGTTCGTGAGCAAGCTGTGGCGCTTCTCGCCGGGAATTATGAGAACCAGGAAGAAGCCTTCGAAGCGTTTGAGAGCCTGAACGACTATTATGCCCAGAATTACCCGGCCATCCACGAGGAAAAACAGAAGGACATTCAGCAAGCCATTGTGACTCTCGAAGATGCTTATGTTCAGTCTGTATTCCCCGAACAATTACTGGATTGGAATACCCATCCCGATAACCTGGGTCACAAGAACGATCCTGGCTGCTTCCGCTGTCACGATGGCAAGCATCTATCCAACACCGGCGAGGCCATCCGCCTGGAATGCAATCTATGTCACTCGGTGCCGGTAGTTTCCGATGGCAACAGCCTGGTCACCGAAATTGAAGTGGTTCGCGGACCCGAGCCACCTTCCCACACCCATAGTAGCTGGATAACCTTGCACGGTGGGGCTATCGATAGCTCGTGCGAGGCCTGCCATGAACCGGGTGAGGCGGGGATAGACTATTTAGAGTTAACCGGTAAACCCCCGTCAGATGGTTCATTCTGCGGCAATTCAGCCTGTCATGACCAGGAATGGGTCTATTCAGGCTTTGACTCGCCTGAGTTAGTCCCCTACCTGGAACGCCAGTTATATGCTTTACGGAATGTCAGCCCCTACTTGCTGGATGGCGTACCCAGGACTTATGAGGCCACCTTCCAAACATTATTCAACGGCCGTTGTGTTTTCTGCCATGGGGCCCCCGAACCCGCAGCGGAACTAAACCTGAGCAGTTACCAAGGCGCATTAACCGGCGGTAAGAACGGACCGGCGCTCATCCCTGGCGATCCGGACGGCAGCCTCGTGATCAGGCGCCAATCTGCTGAGCGCGATCATTATGGCCAGATGCTGGATGATGAGTTAGAAGCCTTGCGAGAATGGATTACAGCGGGAGCGCCTGAAAGCTAAGTTCAGTTGCTTAACAAACACAAGTAGCTATCATTCAGCAGCTAATATTGTCAACAAGCAAATAAGGTACCCAAGGAGTTGCTGTATGGAGGAAGAAAAGCGTCTCGATCGCCGAACTTTTCTGAGCATCGGCACAGCGGCAATCGCGGCCGTCATCAGCGCCGGCATGGCCATTCCCGCCGTAGCTTACGTTATTGGCCCAGCTTTGAAAAAGAACGCGGCCGAGGAGTGGATTCGGCTCGGCTCCGCCTCCAAGGTTGAACTGGGCGTGCCAACCCTATTTAAAGCCAAGATCGAACGCCAGGCCGGCTGGATCGTTGACGAGAGAGAACTGTCAATCTATGTGTTGACGGACGACGGGCGCGAGTTCGTGGCGCTATCGAATATCTGTCCTCATCTCGGTTGCCGTGTCCGCTGGATAGCCGATGAACAAGAATTCTTTTGCCCCTGCCATAACGCCGCTTTCGCAAAGGATGGCCGGGTGCTTGACGGACCCCCTCCACGCCCCCTGGATCATTACGAGATAAAAGTAGAAGATGACCAATTATTTGTGTTAGGAGTCTGATATGGCGACAAATGTGGGAAATTGGCTAGACGAACGGCTGGGCTGGCGGAGTGTATGGGCTGCTATCTTCCTCCGGAAGATCCCTAAAGTCAACTGGTTATACACGTTGGGCAGCGCCACTCTATTCGTGGTCATCAACCAGATGGTTACCGGCATACTGTTGACCATCTACTATGTACCCACGCCGGATCACGCTTATGACAGCGTCCAATATATCACCACTGAAGTGGCGGCCGGCTGGCTCATCCGTGGACTCCATCATTACGGGGCCAGTGCCATGGTGATTTTAGCGGTATTGCACATGATCCGGGTGATTTTCCTCGGATCGTATAAGTTCCCCCGAGAGATAACCTGGTTTACCGGGGTCATTCTCCTGTTGGTGACAGTCGGCTTTGGTTTCACCGGTTACTTGCTACCATGGGACCAGAAAGCGTTTTGGGCCACAACGGTAGGCACACGAATCGCGGGCACGCCACCTGGAATAGGAGACACCATTTTACGGATCATGCGCGGTGGCGAGGAACTATCGGCCGTGACCCTGGCTCGCTTTTTTGGCGTGCATGTTTGGGTGTTACCCGCGACGTTAATCCTGCTGTTAGCTTTGCACATGTACCTGGTCATCAAAATCGGCATCAGCGCAGCCCCTAAAAAAGACGAGTAAGGGATGAACGAAAAAGAAAAAGAAGAATATTTGGAAGGTTATAAGAAAGCCAAAGAGAAGGGCGTTCTCTTCTTTCCAGACATCGTATTCAAGGATGCTATTGCCGCCTTGTTAGTATTCCTCATCCTGGTGGCTTTGGCCTATTTTGTAGGTTCACCTCTGGAAGATCGGGCTAATCCGGCCGATGCGAACTACACGCCTAAACCGGAATGGTACTTTCTATTCTTGTTCCAATTATTGAAATATTTCCCAGGCTCACTCGAAGTAATCGGCGTGGTCGTGCTACCAACCATCGTCATTATCCTTTTGTTTGTGCTGCCTATATTAGATCGTGGACCAAAACGCCATTTCTCAAGCCGGCGTTTAATTGTCGTGATAACTATCGTGATGGTGATGGGGATTGTGGCCTTGACGGTTCTTTCAGTCATGGAAGCCCCCCCGCCGGCCGAAGCGACTACAGGAGATAAGACGGCCGCGCTTTACGCGCAAAATTGCGCCGGTTGCCATGGCCAGGCGATAGTCGTTGATTCCGGCACCAACTTGCATGCGATCATCACCCAGGGACAGCATGAAGGGATGCCCTCCTGGAGTGCCGATCTGACTAGCGATGAGGTGGACGCATTGGCCGGATTTATCCTGTCGCCGGCCGGTAGCCAATTGTTTACAGATAATTGTAGCGCCTGCCATGAAGCGCCGGAACTGGTTGCCGGGAACCCACTCCAGCTCAAGAGCGCATTGGACGAGGGCAGTAGCTACCCGGCCCATGCCGGCAGCGACATTCCAGAATGGTCTGAGGTGTTGAGTCGCGAAAAACGCACCTCCTTGTTAAATTTTCTACTGGCTCCCGACGGCCAACGTTTATTTGCTACTAATTGTTCCTCCTGCCACGGCCGGTCAGTCGCATTTTTGGGTAAAGCGGATGAGTTGACGGAATTAATCAGTGATGGTGGTTTGCACCTGGAGATGCCGCCCTGGCGTGAGAAGCTGAATGATGAAGAGTTGGATTTGTTGGCGGAATATGTGGTTAAACCCTCGACGGCCGGGCAATCTTTGTATGAAGATCATTGCGTCCGCTGTCATGGTGATCGCATACCTGTCGCCGAGAGTATAGATGATGCCAGGGAGATTATCGCCACGGGCGGCACTCACCAGACGATGCCGGTCTGGGGCGAGCAATTAACCGGCGAACAACTAGAGGCCCTGGTCACATTTACTCTGGCCTCCGGGAAGGGCTCATTTGCCGGGGAAGGACAGGGCTTATTCGCCGATAATTGCGCCAGTTGCCATGGGGATCTGGGTGAAGGCGGCGAGAACCCCAGCCGGCCGGGCGATATCATCGCCCCAATCAGCACGGCCGAGTACCTTAAGACAAGGGATGATTCTACGATCAGGGCTATTATCGCCCAGGGGCAGCCTAACTTTGGCATGTCGCCCTTTGGATCAGCTTTCGGCGGTCCACTGGAAGAGGATCAGATATCGTCCCTGGTGGCTTTTATGCGGGCCTGGGAAGACGATCCACCAGTGGATTTGCCACCAGACACCCCATCGGAGATCATCGCACTGAGCGGCTTTGATATTTTTGTGGAACTGTGCGCCCAGTGTCATGCGGTTGACGGCCGGGGTGGCATTGGCCCATCCCTTCGGGCCTATAATTTCCGAGACTCCAATAGTTCTCAGGATATTTTTGATACGATC
>DASRZI010000395.1:0-8611 GCA_035686605.1 Candidatus Zixiibacteriota bacterium
AGATCCCGGCAACTAATCCATTGGCGATCGTGTAGTAATTCAAGCGGCACCTGGAAAACGAGACCGTAAACGTTGAATATCTTCGAATAATACCTTAGCTGTGCCGGTTAAGGTACCAAGGCAGAACTAATAGTTTTGCTCACCTTGTTGCGATTTCTACGGTTGCGGACAATGTCCAGGTAGGCGTCAAGCGACCACGGCAGACTAGGGACTCGAAAGTCCTTTTCGGGATTGACCATCTCCGTTATGCCGGCGTCTAAGAGACAGACAGGCTTGGTTATGGCTCCTTTAACCATATTTCTTGGCTGCCCTGGATCGCACGCTCCGCCCGCTGCTTGAAACCATTCAACATAAGAGTGGGGAAAATCGATTCGCCAAGCATCAGGAAGGGCCAAAAGAGCAGGCCTACCAGCGGGTATATCACTCGAATCCTCGCCCTAACTATGAGCCTCGTTGTCTCAGAATCGACTTCGACCAGGACAAAGGCCCACGTATTGTCAATGACAGGCTCTGGACCATCACCCCGTGCGAATTCAGGAATGATGACTCTGTCATAACTATCTGAATAGAGGACCAGGTGCCGGTTCGTTTCCATCATCTTGACGGTGTAATAGACGGTTCCCGGCGGACCATCCGGTATTTCATCGCCTATCTGTGTGTCCTGAAATTGGGGCAGGATTCTATTGGCGCTCGCTCGTCGTTCTGGTTTTTTGTCTTTGGCGGCGATTATCTTGAAGAAATAATCAAAGGAAACCTCATCGATTTTGGAATCGGTATACCAACCGCCGCGATGGTAGCCTACTTGCTTTAGCCAGGGCCAGATTGATTGTGCGGAGGCGTTGATGGTGACGGCGTGGGTTGTCTGGACCGAAGGATTAGGGATAAGGCTATCACCGGGAAGAGTCCTTCGGAACTCGTCAGAAGTCGCCCCTCGTCGTGTTCCCAACCTGTGTAAAAGGGCCAGGCCACCGGCTGCAGCCGCAAATCCGAGACAAAGATTTCTTCCCACAAATCACCTAGAAACTGTTACCGTCTAAAAAAAGCTAGGTTTCGACCGCAGGAGCCACATCCTGGCTGCTGCCATTGATACCCTTTTGGGTCCACGGCGGTGATGCTTCGCGGCAAGCATCACCAGTCTTGCGTAAGGCGGCAGCGGACAAGGGATATGCTGTTGACCAATGTTGAGACGGAAAGGTCAGCTCAATAGTTTCAACAAAACTATTGAGCTGTTTAACAATTCAATTACCCTGTCACTGGCAGTGAATTTAGATCTCCGTTGATGGTCGTGTAATATCTCGAAATCCATCCAAGAACACCCATATAGTCCACGTAGATCCAGCGATTTGTGGCTATGCGACCGTATACAGGTAAGGTCGTTCCTTGCGGAAGAACATCCAGGATGTCGTAGCTGGTGCTTGGCCCAGCCCTAAAGTTCAGCCAATATGCTGTAGTGGTTGCCGCCACCCCAGAAGGAGGTGGCGATCCTCCGCCTGAAGTGGTCTCCCACCAGAACTTGGCCGTTGCGAGCTCGGTGTTTTCGAAGTACTCGACGACAATTTCATATGTCCCCGCATTCAGGTCGACATCGGCCGAATTGGTTGTTACAGATTGGACGGCCCAACTATCGATGATTCGATTTCCACTGACTGAAACCCGCATGCCATCGTCATGCTGCGCCGTGAAGCGGTATGAACCCGTGCCGAAGTATACTGAACGAGTCCAACGTGCAGAGAAATTGTCATTGGCGACAATACCAGGTGCGGGAGAACCATAGCCCCATTCATTGTTGATAGCTGCCTCGTTTCTGGCGATTACCGCGTTTCCTGAAAGGTCCTTGTTGTTCCAATAGTTGGCGGTCCATGTACCTTGCGAAGGAGGTGGTGGCGGAGTTGGTGGTGGAGCCGGTGGCTGAATGACTGTGACGTCTGGCGTGTTAGCCTTGGGTTCGCCGATTCGCTCCCAGCCTACCTTTAGAAGGGAGCGGCCGACGTCCTCGAAGAAGCTGACAGCCATGGAATACGATCCACCGTGAAGAGAAACGATCACCTCATTTACCGTTGGGGGGTGTTTGTTCCAATCGTAGATGACACTCTTATCACCCAGGAAGACACTCACTCCGTCATCGCTTTCGGTGACGATCCGGTAAGTGCCTGGGCTGAACTCGACATACGAGGTCCATTGGCCCGACCAATGGTCATCAGGAACGCCGGCTGCCGGTGAACCGCTGCCCCAATCATAGTTGATCTCCCCGGTGGAGCCAGAGCTAACTGGTGCTCCTTCCAGGTTTGGATTATCCCAATAGTTGTAAAACCACAAAGAATAACTGTTCTGGGCGGCCGCAGTTCCTACGGTTATCCCCAGGACAATTAGAACGAGAATTACCAATAAAATTCGCCGGTTCATGTTGATGTCCTCCAACAAGATGGCTCAAGCGCGCTGGCGCGCCGGTTGGATGTCTGCGAACTGCTTGTTATCGTTGCCACATAATACAATCTACTTCAACGGGATGCAACGATTAATCGCCCGTTTTGGTTTGGCCAGCGTTTCTGCCGCCCTTACTCCTCGAAGCAAATGACTCCGCATATTAAAAGAGGCAGTATTGCCCAGAAAAGTATAGCAACGATTGAGCTTTTCTGGGAGATGTTCAGGAGGGCCGGGAACCCTTGGGCGAACCAGAATAGAAGACGGTCCAGCCCTGCTTTTCGCAGGCTTTAAGGGATCTTCAAACTGACTATTCAACCCACCGGCCTTCTGGAAATATCAGACAACGGTAGCTGGCGCTGTTGCGGACCATGGAGTAGGATCGCTTATCCTCGAATCGAAGGCATTACATCTCTCTCGGCATAATCCAAGACCTATGAACGAAATCCGAAGAAACCGTCTGTACTTGATACGTCATGGTGAAAATCCAGCCAATATTAACAAGGTTTTTTCCTCAAGAATTGTAGACCAGTCTCTGACCGAGAAAGGAGTTCTGCAAGCCCAACAAACCGCTGCCTATATCAACGGACTGGAGATAAACCCCGAAAGCTGGGCCAGCGGCTGTGTTTACAGTTCTCCCCTGCGGCGTGCAATCGAGACGGCCGGTATCGTCGCCGAACAGCTTGACCTTTCGGTGTGTATCAAGGAGGCGCTCCGAGAGATTGACGTCGGCGACCTTGAGAACAGCCCCACAAGACATGCGGATTGGTCTTACCACGGCAAGGTAATGAATGATTGGTACGATGGGAAGAATAACTCCGGCTTTCCCGGTGGTGAGAATTATCACGACCTCTGGATTCGGTTGAAGACCGCCTTGTTAGAGATCACATCCCAGATTACAGACCAGAACGTTATCGTCATAGGTCACGGCGGCATCATGACTGTCACACTGAAAGATCTTTGTCCTGGCATTGATCTGGAGTGGCTTCGAGCAACAGGCTGGGATAACTGCGCCATCACCGAGATAGAGTTGGAAACACAAGGTAACGAGCTCTTAGGAACCCTTGTCAGCTGGAATAAAATCGATCATCTTTCCGGTGAAGCGGCCGAGCTAATACCCGGGGTTCCAGAGGGTACTTAATGCATAGAACCATATTTGGGCTTGCTTGTGATTGCCTTCTCTCCATGTAGATTGTAGACTCGAGGCTCGTTGACAAGCTGGATAAAGTCCCCTCTCAGAACCTACACTCGAACAAAACAAGGGCGCTGCTGACTACCATCTATGGCCAAAGTTTTACTCATATCAACCTACGAACTAGGGCACCAACCTTTTGGTCTGGCGTCGCCCGCAGCCTGGTTGAATGATGCCGGGGCGGACGTAGCAACTCTTGACCTGGCGATAGAGTCCATCGAGAAGGACCTGGTCGCTCAATCCGATCTGATTGCCATTTACCTGCCTATGCACACAGCAACTCGATTGGCGGCCGATCTGATCCCCCAGATAAGACAGATAAACGCGGCTGCCCATTTATGCTGTTACGGACTGTACGCCCCAACCAACGAGACCTTCCTGCGCGGTCTAGGTGTCCAGACGATCATTGGCGGAGAATTCGAGACAGGACTGGTATACCTTTATCATCAATTGAAGGACGCTGAGGAACTTCGACCTGGTCAAGCCCAACCACTCGTTTCAATGGAGAGGCAGCAGTTCCTGGTTCCCGAGAGAAATTCCCTGCCCAATTTGGAGGCATATGCCCACTTGATTCTTCCCGATGGCCAGAATCGCACGACTGGCTACACGGAAACGACGCGGGGCTGCAAACATACCTGCCGGCATTGTCCCATTGTACCTATCTATAATGGTAGATTCAGGATCATCCAGCAGGAGATTGTTCTGGCCGATGTCAGGCAGCAGGTGAAGGCAGGCGCCCAACATATTACGTTCGGCGACCCAGATTTTCTGAACGGACCTGGTCACAGCATGCCAATTGTCCAGGCGCTAAACGCGGAATTTCCGGATCTTACCTATGACGTGACGATAAAAGTCGAACATCTGCTGAAGCTTAATGAACTGCTTCCAACCTTGAAAGACACCGGATGCATCTTTATCACGAGCGCCGTGGAGGCAGTAGACGACGGGATTTTGGAGATCCTCGATAAAGGGCATACAAGGGCTGGATTTGAGAAAGCAGCCTCAAACCTTCGTGAATTGGGCCTCGTCCTCAACCCGACTTTCGTCGCATTTACCCCATGGACAACGCGTGAGGGTTATCTGGAATTTCTCAAGGTCATAGGTGATCTTGACCTGGTGAGCCATATATCACCTATTCAATATGCCATACGATTGCTGATCCCTGCCGGTTCTCGATTGCTTGAGCTAAGTGAAGTGCAGAACCTGGTAGAGCCCTATGATCATGCCGCCCTTTGCTACCCCTGGCAGCATCCTGATCCTGTCATGGATCAACTATATACGCATATCTTCCGACTGATCCAGAGCAACCAGGTGAATCAGGAGTCAAGGATATCCCTCTTTAATGATGTCTGGCGGGCGACCCTGGATCTGACAGGTATTGTTGATCCAAACCTCTCCGCAGATCAAGGGTGGGAATTGGCGGCAGCTCCTGTACCAAGGATGAGCGAATCCTGGTACTGATGAGCTGAACCATTTGAGAAGCAGTATGCTTCTGACCACGTTTAGATCGCGTTAATTCCGACGCCAGTAGGTAAATATCTAGATATACACTCGCGGTTGTTTCTTCTTACATGGTAAGATAAGGTCCATAATTCCTACAGTCGGCGAAGCTAGGAAGCGGTAATATTAGGATCAGAATTCGATGAGGACGAAGAGAAAAGCAGAGTCCATTTTTGGAGCTGTCTTGCTAGGCGTTGGCCTTCTCATCCTCATCAGCGTCCTGGTAACTCTTTTGGTTCCATCAAGGATACCCGCAGAGTTCAGGGTTACTGATGAGGGCGAATCCGAGATGCCTGGATTGTCGCCACCCCTGCTAGTCGATCAGAATCAAGGGGAGATAGCCGAAGCACCTCCGCTCGAACCTCAGAACCGGTCTGCCAATACGGCCGATTCTGGCGATAAAGTTGCGGAACGAAGATCCTTAACACCCCCGATCGGCCAAGCAACAGAGCTAGACAGTGATAATCTGCCTGGGACAAAGCAGAACGAACAGTTGGTTGAAGCCTTCGGTCAAAGTACCAGCCAGCCAGAAGCGAACATGGCAGCCCAACCAAAGCGAATTTCGATTCCTGCTATTGGGATTGACGCACCAATTTCGGCCGTCGGTCTTAGTTTGCCACCAGCTGGTCAGTCAGAGGATGAGGAGCAGGTATTACAATGGGCGGTTCCTAATGGATATGAAGTGGGATGGCACCAGACGAGCGCTCCTCTGCGAGCTCCAGGGAATACCGTTCTGAATGGACACAACAATATGTACGGAGCCGTCTTTCGTAATCTAGTTGATCTCGAGTTGGGGGATCGTTTGATCCTGTATGACGACACCGGGAGCTATGAATATGAAGTGACCCAGCGAGAGCTCTTCGAAGAGGATGGTCAATCCCTCAAGGATCGCCATTGGAACGCTCGCTGGATGCTGCCGACAAGCGATGAGCGTTTGACGATCATTTCTTGCTGGCCATTTAAGTCAAACAGTCATCGTATTGTAGTTATTGCCCACCCAGTCGATGAGGTTGGCACATGATATTTGGAATCGAGTTATAAGGAGGAATATTGGAGATGAGACGAAAGATTTCACTCTCATTAATGGTGTTGGTATTGATACTTCTCATCGTACCGGTTTTGTCGGCCAATGCCCAAAACAACGTAGGAACGATTCGCGGGATAGTTTATAACGATCTCAACGCCGATGGTTACTGCGTCGGTACTGGCGAACCGGGACAGCAAGGCGTTCCCGTTGAATTCGTCTATGTCGCCAGCGGAACGACTGTACCGCTGCTAACAGGCGTGGATGGATCATATGGCATCGTCTCGATCACGCTTGGTACGTGGCGCGTTACTGTAAAACCGCCTGCTGGCTGGAGGGTCACATCCCAGGCCACACGAGAGGTAACATTAACCGATACCCTGCCCCTGGCTACGGGCATAGATTTCTGCATTACCCAGGCTCCCGCATCTGGCGGTGGAACAAGTCCGCCAGTTCTCCCTGAATCTGGAGCAGGAATTGCGCCCGGCCTGATTGCCGCGGCACTCATGGGTGCGTCTCTTTTAGCTGCTGGGACAGGTGTTCTCTTAAATAGCCGGCGATCAAGCAAGCGCTAGCCACCTATCATTTCCAAATATCCTGAACAGTAGCGAGCATCCGCCTTCGTCGGATTGTTTTCTAGATTCACTTGCTGTCTGAAAATGAAAGCGGATGAATTGGATGTTGTCGGTTTTTACATATCAGCAATAATCGAACAGGCAGATTAGCATGATGCCGTTTGCTGTCTGAGAGAAGAGCAATATAAAAGCCGGTCAGCTGCTAGAACGCTGACCGGCTTTTTTTGTTAAGATTCCGTCATTTCACTTAGCAGAATTACTTTATCAATTGGGGTGGTCCTGATCTTTGAAAGACCCTGCCAGAGACCGCAAGAGAAGACACGTCCGCGTCTCTCAGCTCAAGCTGTAGCTAAAGCTGCAGCCAGCTATCTGACACTTACTGCTTTGATGGTCTACTTGATGGAGCTCTTGAAAGCACGGTATCCGAGAAGCATGCCGAAGGCCAGGAAGATGGTGACCACTAGGAAGCAGAGCCACAATGGGATGGTATCGACATTTGCCTGAGCATCTCCTGTGGCAAATGTCATCGTCCGCATACCGGTCACTACATAGGTCGTAGGATTGATCCGGGCTGCGATCTCCATCCACCTGGGCATGGTTTCCAATGGATACAGGGCATTGCTGAGGAATAGCAGGGGTAGGTTGAGCATGAAAATCAACATGTGATAACCACCCGGACTGTCAGTCTTTGATGCTACGGCAATGGCGATTCCCGAGAACCCCAGCCCATAACCCGCCACAAGGATGAGACCACCAACCCAACCGGCTGGGTTATCGCTAAGTTGAGCGCCAATTAGAACGCCGACAATCATTATCACTATGGCCTGGAGCAGGCTCTTTGTCATCGAACTAAAAGCATTCCCCAAAAGAATGCTCATCCGGGGTATTGGAGCAGCCAGGTATTCTTTGACGATTCCCTGCAGTCGCTCGTTGAGCCATTCAGTACCACCGCCGATTGCCCCACCTAATGCTGTGAGGGCGATGATACCGGGCAGCATAAAGTTAATATAGAAGTCCTCACCTCCGGGCGAAGCTGCTCCGAGCAAGCTTCCCATTCCCACTCCAAACAGAACGACCCATAATATGGGTTGAATAAGCATTCCGATAGCCTCGTCGGGGCTCGTGATGCTCTTTTGCATATGTTTACTCCAAAGGGTTATTGCCGCGCTCATAGGTGTTTCTCCATGATTCTATTTGCTGTTATTACTATGCTGGGCGAAGGGTCCAGCACCATTCCAATGTCCCTAGTCTCTAAAGTGACGCCCGGTGTATTCCAGGAATACGTCCCCCAGGCTGGGCTTGGCTACCGAGATATCCTCAATGCGGAATTCTTTCTCTCCGGCGATGGTGACAATTTCGACCAGCCGCCTGTTGCCGGAATCGACCCCAATGTGGATCAAATCATCCACGGCCGAGATCTTCTGAGTATAAGGCAGCGCTTCGAGGGTTTCGACAAACAGGTCGGCGTTCCCCTGCCCTTCAATGTGGATTACGTCGGCTCCCATCTTCTCGATCAGCTCTTTGGGAGTTCCTTCGGCCACAATCTTTCCATGATCGATGATGCCAACCCTGTCTGATATCAGCTCGGCTTCGTCCATATAGTGGGTGGTCAGCAATAAGGTTAAGCCCTTCTCTCTTTTAAGATACAGGATGTGTTCTCCCAGGCGGGACCGGCTCTGAGGGTCCAGGCCCAATGTAGGTTCGTCTAAGAAGAGCACATCGGGCTCGCTCATCAGTCCTCGAATCAATTCCAGTCGTCGTTTCATTCCACCGGAATAGGTCCGAATCTTGCGGTCGGCGGCGTCTTCAAGCTCAACCAGGGACAACAGTTCCTCTATCTTGGCCTGGCGCTTGCTCTTGCTCTGCCCATAAAGTTTTCCGTGGAAATCCAGCGCTTTC
>DASRZI010000396.1:0-4510 GCA_035686605.1 Candidatus Zixiibacteriota bacterium
GGGCGGCAGGGATGAAGATATCGGCCTCGGTCCGCAAGAAACTAACATGGTCAACCCTTTGGGCATTGGGATATCCTTTCAGAGTCCCTTTCTCTTCGAGAAAGGCTGCCAATTTGTCCGGATCGATACCATCCGGATTCCGGATCGCTCCCGTCGCATCTTCTACGGCAACGAGTATAGAACCATGTTCTTTCATCAATTTTGCAGACCACGAACCAACATTTCCAAAGCCCTGGACAAAATAAGTCGCTTTTGACAAGTCGAAGTCGTTGTCCTTCGCCCATCGTTCGATAAGATACACCACACCCTGACCCGTGGCTTTTTCCCTTCCAGCGCTGCCTCCAGAAGCAATGGGCTTGCCGGTCACTACGTGGTAATTGTCCTGGCGGTTCTGTTGTGGCTGCATGGAAAGATAGGTATCCAGGATCCAGGCCATAATCTGGGCATTCGTGTTTACGTCCGGGGCAGGGATGTCATATTCCGGTCCGATATTGCTTCCCAAGGCATAGGTGAACCGCCGGGTGATCCGTTCAAGATCTTCGGTGCTGTACATCTTAGGGTCGAATTGGATACCGCCCTTTGCGCCGCCATAGGGGATGTCCACGATAGCCGTTTTCCAGGTCATCCATGCTGCGAGAGCGCGCACCTCGTCCCTGTTAACCGAGGGATGAAAGCGCAAGCCACCCTTGTAAGGACCAAGGACGCTGTTATGCTGTATCCTGTAGCCGGTGAACATCTCGACCCGGCCGTTGGCGATTTTTACCGGAAAATGGACCACGACTTCATTGGTGGGCCAGGAAAGAATCTGGCGAACTTCGGGATCAAGCCCCATGAGATCGGCTGCCTTCTCCACCTGACGGTTGACATTTTCAAAGAGACTTGGATTTTCAGTCATCTATAGCTCCTAAAGACCTTGGATAAACAACAAATCAACTCGAGTAGGGCCTGCAAATGAACAATTATATGCGAGAACGATTTACTCTTCTTGGATAGGGATGGGAATATTATAAACCATGGCGGTTTGGGTTGCTAACGTTCCTCTAACGGTGAGCTAATAACTATCTGACACGTCTTAACTACGATCACCAATGGAGAGTCAGGCTCCTTTCTCTCTTCGAGTAGTTTTCAATACGAAGGTGCAATTGAGTCAAAGGCTCGCAAGTTAGAAGGAGTAGGATTGAATCAATAAACGCTATCGTTCTTCACCCGGATGACATTGACATGGCGAGAGCCAAAGCGAAGATAAAAGAGGTCAAATGAATCTGAACAAGTTTACCCAAAAGGCGCAGGAAGCAGTGCTTCAAGCCCAGCATCTGGCTGAGGAAATGGATCATGGACAAATCGAAGCCATCCATCTGCTGGCCGCATTGCTGGCCCAAGAAACTGGCGTCGTTCCCCAAATCGTCAACCGGATAGGCGCAAACAGCCAGGCATTAGGCAGGGCGACTGAAATAAAGTTACAAAGCTTTCCGCGGGCCATCGGAACGTCAACCCATGTTGGAGTTTCCCGGGAGTTAACCAACATCACCCGAGCGGCTGAGCGAGAAGCGCAGAATATGAAGGATGATTTCGTCAGCACTGAGCACTTGTTCCTGGCCTTGGTCGACGTGGCTGGTGATATTCGCAACTTGTCGCCGCTGCTTGAGGCGGGCATCACAAGAGAGGGCGTATTGCAGGCCCTGTCGGAAATAAGAGGCGGACAGAGAGTCACCAGCCAGAATCCAGAATCTACATACGAAGCCCTGGATAAGTATGGTCGCGATCTGACCCAATTGGCCCGTCTCGGAAAGCTGGATCCCGTTATTGGACGGGACGAAGAAATCAGACGTGTCGTCCAGGTGTTAAGCCGGCGAACGAAGAACAATCCAGTCCTCATAGGTGAGGCCGGCGTCGGAAAAACGGCCATTGCCGAGGGACTGGCTCAGCGCATTGTGGACGGCGACGTACCTGAAGGCATGAAGAACAAAAGATTGATCGCCCTGGACCTGAGCAGCCTTGTAGCCGGGGCTAAGTTCAGGGGCGAGTTTGAGGAAAGACTTAAGGCGGTGCTGAAAGAGATCGCCGATAGCGAAGGTGAAATCGTCCTGTTTATCGACGAGCTGCATACTATGGTCGGCGCGGGCGCGGCAGAGGGTTCCATGGATGCCAGCAACATGCTGAAACCGATGTTGGCCCGAGGTGAACTGCATACGATTGGGGCCACAACGTTGGATGAGTACCGGAAGTATATTGAGAAGGATGCGGCCCTTGAGCGGCGATTCCAACCGGTCTTCATAGAAGAACCGAGCGTGGAAGACACTATCTCCATTCTGCGAGGATTGAAGGAACGATATGAGGTTCACCATGGGGTCCGGATTCAAGACAGCGCCGCTATCGCGGCAGCAACCCTGTCGCACAGGTATATTACCGACAGGCAGCTGCCCGACAAGGCCATTGACCTGATCGACGAGGCTGCCAGCCGGTTGAAGATGGCGATCGATTCCAAACCAGATGATCTCGACAAGGTAGACAGGCAGATCCTGCAGCTGGAGATCGAAAGGGAATCATTGAAGAAAGAGAGAGACAAAGCCTCAAAGGAACGTCTCAATCATATCGAGGCGGAGATTGCCGAATTGAAGGAAGAGGCTAACGCGCTCCGGGCCCAGTGGAAGACGGAAAAGTCGGCCATCGATGAGATTCGGGGCACAAAGGCAGCCATGGATGAGACGAAGGTACAGATAGACCAGGCTGAAAGACGGGCTGATCTCGAGGCTTCCGCCAGGCTGCGGTATGGGACCATGGTCGATTTGGAAAAGCAGCTTATCCAGCAGGAATCGCGCCTAAAGGAGCTACAAGCAGGGGGTGCGATGCTTAAGGAAGAGGTTGACGGTGAGGATGTAGCCGAGATCGTCTCCAAATGGACGGGCATTCCTGTCAGCAAGCTGGTTGAAGGCGAAGTGGAGAAATTGCTGAAGATGGAAAGACGGCTCCATCGAAGGGTTATTGGACAGGATGAGGCCATCGTCGCCGTCAGCAACGCGGTTCGCAGGTCTCGCGCAGGATTGCAGGACAGGCAACGGCCAGTTGGTTCGTTTATCTTCTTGGGACCCACGGGGGTAGGAAAAACCGAGTTAGGCCGGGCATTGGCCGAGTTCCTCTTCGACGACGAGGAGGCCATGGTTCGAATCGACATGAGCGAATACCAGGAGCGGCATGCCGTGAGCCGGTTGATCGGCGCACCTCCCGGCTATGTCGGCTACGATGAGGGTGGTCAGCTTACCGAAGCGGTCCGGCGCCGGCCGTATTCGGTGGTTCTTTTCGACGAGATCGAAAAGGCCCATCCAGATGTATTCAACACCCTACTGCAGGTGTTAGATGATGGGCGTCTGACTGACGGGCACGGCCGGACGGTCAACTTCCGGAATACGGTGGTCATCATGACCAGCAATGTGGGCAGCCAGTATTTACAGGGCGGAGAATACGATCCTGCCGGAGCGATGAACGCCTTACGAACCCAATTCAGGCCGGAGTTTCTGAATCGGGTGGATGACATCATCGTCTTTCATAGTCTGAGCCGGGCGGATCTCAAGCAGATCGTGGATATCCAGGCAGAGCGGCTGCAGAAAATGCTCGCGGACCGGCATATGGCCCTGCGGTTCACGGACAGTGCCAGGGAATTTATAGCCGAGAGTGGCTATGACCCCGCCTATGGAGCCCGGCCGATAAAGAGAACTCTTCAACGGCTGGTGGCCGATCCGTTGTCATTGGCCATCTTGGAAGGCCGCTTCACCGATGGGGATACGATAATAGTGAATGTCAACGGCGAAGGATTGACATTTGAGAAAGCGGCCGCATGATAGGCCACTGCAGAAAAGAATGTCAGGTCCAACCAACCAGGTTGGACCTGCCAAGATATCACGCTTTTCTCTCGATGTATGGCAAGAATGTCTTGCCCCTGACGAGTGTCGACGTCGCCTGTGATGAATTGTCGGCCATAACCGGATCGTATGTCACAGCCCTCACCACGGCCGAGACCGTAGCCGGACCAATAGCTTGAGCCCTGGCGCTGATCGTCACTGAGATCTCGTCAGTAGAGTCCAGATTACCCAGGGCACAGACCACCGTGCCGCCGTTCTCCAGGCAATCACCATCGGCGCTGACGAAGGTGACCGAAACAGGCAGCGTGGCGGTCAAGGCGATCCCGTAGGCCGTGTCCGGGCCGGCGTTGGTCGCCGTCAAGATGTAAGTAACCGTTGAGCCAACTGGCACCTCGGAGGGCGACGCTTCAGCCATTAGAGCGAGGTCAGCTTCCAGAGCCGATCCCGAGGACTCAAAGGCGCCGATGTCGCAGTGCGGACCGATGGGTCTTGCAACTCCACGTTGATCCTCGCCGTCGACCGGGGGCGCGGCGCAAGTTGCATCGCTGCCAGCGTCGATAGCCGGGCTGTCATCCAACAAGGCGTGGGTCTCCGTTTCCCCACCATTATCTTGCAGCGGACCTAAGAGTGGATCGGCGTTCACGATATCGGTT
>DASRZI010000397.1:0-4608 GCA_035686605.1 Candidatus Zixiibacteriota bacterium
AGAGATTGCCGGGTATGAGGGCAAGGGTGATCTTATCAACGCAACGGGTTCACAGGTCGGCACTCAGAATTCTTGGACATACGAACCCACCGGACTTACAGGAGCGCCAAGTGGTGTTTCTGCCAGCTCTAATGTTCTTGCGGTGTCTTCAGGGTACACGGTTACTGCCGGTAACATCTATGCCCTGGTCGGCGAAGCCCAGCTGTACGGGACGCTCAATGGAGCTGCCGTGAACGTGGCTGGTGTGATCGGTGTTGTTGGCGGTGCTGGTGCGAACACGCAAGTGCTTCACATGACCGGTGTTCAGTCGGCGATGTCAACTGGTCTGGTCAATCCTACGACCGGAACGCTTTCGTACTACCTCGCAAATTCTCTGTCAACGGTTGTTGTTGACAATCTGATTTGCTCGCTTCAGAGCCAGTATGTTACGAACTTCGTTTCGTTCGATGCGGTTGGCACAGACAAGTGTATCGAGGCCAGTGTTGCCGCTCCGGCCGGTAATACCACGCATGCATTGCGTATTCTTATTGCCGGAGTTGCCGGATACATTCCGGTCTACGCTGCGAAAAATTTCTAAGCTAAACCTATGGAGGGAGTCAACTCTGGCTCCCCCCAATTTTTCCCACTTGTTTGTCTAAGGAAGTAATAGATGAGCGAAGAAACCACCAAGGCAGGAGAAGTTGAAGTACCAGAAGAAGTCGCGAAGATGAATGTGGTAAGCATTTCGGCGATGGAAAGCAACTTGAAAAAGGCTCTTGATAGGTTGTTTTCGAACACGTTCGGGAATCAGGCGAACAAAAAAATATATGCGTTGCAGAAAGAATTGATCCCGTATATGGAAGAGTACAGTTACCTTCGCAATAAGATAGGCAATGATCCCAAAAACGTGAAGGGTCCGATTTTGAACGAGCTGGGCATGGAGGAGCTTGAAAACCTGAATCAGACCATCGGCATGAAGGAAATTGATGTGAAGTGCGAACTGCCGATTAAGCTGGCGTTTCTTGATTGCTTCGCGAGTAACGATAGAGTTCTTCTTGAAACTTTCGGAATCGTGAAATTCGAAGACTGATAGACACTTTTTTTTGAAAGGAAATGTTGATGGCAGACAAGAAGAAGCTGAAAGCGATTGTGTACGGGGTCATGCTGATCCTGGCAGCAATTGCTGGCTACCTGGTTGCTGCCCTTGATGGTGATCCGGCCACGAAGCCGGATATCAAAGAAGCCATCGAAGGCGTGAAAGAAGGGGTAGAGGTGATCAAAGATGCCAAGGGCGAAGACGCGCCCGAGGCTACTGAGCCTCCGGAGCCAGCAGAAGCTGGCGGCACATCGAGCCTAAATGAGAGAACTAATTATGAAATGGTTAATCGAGATTATAAAGGCTGTACTGGGCACAATATTCGGTACTATCCTCTCAAAACCTGTTGAGAAAGAGGAGTCCTACCATGACATCGGCCCGGAGAATGATGATCCTAAAGTCAATCGTCGTGACCCTTTTACTGATGACGATTGGTAGCGGATGTTTTTTGCAGCCAATCAATACGATCGAACGTGAGTTCAATTTTATTGACATGGATCCGGATACTCCGGCTCTGAGGCTGGCCAGGCCCGTCAAAGCAGAACTCCTCAAAAAAGACGAAAATGGTAAATGGGTACCGGCAGGGGTTGGAATAATCCCTGCCGGTGCTTACATTAAGGGTAGGGCCCCGAAGGAGAATATTGAATAATGGACTTCATGGCTATTCTTGAGAAGTTTGGATTTCCCGTCGCGATGGTCGTATTCTTTATGGTGCTTTTTTTAAGAGCACAAAAGTCCGACAAAGAGGAAAAGTCCGGAATGGGTAAACGGATAACCGAAATCGAGAATTATCAGCGCAATAGATTGGAGAAAATGGCAGTGGAAGCAACAACTGTCATCATTGAGAATACTGCTTCCAATAGGAAAGTAGCTCAGTCAAGCGAAAGACTTGCCTCTGAGCTTTCTAAAAGACCTTGTCTTAAGGATCATGTGTAAATGGCGTGTCTGTCAAAAGAACAAGCAATAAAGTTAAAAGAAGAGATGGCCGTAAAACGAGACAAGGCGCTTGCCGAATATAATAGATGTGTCGGGGCAATGAGAATGCTCGATCTCGTAGACGGATCGATCGACATCGTCGAAGAAGCGGATACGCCTGGCGAAGAAGACGAGAAGCCAGATGGCGAAGCTTCGCGAGGTTAATGTACTCTTCCCGATATTAGGCGAAAATCGAAGAGGGGTTTACGCACAAGAAACCGCTCCGTTTACATCTCCTTACTCAGAAAATATTCGAAGCTTCGACTCTATCGAGAGGCGAGGCAGGGGAGGCTCAAGGCTTCCTCTGAAGAAATGGATCTCTACCGACATGGGAGCGAGTATCACTGCCATGGAGAGACTGTCCTACCAGGACGGGTCCGGGGATCACCAGGAGGACCTGGTTGTCATCGTCGATGGTAACCTGAAGATAATCCAAGGGTCCTCAGTCACCACCTCAGTTTCCAATCTTGAGGCTGAGGACGGTACCTTGATTACAGACGAAGCCGGTGTCCAAATTACATTCGAAAGCACTGTTGCCGCTATAAATACCGTGACCGGTACTGGCGGGTATAACATGGTCCAGTACGGCGGCAAAATGTTCATAGCTGGAGATTATTGTTACAGGTACGATCCAAATGCCGGAACAATTGAAATTGTCGCGAATGCTCCCGTTGGCCAGCCGCTCGTAGAGGTCTACCGGCATTGCCTCGCATTGGCCGGTGAGGATCATATCTTCTACATCAGCGAGCAGGGGAATTTTTCCAAGTGGAGCTTCTTTGACCTCTCAAGAGGGGCTAAGAGGGCCATCGTCGGTACGCCGACGGATGACGGGAAGCTCGGCGGGGATTGCACCTGTATAAAGTCATGGGGGAATGACGCTCTCATTGTTGCGACTAAAGACAGTATATGGGCTATTGTTGGAAATCCCAACACTTCCGGGCGGCTGGAGAGCGTTTCCAGGGAGATCGGGATAATTGCTCAGGGCGCCATATCGATTACCGCTGACGGGTTTGTCCTGTTTGTGGCAAGGTCCGGAGTATATTCATGGCAGATAGGGTCAAACGCTGCGCCGAAGAAGTTCTCCGAGAAGATCGTTCCGGAAGAGCTCAAGGACATTGATACCGATGCCAACGTCGTTAAAATGCAGTATGATGAAAAGGCGAATGGGATACGGCTGTTCGTCACTCCGACCGCGGCTACAGTTGGGACTCATTGGTTCTTTGATCTTGAGACCAAGGCGTTCTGGAGAACAAAGTATCAGCAGACCCATCAACCGCTTGCACTGGCGGTCATGCCTATAGCCGGTGATTCAAACGTGATAATGGGATGCAAGGACGGGTATTTGAGGCGGCACGACTCCACGTCGACAACGGATGACGACGGATCTGACCTGAACTCACATCTGCTTATTGGTCCATTTAAGCTCGGCGGCGGCGGCGGGCATGACGGGATGATTCAGAAGATATTTGCCGCTCTTGCTGACGGCAGCGAGGACGTGACCTGGGCAATAGTAACGGCAGACTCGGGGGAGGAGGCCGTTGACAATGCTGTCACAGATATCCAGGCCGGAACGACGGTGAATGTCGTGGCCACCGGGACCTGGGAAGAGAATTTCAATTCATACAGACACCCAAGATCGAGAGGGGCTTACGCCGTTCTATGGCTGAGCTGCACGTCCAATTGGGGATATGAGACCCTGGGCTTTATCAAGAAGTCTTTGGGGAAAATGAGAGTCGTTTAAAGGATATAAAAAATGGTTAAAGTATCAGAGATGCCAGCAGACGCCGTTGGCGGTGCTGAGTTGGTAATGCTCAGTGATACAGGGACGAGTAAGCAGGTCACAGTCGACGTTCTTGTTGCTTATGTAGTCGATGAAATCGAGGGATTAGATGTTCTGGCAGCTCCTGCGGCCGGTGACAGTTTCATGATGCTGGAGGGCGGCACGAAGCTGGAGTCTTCTACATACGCGACTATCGAGAACGCCATTGCGAATACGATGTATGCGGAAGCGGAGATGGCATCTGCGATCGTAGACGCCGACGTATTCCTTATCAAGAATGGCGGGACGAAGGAAACGTGCCTTGCCTCCCGGATCGCCACTTATTGCCTTGCCCAAAATACAGCAACTATACGTGACATATCCGGAACTGCGGCCAACTCAACCCCTGCCAATGCCGACATGTTCCTTACGGTGGTCGGAACAATTGCAAAGAAAACGACATGGCTTGAGGTCAAGAATGGTGTTCTCGGCGGTCTTAGCACGTATTTGACGGCCCTCAGCGCTGTTACCGTTCCGGCTTTAACGGATGTGTTGTATTGCACTCAGACTGGCACTGCAAAGAAAATTACGGTTCAGCAAATTCTTAATGTAATCAATTACCCGATAAACGGATCTGGAGCCGCGGGGTACCTGGCCGATTGGTCGGATTCGGATACACTTCAGAATACTTATGCTGTTGTTACTACTTTTGCCGCCAGTTCAAATACGGAAATTGCGACCGGCAAAGCTGTTCGTGATGAGATGAGTACGATCATCAACGATGCTACGGCAATGGCTG
>DASRZI010000398.1:0-13604 GCA_035686605.1 Candidatus Zixiibacteriota bacterium
GCTGCCAGATACTCTGCCAATGGCGGCGAGGATGCTGGTATTCGCAATTCCGTCCTCAATACCATCACCGAGACGCTCTCCTTGTCCTGCGGTGTTTGGGATATCTGGTCAATCCGAGCCGCCGTTGAAAACGATGGCAGCAGTCTTACGGACACATTTGCTTTCAACCATATCTATGGCGATGGTCTCACTGGGGATTACGCTGTCACTAACTCCGCTGCTTTTAAAGACGAGCTTCGTAATCACATACAGGAAGAGCTCAAAAAGGATGGGACGGCAACAGTCATTGGCAATCTCGGAGCGGATCTTGACGTGACCGGCGTTTATATCCTGCATGACATTGAGACCATTCTTGGTCTTAATATATTACCCAACCTTACCGGCTCAAACACGATAAGCGGCTACAGCGTGATGCGCCGGGCTTCACTTGCCTCATCAGTGTATACAACTGGCGGTTGTTATGGTGTGTTCCCTATCGTTATCGAAAATCAGGTTCAGACAATAACAGAATCTGAATATGATAGTCTGGCATTCGTTCACCCATCTCCAGCGGCCAAACCGGCCTGGGAGACCTTTTCGATCCAGCCTTCCAGCCCGATGCCACTTGCTGGCGCGAAAGAGGGTAATATCTTCAAGCTAAACCTTGGCACAGGCATCGCTAACTTCGATTGGCTCAAGTGGAATGCAGATATCACCGGTATCAATCCTCCTGGTGATTCGATCTTGGCTACAAGCCTGCTTTGGCCTGGAAACAGCAACGATTACAACGACTACGGGGATCCACCAGGTGGCGGTGCATTCCGAGGTTTCGCCGACGCAAACGATTCAGACGACCGCGAAATGCATATTGGAGACTGGATCGCCGAGGATACATTATCGGGTGGATTTGCCGGCGCGGGCGTCACTCCTAAGTTGCAAGAGCATATCGACAAAGAGAGGACTCTACGCCTTGTCCTATGGGATGAATCGACCAGTGGTTACAACTCCAACAGATTTCAGGTGTCCGGTTTTGGTATCTTTCGCATCAAGGCTTACGGAGCTGACTGGTTGTTATTGGAATTTGTACGACATGACAGTTCTTGCGGTCAGGTATAGGCAGATGAAGATACGATTCCAGCCGGATAATTGGAGGTATCAATGATCAAGAGGCTAAATGCCGCTTTCTCACAGGAAGTAGCTTTGCGATCAGAAGATGATAAGGGTGAGAGCGGTCAAGCTATCGTCATCATCGCCTTGATCCTGCTTGTACTTCTGGCATTAGTTGGCATTGCCGTTGACATTGGACTCGTCTACGCTAGGCAATCCCAGCTATCTCTGGCCGTGGATTCCTCGGCCCTGGCAGGTGTTCTTGAACTCAATAGAGATGCCAATGAACGACAGGCTGCCATAAATCGCGGGGCCGAGTTCTTGCATGTGAACAATATGCCGGAATCAGCCGTTACCAACACCTTCGCTAATGACGTGGGACTGTATGCATTTGATACGGCGTCGAACGCCACGACTCTGGGAGCCCGAACCTTTTCCGTTACGGGCACGCTGCCGGTCGAGCTCTATTTCTTAAGAGTCCTGGGATTTAAAACCGTTCCTGTCAGCGCCAAAGCTACCGCGGCATATTTTCCGTTGGCTGACATGTATGCCAGTCGCCGGGTCGAGTTTGGAGCGCTAAGCACTTCTAATCAAGCCATCTTCGGTCCTCACATCTGGGTAAATAATGGCGATCCCTTTTCCAACCTCGATGACCCACCGGGTACCGGTGATCCTCGGGCAGTCGCCTTTCGTGACCGCTGGCATGGTGATCCCAATGACCGGACATACCATTACCGGATCTTAATTCCACCCGGTTATGAGGATGAATCCGACATTGTTCGGGTTGAACTTTTTGATCCGGACTCTATCAACCGACCGAACAACTATGATAGCGATAATAATGGTTCGCTCGACAGCTATCTAGATACCGTTGTCCACACAGCCGATACTATTGATACGGGAGCGGTCCCTTCGACCGAGCTGCTGTTTTGCAGAGATAATCAGATAAATCCCTGCCTGATCAACACCGGTGAACGAGGATTATTGACACCGCCGCTGACTCCACTGGCGGAACTTGACCGGGTTAATCTATGGTGGTTCGAGCGGATCGACGAGAATCGTGGTTCGGGAACGCCGCCTGGTGATCCTCGGGCAGACGGAGCTCCTAATCCCTATAACGTCCAATACAATACTGTCACCCTGTACGAACTCTTCACTTTTAACCGGCAGCCTGACGGGACGATTATTCGCACTCCCCTGGCATCATACTACGGCCAATCCGGTGATTTTGTCCCTGAACGAAATGGATTCGATAGAGATGCTGCATTTAGCAGTATTCCTGACCAGCACACTGATATGCACTGGGTTACTCCTGGAGCGGTGCAAGCTTCGGATTTTGATTTCGACGGAAATGGAGTACCCGATGTAATCCCAACGGCCTGCGGCAGCGCGACTGGCGGGGATTACGATCCCGTAACATGCCCTGGTGGCTCCGTGGCGGCTCCTGGGCGAGGATTTGAACTTAGTATGTCCCGTCACCTTCAAGATATTCTTGTTGACGGTTCAACTGGTAACAGATTTGTCTATATGGATGTCACAACCTTGAGTGGGGCATCCGAGAATGGATTTGAGGTCTGGGCGGGACCAGGAGATTATGTCAATACGGTTTCTGCCAACGTCAACGCCCGTAATGTACAAGTGATCAATGATCCGAGCAGCCACTCAGCCAAAGGAGTGACGGTTTACGGCATCGGTCACCTACCAATGAACTCAAACGTGAATTTCGCGGTCGACATCCCTCTCATCTACGTAGGTCCTGAATATGCTGGATCGGCGATGTACGTGAGTATTTACGACTCCGACGCGGGTGCAGATCCGCCGGTTATCTTCTACTTCGATTCCATTTCCGAAGACGACTGGTCGCTCACTTTCTCCGATCCAGGCGTGCCCGATCCGGATGGTGTAACAGGTAGATGTATTATTGGAAGCTGCGGAACCCAGTGGATCGATCCGGCATACCGGATTGATGTACCATCCTTGACCGATGACTGTACTGACCCGAACGACTCAGCCCAGCAAGACGTCTGTACGCCGTTCTACGGCGGTCGACTGGTGGCGAGGTATATTGGCGGTGAAGACGACACCTACCATTGGAATATCAATTTGGCCGGCCTACCCTATCTGATCGAGTAGTAGAAGGAAGAGATCGCTGGGGATAAATTCGCCAGTCGAGGTCCAGCGATAAGAGGTGTGCAATTCGCAAATCTCAAAAAAAACTAAAAGGGGAAAAAGGCAACAGTCGGCTTGCTCAGGGTCAATCCTTGGTCGAGTATGGTTTGCTGCTGGTGCTTGTCGTCGTGGTGATCATCCTAATAGTGAGGGTGATGGAATTCGTCGTCGAAGAGCTATTCAGTGATTATGCGGACAATGCGCCTGCGGCACCCCCATCCTTAGCCGGCTTTACGCCCATTCCTACTTTCACATATACACCAACATTTGATCCCGCCTCGACCAGCACTCATACGCCAACGCCTAGCAATACACCGACACCTAGCAATACGCCAACGGCGACGATTACTCCAACGGCTACTCTCATACCTACGGCGACGATCACACCCACAGTGACTCCAGATTGTCCGTATGGACCTCAGGGAGTGCCAGGATTGGTGCTATTGGAGGACTTTAATTGCTTTGGACCTGGAGTCGCCTTTCATGAGGAAGACGATGGTGGGCCGGGCAGTGTCATCTATCGTTCAGATGTTGGAGTAGAAGGACCAGATATCGACGAGACTGCGGGGGATCGCAGCATTATTCAGACGAGTTCTGGGGAGTGGCTGCGCTATAACATCGTCATAGCAGAAAACGGATTGTATGAATTTATCATTCGTGCGGCTTCTAGCAACAATACTGGTAGGTACTCGATCTGGATAGATGAACACGATGTCAGCAGGACACGCAGTGTGCCCAATACAGGCGGCAATTTGAATTGGCAAAGCTACTCGATCTCGAATATCGGACTACCGGCCGGATTACATGTCTTAGAGCTGTATATCTCCGGCGGCGGGGCTAGTTACAACGACATTGAAGTTAGGGAATGGACACCCACCGCTACCCCAACACTTTCCCCGTAACCCACCCATACGCCGACGCCAAGCAGTACACCGGCTCCCGTTCCGGCGACGCTGTTCGTAGATCCTTTTACTCTGTCGGATAGCAATACTGTCGGTAATGGTTGGACCGAATAAGAGGGTGGCAGCTTTTCCAACACTAGTGCAGCAATTCAGAATCAAGGGCTTTGTTTCCTTACTACATCTAATAACTCCCACAATCCGCGAGTTTACCATTCGTTTACGGAGATCTCCGGTGGCACATTAACTTGAGAATTCGATTTCGTTTGGCAAAGAATCGGACCGGAGTTTGTGTATGAAGTGCTGATGCAGCTCGGAGATGGTGGATTGATGAGCAGTGGAAGCAGTGGTTTTGCTCCAGATACTGGCGTAGGGATTAACTTGATCTGGACCTCAGTTGGCGGTATCCAAGAAACGCTCTCGTATCGTCCTAGTGCCAGCCTTATCCCGATAACCCAGACAAGCAAGCAGACCAATATCAAGGTCTTAGCTGATCTGGACTCTCAGACCTATAGTGTTTTGATTGGCGGCGTAGAAATGACCAGCAGATTACCGTTCACGCATCCTGTTGACTTCAATTCGGTTCGCTTTTTGATTCACGGAGTAGGTCAGGCCAATTTCGATCCCCGTTGTTTCGATATTTTGTTCTTGGGCACTCCATAAGACTTTCTTTTGGGGAAATCTTTCAGGAGAGATCTGAGCAGAAATCGCTTAGTTCATGCAGTCTGTAGAGTCTTGGTATTGGCCAAATTTCAGCTGAACCGGATCAAGATGCATTTTCTCGTATACATCAAACCATTAACATTGAAAAGTGTATGCGACCCTGTCTTCCAGAATTAACTCCTTAAGAACAACCTCAACCAAGATCACCCTCCCCCGAACGACTATCCCTGAGTGTCTTCTTCCAATCGATATCCGCTGGTTGGGCTTCAAATCCGAGCTTGAGATTGAGCCGATACATGGGGTTGTTCTCTTCGTTGGATGTTAAGATGATCCTGGCGCCCAACTGCTGCACCACCTCGATGGCCTGGCTTTTAAGGGCCAGGGCTAGGCCCTGACGGCGATAATCGCGGTGAACCCCAGTGAGACCCGTTTCCAACATGTCCATGCCATCACCCAATGTCCATAGGCTGGTCATTCCCACAAGAGCATCACCATCCAGAGCAATTAGCCATAGTTCAGGCATGAATTCAGGACCTTCGAATTCAGTCTGGACATATTTGTCGAATGGTTGAGGGGTGAAACCGCTAGGTCTGGGCACGTCCTCGTTGAGGAGCATCTCTAGCTCGTATACTTTGTGTTGCCACTCTAGATCGCGGACCCCGAGCTCGACCAAGGAAATGATCTCTAGCCCTTGCTCGGCAATTTTAGCTCTAGGCTCATTGAAAACGGTCTGGTCGAATTTGTTGAGCATTAGGGTGGAACGGGGATACCGCATCGCTTCATGGAAGCCTTGCTGTCTTAGCCAGGCGATCTTCTCCGCATCATCTTCCCGGGTCTGGCAAATGAGGCCAGCCGGTGAGTGAACGAGACACTTCCCCATGATGTAACTGTAGAATTCGGAGATCAATCCGGCCGATTCCCAATTCGGCAGCAAATAGATGACGAAGCGGAAGATATTGGCAGCCGGATCCGTAAGCACCGAAAAACCATAACCCCCTAATTCTCCGTCCTTTTCGAGAACATAGCGTGTAAACATCCGAACTGGGTCACGGTGTTGGTCCCAATGCTGCCAGGTAACGACCGATCCAGAATCGTGGAGATTAGCACGATCGTAGACACGGACGATAGCCTCGTATTCGGCTGGGGACGGCTCAAAGCGGCGCATTGTATAACCTTCAGTCATGTCTTCCTCTTTTCTGATTAGTGTCCATTACTAGGCTAGTAATAATCACCAGTTGTACGTATCTGTCGGACCCGATTGTATTCGTGATCAGCATGAATCGGTGAAACGCTGACAAAGATAGATTGGGATATCGCACTTCGTTACTACTAGTAAGGAACCGGATGTGCTTGCCGGCGTCAGTTCATATGTGGCTAAACAGGCAGGGTTTCAACAGGAAGACACGGAAAATGATCGCTATTCCGGTTCTCTGGAGGTCTATCCAGCAAGATGTGTCTATTGTAACGCTGCCCAACAAATGACGTCTTGATACCGCATCGCGTGGCTACAGATTGAGAATCTGCAAAGTCATCATCTGCATCGCGTGTTGTAAATGGCTCCTGCCATTCTCAAGTAAGCAAGAAACCGGCAGAACGGCCGGTTCTTAGTGAAAACGCCCTTTCGGAGACTGATGCAGGACTTCCCAGAATGACGATATATCTTCTTGGAAATTGAACTGTTTTGAGGCATTATCAAAATTAAAGTATCCGATAAGACGGATATCAGTCCCTATCATGCGCTTATACAGCTTCTTTCCAGATGACCATGTAGGGACGTCGACAGAGGAGTCAATTCAGGGGATCGAAATATACAAACGACCAAATCAACAGGGGGCAGAATCATGACAGAAATTGATCTAGGAATCATAGTCGACGTCCTAGGATAGTGGGCATCTGGAAAAACTGAGGCCGCTAGAGCACTTGTTAGACATTTGGGTGGTGAGGACGAAGTAGTGTTTATAACTGACAGAGTCCTCTTCGCTAGTCAAGTGATCAATCATATCCTCGAACTAGAAAACTCCAAGGTTGTGCATAGTGTTGAAGATGATCGAAGACATCGGCTAGATGGCGAACTGACAACTGTCTGGCTAAACCCAGGAGAGGATTTGAAGACTGTTGATCCGAGCACTCTTGACTTCGATGTTTATGCTGATCAGGTAATGAATGCATGGCGCAATAAAGCGAAAGTTGAATTGGGATACCAGATCCAAGAAAGGTCTGCCTATGGAAAGCCTATAGTTATTGAAGCTGCTTTTGGTCCTAACATGGAACCAATAGGTAAGAAACCTTATGGTCGTACGATTTCTGATCTCTTCATGAGATTAGAAGAAATAGGAGTTGCACCGAGTCAAGTTAAATGGATCATTGTTGAAGCTGGTTTTGATATAAGAGCGGAGAGAAACGAGAAGCGACGCGACGGCATACCAACTCGTTATTTTGACAGATTTGCTGCTAGTGGCGGTGATCTAGCTCCGGATCATCAGAAGATATTTGAAGAGCAAGGTACAAAAATTTCGAGGGTGTTTAACGATCATGATGATATTGAAAGATTCAGGGCTGATGTAATCGCTGCATTTAAGGAAATGCGTTGAGGTATATTTCCGGCAAGAACCGTTGATGGCAATCGAGAGCTCAGAAAATAAGTGAATATAGGACGGTCGGCGGGCGATTCCTCATTTGGGGGCAAGGCGGGCACCCCCGCTAACAGCGCGTGTAGCTGACCGGGTTAATTGCCAACAATTCCCGGTATCATAATTACTGCTGGGATTTAGCGTAATGATGTTGAAGACCACGATGCCGCGCTGATAAAACGTCACAACCGTGATCGCATACCAAGAGGACACAAGAAGATGGATATAAAGAAGGTTTGTATTGTGGGGGCATCCGGGAAGCTCGGGCAGTACATGGTGCAGCATGCGCTGGATCGAGGCTATGAGGTGGTTGGCGTTTGTCGGGAAAGCAGCGTGGGCAAACTCGACGAATTCAAGGGGCGCATAACCGTCATACCCGGAGCGACGAACGACCGCACTGTCATCAAAGAGGCGGTCACAGGGTGTGACGGCGTGCTCACGGTGCTGGTTCCTTGGGGTGTTCACCAATACTCGTCGGGAACAGGCCAGGCGGTACTCGACTACGCACGTCCAGGCGCACGCCTCATATTCTCCTGCGGCTGGCATATCACGATGGACGGCAAGGACGTCTACTCGCGGACTTTCAAAACCCTCGTGAAGGTCTCCAGCTGGCTCGGGCGGCTAATTCGCGCTGTGGACATTGACGACCAGGTAGATGCATGCCGTAGCGTGTTTGCCAGCGATACACAATGGACGGTCGTGCGCGGAAGCGACCTCGAAGAAGGTGAGAGCCAGGGTCTACCGGTATGGAGTAGGCACGTGGGAGATCCGATTCTTGAGAGCAACATCACTCGCCGGGTAGACTTTGCCTTGTTCATGTTGGAAGCTCTCAAGAATGACGAGCTCATCCACGAGGCCCCGGCCATTGTCGGCCGCCAAACCCCCTCGGCGCTAGCACACAATTCGGCAAGTTAGCGATTGTTGAAAAGTTCTCCAGTATTGATTCTCCTGGTTCAATCTCGCGGGCGGAAGACACCCGCATGACCTGGTGATAGAATTATTTCTGCAAGCGGGCCAGCACCTCGCTGCAGCCGATTAACTCCGATGGCGCTCCGCAAACGACTGAATGCGGCATTACTCTCTTTGCAAGGCTGTGGTCCAGATTATGATAAGTGCCGGTGTATTTCATATTCGATTGTTTAATATATTGCTGGGGACGACATTCTTGGTTGCGAGCCTCGTCTTAACTTCATGCGAGCCTCCCCAAAAATTACCTCAAGATGCCAGAGAAGCCCTCTCGGATTACTGGGCTTCTCTCCCATCAACTACCGAATTTGAGCATCACATCGTTCAGGTCTGGCAAGGAACAGCCGTGTCGGAGAACGTAATCACTTTGCCACCCGAAAGGGAAATTTGGTGTGTCGAGACAAGTGTATCAGCCCCATACGATCCATCCCTTGACGGAGAAAAGCTGATTTGGATCATCATCCGGGAGAACCAAGAAGCCCGATGGAATGCTGCCTTGTTGGCGACGATGTCTTCCATTTGGCCATATGAAGCTTGCGGAAGAGCACCGTGATTTGGCAGATAAAATGGCCAAGGGAAATCGTAAGTCAATGATATGGGCTTGCGCGGTTTTCCTGATATGACAGTACTTCCTCAGGGAATCCATGGCCTTGGCTCTGCGGAAGGTTATCAGTGATGCCGGCTATGAATCACAGAAGATTGGGACAAAAAAGATAGGCGTTGGACTGACCTGCGATTGCCAACTTTTATGAAGGGGACTATGGGGTATAAGAGCGTCGCTCAGACGGCGATCCATGAGGCGGGGAGAACGGTTCAGCCGTTCTCCTTATGCAAAAATCCTATCAATACCCAGAATCTCCACGAGCCATACGTCCTCTGCAGCCGTATCGGCGAGAAGCTCAGGGGGTGTCAGCTCTGGAGATAAGGTTGTAGTTATCCGTTTGTCCCGCGGGCGATTTCGGGTCTAATCCACGGACTTTACACGCAAGCTAGTATCAGTTAGCAGCTGGGCCATGCGGCGACGGCCGTTGAAGTCGTTAATCAGCGCTAGTTGATAAACAAATTCGATATTCTCTGGGACTCCGCCTCAATCAAGCCAAGCCCAACACGGCCAAAAGACTCTGTATGGGGCAGCTGGCCCCCATCCGATGTACCTTTTGTGGAGGAAGATTTTGCTGTCGAGGGTTGGATTTCAATAATTCAGGATCATGGCTCGGCTACGTCGGCCAATCCTCACCTTCGGTGTATCGCGTACCTCGATGCCCCTTTTTGGGAATCGGAGTCGCCAACCGTTCGCCCGGCGCGTCGACCATGATCAAAGTGCGTGGTTTGCCCGACTTGGGGTTGACCGCACCAGGGATTAACCTACTGATGCGCAGCCGGCCAATCATCTGATCAGAGAAGATAGTGTAAACGTAATGCCCGGCCTTCAGCTTTGACGGTGTGCCGGCCATGTGAAATTCGAACTCCGATAGCGAGCCATCGTACAATGCATCGACTCCCTCCTGGCCCTCTCCGGCGGGGATCGTCTTCGTAATGCCAAAATTCATCGTTTTATCTCCAAATTTGATGTGCCAACTCAATTTCGTGATTATAAATCGCGGATACCAGGCGCTTCGACAAGTGCGTTGACGCCAATGCCCGGTGGGTCTATGAAGCTTCCGCGTAGAATCTCACAGTGCTGCCCAAGAAGCCAGTTGTTGCTGAGAATCATCTTCTGAAAATATTGAAGAAATTGAGCGTCGTCATTGGCGCGCTCCTGAGAAGTGATGTCTCTCAGGTGACCCAGGTCGAACTCTGCTGTACTAGCAGGATGAACCTAGATTATCTCTGCCACAACCTATGGCAATGTGTTGCCCGCAGCCAAATAAAGTGAATACCATTCCTGGCGCGTCATCTCGACCCCGGACGCTTGAGCAATATCACGTACTCGTCCAGGGTTTGTTGTGCCCACCACCGGCTGCATCTTTGCCGGATGGCGTAGCAGCCAAGCAATGGCAATAGCAGTATTCGTTACTTCCTTATCCTCGGCCAACGTATCGATACTGCGGTTTAATTCCGGAAACATGTCGTTGTCCAGAAAGACGCCCTTAAAAAACCCATATTGGAAGGGTGACCACGCCTGAATGGTGATATCGTGCAGTCGGCAATACTCCAGGATGCTGCCATCTCGATCAACGGAGCGATCAATTTGCATGTTGACATTGATACCGCTGTCTATCATGCCCGTATTGGTCAAGCTCAACTGCAGTTGATTGGCCACAATATTCTGGTCTACGAATCTCCGCAACAAATCGATCTGGCCGGGGTTCATATTGCTAACTCCGAAGTGGCGAACCTTCCCGCTCTGCTCGAGTTGCGAGAAGGCATCGGCGATTTCTTCAGGCTCCATGAGCGTATCCGGACGGTGCAATAAAAGAACGTCAAGGTAATCGGTCTTGAGCCGGCTCAGAATGCCCTCCACAGCCGAGAGAATATGTTCTCGGGAAAAATCAAACATCCCTTGCCGGATGCCGCATTTTGACTGCAAGATTACCTGTTCACGGGTGAATGATGACCTATAAAACGCATCGGCAAAAACTTCCTCACATCTTCCTTCACTATAGACGTCTGAATGATCGAAATAATCGATTCCCACCTCCAAAGCGGTATTGACCAGCGTATCAACCGCGGGTTGGTCTAATTCGGCAATGCGCATGCAGCCAAGACTAATCTCAGACGCTAATAAACCGCTTTTACCAATATCAATTGCTTTCATAAGTGCTCCTCTTGTTTGAAAGAACCAGGTTGATTGGATCAGTTGAGCTTCATTTCCGCATCGACTCGGTTCTCTTTTCCGGTCTGTCTGATGATAATGGCAACAACTAATGGACGATTATCTCTAAGCCCGATACAACAGCAAATCAGAAGGACATTTCACGTCTGTTTCTCCGGATGCAATGGTTCCGGAAACTAGAAATATGCCCATTGTGCCACCGCCAGCACGCTCAAAGAGCCACAATGGGATCTTGACAACATTGGTAACTTTGTGATATCTGTGAGTCATATGCAGGTTAAGTGGAGTCAGCGGAGAAAGCCAAGACAACAGAAAATGAGGAGATAGTTGTCTCCGAATTGTACCTAGAAAGAGCGGACAATATTGGAGTGCAAGGATCGCAAGATGCTTGATAGTTCTCAAAACGATCATAGATTTACAGAGCTAAATCCGGATCTTCTGTCAATGCCTTTCAGGATTCAGACGAAGTGGCATGTGATAACAGGCACGGTCTCCTCTGGTAAAACCACCCTCATTGATCAGTTGGCCGATAGAGGGTTCCAGACGGTTCCGGAGCCTGGGCGACAATACTTTGAGAGAGAGATGGCCAAGGGACGAACGATCGATGAGATTCGCGAGAATCCGGCCGCCTTTACGCGCATACTGATAGACATTATGCTGGATGTCGAGCATGGGCTTCGAGCTAATGATGTCCTCTTTCTCGATCGAGCCTTTCCAGATGCATTGGCTTTCTGTCGAGCCAATGGACTGAATCCAAATGAGTTCTTGGCAGAATGCTTCCACCATTGTTATGCTTCCGTGTTTCTACTCGACCGATTCCCGGTTGAGCAGGACGGCATTAGGGCCGAAGATGATGCCACGGCTGTTCTCATCGACGAGTGGCTCGCTCGCGATTACAGCACCCTGGGCTATAGCGTCGTGAGGGTGCCAGTGTTGTCACTTCAAGAGCGGCTCGCGTTTGTTCTTGATACACTTTCCGAACAAGGACTGATTTGACAACTGGACGGAACGGACTGGCCGCCCGTGAGCGACTTCGTTTCTCATTACGGCATGCGCACAACATAGATTGCCATCTTCTGTCCAAGTCGATGGGATTATTGTCCAGCAGGTTTCGCTTTTCAAAACGCATTCCAGCCAAGAACGCCGTGCCGTCTGAACTAGAAGTTGGGACCCAAGAAGATTCGAACTGATTTGAAGAGGGGCTTGAAGCAGAAGAGCGCCGCAAAAACGGCGCTCTTTTTTTGGATGCCCCCAAGGAGATTCGAACTCCTGTTTTAGGCTTGAAAGGCCTACGTCCTAGTCCCCTAGACGATGGGGGCCATTACAGCGGGAAGATTCTATCATCCACACCCCTTGCAGGTCAAGCGGAGTACCGATTCAGGGCTTTGCCTTCAGATCTGCTTACATTGACCGGGCAGCAAGTAAGTATTTCTAAATGCGCACTTAGTCCGTATTCTACCTGCCACTTGCCCAGAACCGGCCATCCCTCTACCCCTGGCGATTTCCTATCGCCCAAGAAGAGCTTCGCTCGTCAAGCCCCTTGCCCCTTTTTACTCCTCCATCTCGATATCGTCCACGATTCCGACTATGACCGCGCGGACTGGGGCGACATCGCGCCGCATAATTTGTCGGGCACCTGTACCTTCATCAATGACGATGACCTTGTCACCCACACCGGCCTGGGCTACGTCCAGGGCGATGTCATAGTGGCCGTCTGGCTTGCCATCGAGCCCGAGCCGGTCGACAACCAGCATCTTGTAGCCAAACAAGGTCTCATCTTTTATCGTGGAAACGACAGTTCCAACAACACGGCCAAAGTACATTCGATTTCTAACTTTTCCTTACCTATACGCTTCGTTTGACTTACTCTTCATCCGTAGGGTGAGGGACTATCTCCACATCGTCTACGATACCTGTGATGGCATGGTCCACCGGCACGAACCACACCGGTAAGGCTTGGCCCGCTTCGCGGCTGCCGACGATCATCACCGTGTGCCCTGGACCGGCCTGGGCCGTGCCATCGGCCGCTACTACCGGTTCGCCGATCGGTTGTAGGTGCTTGTCCAACGGCTGCACTACCAGGAGCTTGACGCCTTCCAAGCCCTCGTACTTCCGGGTAGCTACAACTGTTCCGATTACTTTAGCGAAATGCATAGTCACGTCGCATACTGAGGTTAGCGATTTCATTGGCTACCAGGGATCGGGGATCGGCGATCAGGGATCGGCCGCTAGTCGTTGGTCGTTCGTCAATCGTCATTTCGCAGAGTGTTCCGTAAATCATCAATAATGATTCCTACGCTTGTTCCCATTTGAAGTGCACGCCAAACCTGCCATAGGTTGCCAGGTTTGCCTTCATCTCCTCGTGCAGCTGGGAGATGATAACCTGGCTGTGGAGCTGTCCAGGGACGCGAGCGA
>DASRZI010000399.1:0-16603 GCA_035686605.1 Candidatus Zixiibacteriota bacterium
CAAAGAGGAACGGGGCATTCAGCACAAGGAACAGAACCCCAATAGTGCTGAAATTCAGCACAAGGAACAGTGCACTGTGAACCGCATTGCGGCTAAGCAGCATACCCAGTGCTGAAGCGAGAGCAATTGCCGCTAATATGATGAAAACGATCGGATTTCCCATATAAAGTCGCCCTAATCCAGGAAATAACCACAGGCTAAAACCGTTGCGCGGGACACTATCCCGTCTCCAACTAAATAAGCCTAATCTGGATCCTCCATGTCAGGTATCGATCGATCGAAAGAACCCGGTTCCACTTGCTGAGGCGTATCTATTGCCCCACCTGGAACCATCTCAAGGAGCATGTCCTTGGTATATATGGCCCCAGCTCGATCGCTGAAACTCATCTCGTAGTTCTTGCCAAGAACAATGGCTTCTGTTGGGCAAGCATCTTCGCAGAATCCACAGAAGATGCAGCGCATCATATTAATTTCGTATGTGCTGGCATATCGCTCGCCCGGAGAATAGCGTTCGTCATCAGTATTCTCTGAGGCTTCTACGAAAATGGCATCTGCTGGACAAGCTGCCGCGCACAATGCGCAGCCAATGCATTTTTCAAGACCATTGTCGTAACGCTTAAGGTGATGTCGACCTTTAAAACGGCTGCGGACTGGTCGTTCTACCTCAGGGTATTGAATTGTTACTGGCGACTTAAACAGGTGTTTGAACGTCGTCGCCATTCCTTGAAAGATAGCACCTATCATATGTGTTGTCCGTTGAAGG
This sequence comes from Candidatus Zixiibacteriota bacterium, assembly GCA_035686605.1. Lineage (GTDB taxonomy): Bacteria > Chloroflexota > Anaerolineae > Promineifilales > Promineifilaceae > UBA11865. Next base: position 764 of record DASRZI010000399.1, read on the forward strand.
TTTGCCCAAACGCGGCAGGAACGATTGGTTTGTTCGGGAGATAGTCCCTCATGAAGTCGTTGAATTCCATATCGCGTCGACCCTTCTTCTTTTCCTTTCCCTGGTTTTCCTTAGCTATTGTTATGAATATGCCGGTAAGTTCGATTCTCAATTGAAAGGTCGCTTCGAGCTACGGTAATTGGCATATCGCGGCATTAGAAGCTCAAGACTGAGAGGACTGAATCGAACAACGGTGTCAAGATATCCTCCTCAGCCATGACGATGAATACAGCCGTTATCAACACCGTAGCCAAAGCCAAGGGCAGCAAACGTTTCCACCCAAAGGCCATCAGGCGATCGTAACGCAATCTAGGAAGTGTCGCCCTGATCCATATCATAATGAACAGGATGAAGATAATTTTGCCGAATGTATAGATAAAGCCGAGGCCGGGAAAATCATCGACGAATGGCCCCCTGTACCCACCGAGAAAAATGACGGCGAAGATGGCACTGAACGATACCATCTTCATATATTCTGCCATATAAAACATGCCGAAGCGCATGCCACCGTATTCCACGTTAAATCCCGATGCCAACTCTTGTTCCGCTTCCAGCAGATCAAATGGCGATCGTTCTAGCTCGGCTAAAATGCCGATGAAGAAGATGACGGCGGCAAGAGGCTGCACAAAAGCAAACCAGATCCCACTCTGGGCGGAGACGATTACTCCCATATCCATCGAATTGGCAAGCATGATAGCTGGGATAACAGCCAGAGCTAGGGCCAGTTCATAACTGATCATCTGAGCCGAGGCCCGAATACCGCCCAGGACGGCGTACTTGCTATTCGAAGCCCAACCACCTAAGAAGATGCCATACACTCCAACGGAGGTGATGGCCAAGATGAACAGGACCGCCACATTGAGCCCAGGGGCGATGGCGAAATATGGTGAAAATTCGACACCAAAAATCGTCATTTCACCAGCCCAAGGAATAACGGCCAGGATCATGATGGCCGTCATCACGGCCAACATGGGCGCCAGGTTGTAGACAAACCTGTCAACGCGACCTGGCGTGGCATCTTCTTTGAAAAACAGTTTGAGGGCGTCGGCCACTGGCTGCAAAATGCCTTTCAGCAATCGTAGTTCTTTCTTGCCTCGTCGAGGAATGGGGATATATCCTGCCCGGTTCGGTCCGACGCGGTGCTGGAATTTCGCCAAAAGTTTTCGTTCTAACAATGTCGTGTAAGCAAAACCCGTGACCACAGCCAAGGTAACAACGAAGCCGACAATAAGCGCTTGCAAAGCAATTTGGAGGTTTGTCTGCATGCTAGACCTCAATCACTCTTTTCGGATGCAAATTGAGCTACACCAGGACCGGCATTCCTGGCCAAGCCAATAATTAAGGCTACACCGCGTGGCGTCAGATCGCTTACCAGGGCGGTGACCAGAACAGACGATCCGTTGTAGATCAGCGGTACTTCGTCGCCGTTGGCTATCGACAATGCCTTGGCTTCATCGGTATGTATGCGAACAACGGGCTTGGCTATCCGAGAAGAAATAACCGGAGACTTAGCGATAATCGTACCTGAATCATAAAGAGATACTACCGGCACTATCGCCAGTTCGTCCTTCTCGTTCTCGAATACATCTAGGTGTTCGAAGGCAGAAACTGGAGATGTTTGAGCTGCCACAGGCCATTGTAAGCCCAGGCCAGACTTATTGTCATAGGAAGTCCCGCCATAATACAGGTCATCACCTCCAACATCAGGCCACTGTTCTTCACTCCAAGCCAGAGTTCGATAATCCATTCCTTCGTATTGTGCAATGGTTTCGGCGATGCTCCTGAATACGAGACTAGGGGCTAAAGATGGTCTTCCCAGTCCAACCTTTTCGCCAACCTGGGAAAATATCTGCCAATCAGGACGAGATTCACCTATTGGAGGAATCGCCGGGTAAAAACGTTGAACGCGGCGTTCGCCACTGGTGTATGTTCCTTCACGTTCAGCCCAACTCTGGGCTGGCAAGACGACGTCTGCGAGCTCGGCTGTCTTGGTCATAAAGAGCTCTTGGACCACCAGGAAAGTCAACGATCCCCGGTCCTCTAGTTGTCCATCGCCTACTGGGTCAGCGCCCACGAGATAGAGTGCTTCTAAATCGCCATTGCCAGCCGCTGCATACATCGATGCCGCATCCAACCCAGGATTCTCCTCAGCCCCATAACCAGGTCCATAATCAGGACGAATACCCATATCGAATGCGCCCTGGGTATTTGCGTGAGGCCAGACGGCTATGAGGCCGCTATTCACTCGACCGGCATGTTGGTTTTCACCTTCATTGCCCATTTGCTTCACGAGCAGCAGGTTCCCTAACATCCGGGCTAGCGATTCTGTCTCATGGAAGCTAAGCCCCTCGGCACCGTAAAATATCACGAGGTTATTCGCCTTAACCAGCATGTCAGCCGCCGCCAGTATTGGATCCTCACTGGACGGTTCCGATTCGACCTTCGAGGCGTTGAGTAATTTATGGACCGTCGATAGGGCTTCGCCCTGTTCGTACTCTATTGAGAGTTGGGCATATTTGTCCAATCGCGTTTGACGCAGATTAAGCACGACCAATGAGGCGCCTCGCTCTGCGGCTTGTTTCGCTCGCAGCCACCATACCGGCGCTTCTTCATGCAGATCGCTGGCGACGACAAGAATCGCATCACCAGGTCCTAGATCCTTCAGGTTGCTGTCCTCGGTAATGCCCACCTGGGCGACAATTTCGCTGCCACCCATGAGTTTATTGGAAATATCGAGATTGCTGCTTTCCAAACCCTGCCTAAACAATCTCTGGAACATGAAAAGGTCTTCGTTGCTCAAGCGATCACTGGCTACGCCACCAACAGCGCCTTTTGCCAGCTGCAAACGACCGGCGACGAGATCAAGCGCTTCTTCCCAGGAGGATTCGACCAGGTCCCCATTTTGACGGACTAACGGTTTTGTTAGGCGTTCTTCTGAATCCGCGAAATGGTGGACAAAGCGGCCCTTGTCGCATAACCAGATCTCATTTACTCGCTCGTTCTGGCGTGGCATGATTCGCTTGATAACCTTTTGACCCCTGGATTTTGCCTCGCGGCGGGTGCTCATGGTTGTGTTGCATCCGACCGGACAGTGGGGACAGATGCTGGCAACCGGAGTCATCTCCCATGGTCTGGCCCCGAATCGAAAATCGGCCGTGGTCAGCGCCCCAACTGGACATATATCTGTCGTATTTCCGCTCCAGTGACTATCGAAGCCCGGATCGGACATAGTTACGATTTCTAGGTGTCGACCCCGGTTGTGAAATGCGATCACCGGATCGTCCACAATTTCGCTCTGGAACCGTGTACAGCGAGCACATTGGATGCATCGCTCGCGATCAAGAAAAATCAGATCGCCCAGAGGCACGTTTTTGGCGCTGTGCAGCTTATCATCAAAATCGAACCTGCTGCTGTCCTTACCATGACGGATGGTGAGATTCTGCAGTGGGCATTCGCCCCCTTTGTCACAGATCGGACAATCCAGCGGATGGCTGGTCAGAAGGAACTCGATGATATCCCCTCTCGCGTCCGTCACTTTGTCGGTGTTAGTCCGGACAACCATTCCTGGAGCGACCTCAACCGTGCAGCCTGTTTGCAATACGGGAGCAAAGCGAATCTCAGGATTACCATCTTCACCAAGAACGAGCTCCCCACTCTGCCTGTCACGTACCGGCATGCCGACATCGACGAGGCACATCCGGCACATGCCAACAGGCGTCATCTTTGGATGGTAGCAGAATACCGGGATGTCTTTGCCGATGCGTTTAGCCGCATCCACAACCAGCGTGCCCTTGGGAACGGCTAGTTCGATCCCATCGATACTCAAAGTTACTAAATCACTCATGGTCGTAAACTGTTGCTCAATTTTAGAGAAGTATTCGGTCTGACTATTGCCCAAGATACTCTTGACTTACCCTTTACCATGAAAAGGTATTCAGCTCAAAGGCAACGTCAATCGGAAATCTTGTCGTAATACTCCTCTGGAAAATGCTTAAGTGTTGATAGGACTGGGCTTGTAGCAAATTCGCCCAGTGCACATAGTGTTTCGCCGATCATTTGTTTAGCGACGCTCTCCAAGAGCTTGACATCACTTTCACGGCCCTTGCCGCTAAGCAATCGCCGGTAAATTCGATCCAACCAGAATGTCCCTTCGCGACAGGGTGTGCACTTACCACATGACTCATGATTGAAGAAATGGACAAGTTTCATCGCTGCCCAAACCATGTCCACGCTTTCATCCATAACGATGAGCGATGCCGATCCAAGCAGAGAGCCGTGTTCCATCAGGCCCTCATAGGACAGGTGTGCATCCAGTGAAGCCTCTACTATTATCGGGGCTGAGCCACCTGAAGGTAGAAGGGCCTTAAACTTCATGCCGTTGGGAATTCCATTTCCGTATCGCTCGCCAAAAATCAATTCCCGATAGGTTATTCCCATCGGCACCTCGAAGTTGCCAGGATTGTTGATATGCCCGCTCAGACAGACGATCTTTGGTCCTGAACTTTTTTCGGTGCCAATGTCCAGATACCAATCAGGGCCATTAATGATGACGGGAGGTACGTTGGCGAGGGTCTCAACATTGTTTATCACTGTTGGCTTGCCGTATAGACCTTCCAGGGCAGGGAATGGGGGTCTGATTCGCGGCTGACCCAGTTTCCCTTCCAGGGATTCCAATAGAGCTGTTTCCTCACCGCAGATGTAGGCACCTGCACCATAATGGGTGTAGAAATCACAGGTAAAATCTGAGCCAAAGATGTTGGAACCGAGGGCATTGTTGGCGTAGGCTTCTCTCAAAGCGGATTCAAAGGTTCGAGCGGCGTGCATAAACTCGCCTCGAAAATAGATGAAGCAAGCCTGTGCTCCTATCGCGTAGGCGCAAATCAAGGCCCCTTCGATAACCTGGTGCGGATTAAACTCAATCAGCTCGCGATCTTTGAACGTGCCCGCCTCGGATTCATCGGCATTTACAACGACGTACTTGGGTCCGTCCGCTTTCGGGATGAATCCCCATTTGACGCCCGCCGGAAAACCCGCTCCCCCTCGCCCTCGGATGTTTGACTTGCGGACGATATCGATTACCTCGCCCGGAGCATGTTCCCGGAGAGCCTTTTTGAGTCCATCGTATCCACCGTTTGCTGAATAGACATCAAACTGGTGAATACCTTTAATATCTCGGTGACGGAGAAGGATTAGGGACATCGCAATTATCGCTTCAATGATTCCTTGAACGCCTCAACACCATAATTGGGGGCTATGCCGTCCGCATCGTCTTTCCGCAAACGTTCGATCAGGGCATCGAGCTTTTGCTCGTCAAGGTTCTCTTCGTATCTCAAGTTAACCTGAAGCATCGGTGCTTTATCACAGGCTGCGAGGCACATAACTGTCTTGACGGTGAACATGCCGTCCTCGGTGGTGCCATCCTTTTCGATCCCCAGCTTGCGGCAAGCTGACTCAACTAATTCGTCGGCGCCACGAAGAGCGCAGGGAAGATCGCTGCAAATCTCCAAGACATACTTGCCCACCGGTTCTTCATGGAATAGGGTATAGAACCCGGCAATTGACAAAACCTGGGTCGGATCGAGATCCAACAAACCAGCAACATCGCTGATGGCTTCTTGATTTATATGGCCGTAATTCTCTTGGGCTAAGTACAACACGGGCAGCACGGCCGATCGTTTATCGGGATATTTGGCGAATATCGCCTCGATTTCAGCCGGGTAACGATCGATAACCACCTTCTTCTCCTAATCAATCACTTTGGTAATGTCGATAGTTGGTAGGGACAGCTCAGAGTTAGTCATCAGCGGTCTATTTCCCCAAGCACAATATCAATCGATCCGATTATTGCTACCAGGTCCGCGATAAAGACACCTTTGCCCATGAGTGGCAGCGACGCCAGGTTAACGTACGACGGGGTGCGGAAATGGACCCTGGCTGGCTTAGGAGACCCGTCTCCGCGAAGATAGCAGGCAAACTCTCCACGCGGTGATTCTATTCTCTGGAAAACAAAACCCTCGGGCGCTTTAAACCCCTCGGTCCAAATCTTGAAGTGGTGGATGACTGCTTCCATGCTTCGATCCAATTCTGAACGAGGTGGTGGAACGATCTTCCAGTCATCGATGGTTACCGGTCCGTCGGGTAGTCGATCGAGCGCCTGTTCGACCAGTTTCAGGCTTTCTCGCATCTCCAACATCCGGCACCAGTACCGGTCGTAAATGTCGCCCTTTTCGCCGACAGGTACATCAAACTCGTACTCTTCGTAACCCATGTAGGGATATGCCTTCCGGATATCCCAATCTACGCCTGAACCTCTCAAGCTTGGTCCTGAAAGCCCCCAAGCGATAGCGTCATCGGCCGAAATCGTTCCGACGCCTTTGGTCCGGTCCAAAAATATGGGGTTTCGTTTCAGCAGCGCCTCATAGTCAGCGATCTTGGCCGGAAAGAACTCCAGAAAATTCCTGACGGCCGGTACAAATTCTTCCGGCACATCTCGCCACAAGCCGCCTGGCCGAAAGAAGCTGGCCATCATCCGCTGGCCGGCGCACATTTCGAAGATATCGAGGAGATATTCGCGCTCCCGAAATGTGTACAAGAACACCGTCATAGCGGCGATATCTAATGCGTGCGTTCCCAACCAGACCAAATGGCTAGCAATCCGCGTTAGTTCGGTGAGAATGAGGCGGATAACCTGGGCTCGGGGTGGTGGTTCCACATCAAGCAATTTCTCAACCGCCATTACGTAGCCGAGGTTATTGGAGAGCGGTGCAAGGTAATCCAACCGGTCGGTCATCACCAGCGCCTTGGTATAGGTTTTTGACTCCATGGTCTTTTCGACGCCAGTGTGCAGGAAACCTATATCGGGCGCCAGGTTAACGACAGTTTCACCATCCAACTCAACGAGCAGGCGTAATACGCCATGGGTGCTGGGATGTTGAGGACCCATGCTCAGCAGCATGTTGTCTTCGCTGGTTATCACCAGACCTGAGCCATACTTGGCCCTAAGCTCTTCCACTGTGAGCTCGTGCACTATGTCGCTGGCGGGGATGGGCCTGTCGTTTTCCCCGGGGCTTGCGCCATCAGTCATTCGTTCCTCTCATCAATCCCTGTGAAGAAAATTCGTACCATGATTGTTAACAGCGAAATTGCTTAATCTTTCGCGTATGGTTTTTTCGCGTCGATCAACTCCCAATTAAACGAAAACTGGACTTCCTCATAGCCAAGAGGATAGTCCTTCCGCAACGGATGCCCTTGCCAATCTTCGGGCAAGAACAGGCGTCTAAGTTGATCGTTTCCCTTAAAAGTTATGCCCATCAAGTCCCAGACTTCCATTTCCAACCAGGAGGCAATCGGCCACACTGAAGCTACCGTCTCTGGTCCATCATCAGGATCATCAACGGGCACTCTCAAACGGACCGTATGCTTGTTGATTGTGGAGCACATGTGGTAGTTAACCGCAAAACGAGGGTACTCAGGGAGCATATCATCTGCGACAATGTCCTCAAGATAATTGAATCGCAGATCTTCGTCGTCCCGAAGAAGCAGACAGACATCTCGCAAGAACTCTTGCTTGATCACAAGGGTTCTTTCACCCCTGAAATCGACAACAGACTCTATCGCCTCTGGATGAGCTTGTTTAATCTTTGCGCTATATGCATCTGGTTCGGGCATATTCTTGTCCATCAAGCCCAATCCTTCATGCTCTCGCCGCGAATCTTCTCGTGCAGCGTCATAATTCCATCGATCAGAGCCTCTGGACGAGGCGGGCAGCCAGCGACGTATACGTCAACCGGAACGATTTCGTCCACACCCTGGACAATGGCATAGTTATTAAAAATGCCGCCGCATGACGCGCAATCTCCCATAGCAATCACCCACTTCGGCTCTGCCATTTGGTCATAGAGCCTTCGCAATACGGGGGCCATTTTTCTGGATACGCGGCCGGCAACGATCATCAAATCCGATTGTCTCGGCGATGGTCTCATAAGCTCCATGCCAAATCGCGATGCATCGTAGTGGGAGGCTTGCATCGACATCATTTCGATGGCACAGCAAGCAAGGCCAAATAAAATCGGCCACATCGAATTGGTTCGTCCCCAATTAACCGCGTCCTCTAATCGGGCGGTAACGACGCCCATGTTGCCAAGCTTCTGCTCTAATCCCATTCAAACGCACCTTTTTTCCAAACCCATACGTAACCGACTACCAAGATGGCGATAAATACAAACACCTCTGCCAGACCAAACAGACCGAGTTCTCGTAGAGTAACCGCCCAGGGTAATAGGAAGATGATTTCGATGTCAAAGAGGATGAACAGGACGGCGATTAGGTAAAACTTAACAGGGAGCCGTCGCTGGGCAGTGCCGATGGGCGTAATTCCAGACTCATAAGGCGTTTCTTTTCGCGCCGATGGTCGTCTCGGACCAAGACTCAGAGACAAAACCGGCAAAAGAACCGCGAAAAATAGAGCGATCCCAAACAAAACGGCTATGGGTATGTATTGGCGCAGCAGGTTCTCATCCATACGAAGCTGTACTAACTCCAATGTGCTTGAGGCTGCATATGTGGGGCGTAAATCCCGGTCATATTTAACAATGAGCTGTCAGGAATTCGCTATAACCAAGTAATATGCGGACTCTCTTTATACGAATGTAAATTTTATCACAATCAAAACTGCCAGCAACACATATATAACTATATTTATAAATAATATAGTTTTTATATAGTTTGGTTTTGCCTTACAGGAGAATTACTTAAGATTGGGGGTCTAGCTAGCGTAGTCGCGGAGCGATTTACTTCGGCTTGGGTGCCTAAGTTTTCGCAGTGCTTTGGCTTCTATCTGGCGTATTCGTTCGCGGGTGACTCCAAATTCACGCCCGACCTCTTCGAGGGTATGGTCTTTTCCGTCTATCAGGCCATAGCGCATCTCCAGCACCCGGCGCTCGCGTTCGCTGAGGAAGCCCAGGACGTTGCGGACATGCTCGCGAAGCAACTGCTTTGAAGCCGCTTCTATTGGTTCGTCGACTGCTTCATCAGGAATGAAATCCGCCAAGCTGGTAGATTGATCTTGCCCAACAGGTAACTCCAAAGACATTACTTCCTGACCGTAACGTTTCGTGTTTTGAATCTTGGCAGTTGCTTGTCGCCATTTCCGGTAGAGCAGCGGATCGATCTGCTCTCCAAATTCACGAGCTCGTTTAATCTGCTCCACTTCGGCTGGGGTCATGAAGTCAAGTTCAAGAGCCAATTCCTCATCGTTGGGTTCACGACCAAGCTGTTGAACCATATCCCTTTGAAGACGCACAATTCGATTTATCGTCTCGTACATGTGCACCGGGATGCGAATTGTCCTGGCCTGATCGGCGATTGCTCGGCTAACTGCCTGCCGGATCCACCAGGTCGCGTAAGTGCTGAATTTGTAGCCTTTTCGATGATCAAACTTCTCAACAGCCCTCAAGAGACCGACATTTCCTTCCTGAACAAGATCCAGAAACTGGATCCCTCGGCCCATGTATCGCTTGGCTACACTAACTACGAGTCGAAGATTGGCCTGGGTCAGATTTACTTTTGCCTCTTCCGCGAGATCGTAGATCATGAACTCGTTATATTTCAATCCCAATTCGTCCTGGCTCAGCATCGTTGCAAATATATCCACATCAGGAAGATCATATTCCTCAAGGTAATAGTCGCAGATCTGGTCAGAAAGATTGAGCGGGAGCAAGTAGAGGGCGGTAAATATCAAGAAGACGCCCTTTGCCATATCACTCCACTCTTCAGCTTGACCCCAACCGCCATCATTGAGGTAATGCCTCAAATATGAGGGCGAGCTTGTTTGCCAGTTTTGTCTTAACTGCTGGGCTTCGCGGATTACAAGAGAGAGGTCAGGAAGTTCAATGCTGAGTTCCTCGCTGGCGACCTTGGCTTGCTTCCAGCCTTCCAGCAACGACTCATAATTGGCCATAACGGCCCTGATATGGTTGGTATTCTGCTCCCCTTCGATGGTCACCTGGTCGGATAGGGTTACGAGTACTGACGCAGCCGCTAACTGGGTTGCCAGCCAAATTTCCTGCTCGGCCGTCAGCAACGGTACCTGGCCTATTTCCTTAAGGTACGTATGTACGGGATCTTCCTCAGCCTCAGGAGAGTACCGGCGTTCATCTATCACGTCCTCACTAGCAAAATCGATATCTAAAAAGGTCGAACTCCCGCTAAAATCCTCGACTGTAGCGCCGGTGTCGGACACGATGCGAATGCCTAGACGTTGAAGCTGCTCGTAAAGTTTGTCCGCCTGGTCTTCATCAGCTGAGGCCAAGATTGCCTGGACATCGACTTCTTCGATCTTGCGTGATCGGCGTGCTTTCTTTACAACCGACTCGATATCAAAGGCCTCTTCTTCGACAACCTCGGCATCATCGATAGTAAGCCCAGTATTTTCGCCGAACAATTCCTCAGATTCCATCGTTAGTACTTTCCCAAGGGATCTGTCGCGACAGTACCAGTTTAAACACCATCCAGAACTTCTTTTGTATGTCGCCTTCCGGTAGCTGTCATGGCTGCTCTGGCTTTGTTAATGTTGAGCAGCTGCATTGTCAATTCACGCAGCTGTTCTGCTAGAAGGTCAACTTGGTCTGGATCCTTTAAGATAAGTTCATCATTAAAAAGGAACTTTACCTCTTCAATCAAGTCCTGTGTGTGCTCCAGGCGCCAATCAAGCACCGACCTCGTTAAGGTGTCGGGCAAGCGATCGACTAACATATCAGGTCCGTCTTGTAAAGATAGTAAAGATTGCACACGATCGCGAAGGAACTCGTCTTCCAGACTATCCCACAGATCACCTTCACTCGCAATAGACCAGGTGTTGACCTGGCCGCGAACAAAGAGCCAAAGCGCGCGATCATCTGGCTTAGAGAAATCTTGGGCTTCAACCTTCGTCTGATGGTTGTGGTCAAGAATTTGGTCAATAATGGGTATAACGGTTGGATGAATAAGGCACTGTCGCAGGAAATCCGCCCTTCGTAACTCCGAGCCAATCGATTCCCCGCCCATAACGGTTGACGCACCCACTATATCGGCGCCCGCTCTATCCACAGGCATTTCATCATCCATAGGTTGTGTGGGCTGTCTCGCACCGCCTTGCCTTTGCCTGGAGGGAATCGTGATTTTGAGCAAGGTCCTCTCGTCAATTCGTAATCGACGCGCTAGAAGCTGCCTATAATGTTCGCGTTCCACCGGATCCGCGACGTCACTGATCAGAGGCAGTACTTTCTTCGCAGCCTCCGTTTTCGCCTTTCCATCGTTTACGTCAAGGTCTTGGGTTGCCAGATCGATGACATAGGTCACGACTGGCTTTGCCCCAGCGATCAACTTGACCCATTGTTCGGGTTCCTCTCTGATGATCTTGTCGGGATCATACCCTTGGGGCAAGCTCACAACCTGGATATCCGCCTGAAGTCGCCCTTCATGCTTGACCAGTCCCCTGGCATTAAAACGGACATCACTCTCGCGATCGAGGGATTCTCTGGCCACTTCAAGTCCTCGCATGGTCGCCTGGGCGCCCGCGGCATCAGCATCGAGAGCAAGAACGAAGCGCTTTGTATAACGCTTCAGCAATCGCAACTGTTCCGATGTTAGGGCCGTTCCCATCTGGGCGACCACGTTGAAAAAACCGGCCTGCCAGGCCTGGATGACATCCATGTATCCTTCGACAATGACCGCCTGTCTTGCTTCACGAATATGGCGTTTAGCTGAGTCAAGGCCAAAAAGGAGGCGGCTCTTGTCAAAGACGGCGGTCTGGGGCGAATTGAGATACTTGGGTAAACCCTCCGGATCAAGCGTGCGGGCGCCAAATCCCGCCATACGACCATTGACATCTCGGATCGGAATCATGAGTCGATTGCGGAATCGATCGTACCTGGACCCTTTCTCCTCATTAACAGTCAGGAGTCCGGCGTCTGTCAGCTCCTCATCACCATAACCCTGCATATTGAAATGATTGCGGCATGCATCCCACGATTCCAAGGAAAACCCAAGCTTGAACTGCTCGATTGTTTCCTCATTAAATCCCCTGGAAGCAATATACTCGCGCGCTTTATCTGCCTGGGGGGCGTAGAGGAGTATTTGGTGGAAATAATCGGTGGCTGCGTTCAGGATATCCGACAACCTGTCTTCATAATCTTTTTGCTCGTTGCTAATCGTCCCATAGTCATCGAGTTCGACTCCAGCCTTGCCGGCGAGATGGACCAAGGCCTCTCTGAAATCCCAGCCCTCTTTTTTCATCACGAAGTTAAAAACATCGCCACCTTCCGAGCAGGCGCCAAAACAATGCCATGTTTGGGTGTTCGGAAAAACGGCAAACGCGGGGGTTCTCGTATTGGAGTGAAAGGGACAGAAACCAGACAGTGAGCTTCCAGCCCTTCTTAAGGGCATGTATTCGGACACGATGTCCACGATATCTAGTCTGCTTTTAATCTCGTCAGTAACACTCATCAAGTTCTTCGTTCTGTGACTTGCTGGATATGGCCAATACGCTCATCCGCATCACATTGAAATGGAATCGTCACCGACACATCCGCACCGTGCGATGGGCTCGTAAAAATTGGGCGGCTTGGTTATTCGATTATAGCTTAAGCAGATCGATCGAACTAAAAACCTTCCAGCAAGGAAAGATCTGCTATCCCGGCGACTATACCCGCTATCTTCTGCACTAGCGCCAGCCGATTTTGACGTATTCCCGGATCGTCATCCATCACTAAAACACTGTCGAAAAAGGTCGTAATAGCCGGTTCCATAGCCTGTATTGCCGCTTCTAGACCCGGTACGCTGCCATCCAGTTCCTGAGATGCTGCCTGATACGCTCGCCACAGATCTTGTTCTTCAGGAAGCTCAAGCTGACTCGGATGAAGTTCAAAGATTTCCCGGTCACGCGAAATTCGAACGCAGCGAGCATATGCGTCAAGAAGGGCTTGCCAATAATCTTTCTTCACGATCTCGTTTAGGGTCTTTGCCGAAGCAGCTGCCGAGTAAGGATTGTGCCCCTGTTCCGCTAGTACAGCGCGTACAACCGAGGTGCGTATTCCTTGCTCCTGCAGGTACGTTTCCATTCGGGCGATTACAAATCGCATCACATCACCGATTGTCTCTGAAGTGGTATCAACAGGTAGATGACCTGCGGCATAAGTCAACGCCTGCCGCAGGTCAATCTCGACCTCGTTGGCGACCAGGTTCTCGATGATCTGTATCGCTGCTCGTCGTAAGGCATAGGGATCATTCGATCCTTTCGGGGCCAGTCCGGCTGCGAACAGACCTACAAGGCTGTCAAGTCTATCGGCGAGGGCAAGCACAAATCCTGGTCTTGTCTGGCTAACCGCTTCGTACTGCTCAGCGATGGCCTGGGCAACAGCTTCCGGCTCACCACTCTTTCTAGCGTACTGCCCGCCCATGATTCCCTGCAAAGAGGTCATCTCGACAACCAGGCTGGAGGCAAGATCTGCCTTCGACAAAGCTGCCGCCCTACATGCGTCTGTTTTTTCGTGTTCATCCAACTCAAGCATCTCCGCCAGCTGCGGAGTTAACTTCTCAAGACGTTTGACCTTGTCAAGCATCGATCCGAGCTCTGCTTGGAAAGTCAGGGTATCCAATTTGGCTAGCAGGGTGCTCAGATCCTGCTTCGAATCTTTCTCATAGAAGAAGACGGCATCCGCGAAACGAGCTCGAATGACGTGCTCATTTCCTTCTTTGATGATATCCAGGTCTTGGTTGCCGCCATTTCGGACAATGATGAAGTACGGAAGCAGGCTTCGCCCATCCTCGCTATATACGGGAAAGTATCGCTGGTGTTTCTTCATGACCGCCACCAGCACATCTGGCGGAAGATCGAGAAAGCGCTCTTCGTAGCTGCCCAGCAGCATGGTAGGCTGCTCTATAAGATTGGCCACTTCAGTTAGCAGATCTGGGTCTTCTCGGACAATACCACCGACACCCTGTGCTAGATTGGAAGCGGCGGTCCAAATCACAGTTTTACGCAGACTTGCTTGGACGATAATGTTGTATTCCGCGATTTTATCAGCATATTCCGAGGCCCTGCCGATATTGATGTCCGGAGATCCGTCGACCCGTAATCCACGGCTTATTCGGCCGCTATGTACTCCAGCGTAGGTGAATGGAATGATATGCTCGCCGTAAAGAGCGACCAGCCATCTTAGGGGCCGGCTGTAACTAATATTGCTCCGATTCCATCTCATGCTTCGTTCAAATTTTATTCCCGCGATCAAGATCGGAAGCTCCCCCGACAGCACATTTATGCTTGCCAATCCTTCTTCTTTGACCGTGGCAGCCACGTACTTGCGGTCCCCCTCTGTGACGACGCGCAGATCGTTGGTTCGTACGCCCTTACTGCGGGCAAAACCCACGGCTGCCTTGGTGGGCTCTCCAGCGGGATCGAAAGCCCGGTCAACAGGAGGGCCTTTCACTTCCATTTCCAGATCTTCCTGGCAAGGTGCTAGACCATGAATAATGAGCGACAGCCGGCGAGGTGTTCCTCGGACAACAAGGCGATCATAGCTCAGGCGGAGGCGTTCGAGCATTTCTGGAGCGGCTGATCTCAGTTGGCGGACGGCAGACTCTAGATCACCCGAGGGCAATTCCTCGCTGCCGATCTCAAGAACACAGGTTTGGGCGCTATCTCCTGCCAAACTCAGTCCCGGTTCTGGGTCAGGTTCAGCGACCGGAACAGTCCAATGCTCGTTATCCAGAAATGGGTATTCGAGTCGCTGCCTCTGTTCGAGATAAAGTTCAGAAATTTGGCCTGCGATCCGTCTCATGCGCCGGAAGTAATAGGCCCTCTCAGTCACCCCAATTGCTCCGCGTGTGTCTAGCACATTGAATAGGAATGAGCACTTCAGGTTGAAGTCGTGGGCGGGGGCGACCAGGCCTTTCTCCAGCGATCGCTTCGCCTCGTTTTCGTAGGCATCGTATATTTCCTTGAGCGCTTTCACATCAGCCACGTTGAAATAGTATTGGCAATGTTCTATCTCTGACTGCAGCATCAAGTCGCCGTACTTCATGCCCGCGCCAAACTCCAGATCCCAGACACTTTCTACCCCGTGTAAGGCAAGCGCGATGCGATCTAAGCCATAAGTTATTTCTACTGATACGGGATCAAGATTGATACCTCCCGCCTGCTGGAAATAAGTGAATTGGGTGATCTCCTGTCCATCCAGCCAGACCTCCCAGCCGAGTCCCCAGGCGCCTAGTGCAGGTTGCTCCCAATTATCCTCGACAAATCGAATATCATGTTTCGCTAAGTCGATACCGATAGATTCCAGGCTCTGCAGATATAGTTCCTGAGGATTTCCCGGATCAGGCTTTAAGATTACCTGCAGCTGATGATGCTGCTGCATCCGGTTTGGATTGTCGCCAAATCGACCATCGTCAGGCCGGATGCTCGGTTCAAAATAGACGACGTTCCATGGCTCAGGTCCTAGAACCCGCAAGACGGTCGCTGGATTCATCGTACCAGCTCCAACCTGAACATTATGCGGATGCCATACTAGACAGCCCTGATCCTTCCAATAGTCGGTCAGCTTAAGAATGATCTCTTGGAAGTCTAACTTGTCAGGCATAATGTTCCCTTATCAAAATTCCCATTTACCCATCAGCCGCCAACTCTTAATCGAGAGATGGCGGCTGGATTTATCTACTTCTTGGACTGCTGGTAAGCATGCGATTATAGCATATACGTGGGGCAGTTACCGTATCAATGTGGGGTGCGAGAGGATAGCATATGAGGCTCAAAGATGGCCTGGA
>DASRZI010000400.1:0-9033 GCA_035686605.1 Candidatus Zixiibacteriota bacterium
GATAAGAATCCGTGTTGCGGATAAAGCGCAGATAAGAATCTGCGAGCGCAGATAAGAATCTGCGAGCGCAAACAAGAATCTGCGAGCGTGAATAAGAATCTGCGAGCGCAGATAAGTGGGGATCGGAGACGGTGCGCCGGCCAAAGCCAACTGTATAAAAATGTGCAACGCACCTGAAGGTGCATCGCACAGGGATTCGCAAAGCAGGATAAAGCGCCCGGCTCCTTGAATGGAGCCGGGCGCTGGATGGTAATTTGGGTTAGTTAACGAGACTAGTGATCGGGAGGGGGATCGGCCGGGGCGAAGTACTCGATGATGTTGAAATGGCCACCCTGCGGATCTTGGATAACAGAGAACTTGCCCATTTCACCTGCCGGAGTTGGTGGGACTATCACATTGCCCGCGAGCTCTTTCACTTTTTCAACCTTGGCCTCGATTTCATCGACTAGGAAGTAGTTTGACCAATTGGGAGGAACCTCTCCCCACGATTCGTCGATCTGCATCATGCCAGCCTGAATGCGGTCGTCGGTCTTGCAAGCGACATAGCCCTGCTCATTCACCCGGTAGGTCCAATCAAAGACGGCGGTGTAGAAGGCCTTCGCGCCGTCGATGTCAGTTGTCTGCAGCTCATTCCAGACCAGGGTGTTAGGGATATTGACCAACTTTGCGCCGATGTGGGCCTTCGGCTGCCAGACGCCAAACATCGCCCCGGCCGGATCCTGAATGATCGTCATCCGGCCTGAATCCATGACATCCATGGGCGGCATCATGACGTTTCCTCCAGCTTCGGTGACCCTGGCGGCCACGGCGTCGACGTCGTCGTGCTTGATATAGGCCGTCCAGAATGGGGGAGCGCCCTGGGCCTGCATGTCTGGATCCATGGGACCAAGCCCGGCCACATCATAGCCTTCGATCTGGCCCATGGAGTAGACGACGCCGGAATCGGTTGGAACATCCAAAAATGACCAACCAAAGAGGCTGCTGTAGAAGGTTTTTGACGCTTCAATATCGGTAGTTCCCAGGTCAACCCAGGAAAAGATGCCGTCGGGATATCGGGTCACAACTTTCATGTCTGACTCTCCTTTTGTTTGTGTATGGGTTTGGATAGTTGCTTGGTATTTTGTCTGATTATAACACCAATAGAACATATGGTCTAGTATTGGAGATGTGACCGTCACCTCCAGGGTGACTGTCACATGGTTTTTGCCATGGGGGTTGGAAGAGGAAGGGTAGGCACGGGGGCGAGGCTCGCAGACTCGCCTATCCCCTACAGGAGATGGTGGTGGTGGGTAAAGCGTCGATAGAAGATTTGGGCGAGTGAAAGAAACATGACAGTCACCTCCAGGGTGACTGTCACATGGCCTTTACCACAGTGGATTGGAAGAGGAAGGGTAGGCACGGGGGCGAGGCTCGCAGACTCGCCTATCCCCTACAGGAGATGGTGGATAGAGGATAGGCACGGAGGTTGGCAAGTATAAAGAAAGAACGTGACAGTCACCCTGGAGGTGACGGTCACGAGTGAGGGGACGGTCACAAGGGCGACGGGCGTCTGAAGACCCACTCAAACCAAGTTGGTACCCCGTAGGATCGCAAACAGCAAGGCAAGCCAACACGCCGCCTCATCCGGGTGAAACATGATATTGATCACTGTCTACGTATGCCGTTCTGCACTTCTCCACTACCTCCGGCGGACAGTATAGTTTATGTTGAGGAGAGGTGTTCGCTATCTGATAACGTGCAACAAATTCGCAGACCATTTTTAGGGGATCTTGGATGAACAAGGGAGTTCGGAACACCGAGGAACTTCTCGTCCTTACCTGCAATCCACAGGATATTGTCGCGGCCCTTGATTGGCGTCCATTCAAGACAGGAAACACGCTGGGCGAGATAATCACGGCCCACAATCTGCGTTGTGACGGATTATTGCAGGAGAAAACCCCTAAAGCCTTCGTCGATAGCCTGCCGCAGATCAAGCCGGCGTTGAAGATAGGCACATGTATAGCCAGGGAAGCGGGAGGCCTCAGCGCTGATCGACTTCGCCGGGTCAAGATACTACTGCTTGATCTGGACAGCGATGAACAGATCCTGGAGCGGATGGAACCCATCAGGAAACAGCTATCTGGCTGCGACCACGCGATTCACCTGGTTCAGGTCAGCCGCTCACCTCGGCCGGTCTCGTGGGCAGGCTACTTTGACGATGAAGCGAACATCCTGACAAGTGATCCAGAGGTGTTCACAAAGCAGTCTGAATTTGAGACGTTTCTTCACGTTTTTCGAGAGGCATATGAAAATGGCTGGGCTGGGGTCACTCTCAACCCGCTTGATGTCCCGCGTCTGGAGGTGAAGCACAGCGAGCCCTACATTCATCCAAGCCGGGGACATTTCATAAAGCCCGGCAGCAAAGAAGGGAAGTCGGTCGAGCGTGTTTACAGGGACTACCGGAAGGCACTACCCAACCTGCTCGCCGGTATCCGAGATGTGGCCATGGCCCAGAAACTACCAGCGGACCAGGCGGTAAATCTCGGACGAACGGCAGCCATTCAGGAGCTGCTCCTCACCCTTATCGCCGAAAGGGCGCGCCCGTTCCCCGGCTATCCTCTTTCTGTGCAGCCTATTCGAATGCCTCTTGGCGACATGCCAACGGCCCAGCCTTTAGAGATGAAGGATCTTCAGAAAACACGTCTTGTAGGACTTCGACTTGTCAAGCGCATCCAAAATCTCAACGAAGATGAGAATTTCAGCGAAGATGAGAAAATGGCTTTGGCGGAGCTGGGTATTGCTGGAGAGACACTGGCTGTGGTTCAAATAGACCGCCAGGAAGTGTGGGAGAAAGTCAAGCCGATAAAGGAAATCCTGGAAAGTGACATATTTGCTGCGGATTTACCGGGGTGGCCTATGAAGTTTAAACAAGGCCAGGTTGCTCTAAATGAGATCGCCTATGGCCTGAATATTGAAGAATCGCGATCCAGAGATATGGAGGTTCAATACGCACAATTTGGTAAAGATACCGACATGCTAGCCGAAAATGATCAACCGTAGGAAAGCCGTTCGAAACATTACAGAAAAGAGTTCTATAATCGCATACCTTGTGATGGTCAGAGTTATTGCCGTCACAAGCTAGGGCGCGACCTGCGCCAATCATAACAACCGTTTTGGAGGTAAAAGAGTGTCCGAAGAATCAACATTGCAGCCACAAACTGACGAAGTTGTGGTCAAAGAGTCACTGAATCCATTTGGCATCGCTCAGGCCCAGTTAGATGAGGCGGCCGAGCTGCTGCAATTGGAGCCAGAAATGCATGCGTTCCTGCGCGAACCGATGCGTGAATTCCATTTCACCATCCCAGTGCGCATGGATAACGGCCGGACCCGTATTTTCCAGGGTTTCCGGGTCCAGTACAACGATGCCCGCGGCCCGAATAAGGGTGGTATTCGCTTCCACCCCGACGAGACTATCGATACGGTCCGGGCCCTGGCTGCTTGGATGACCTGGAAGACGGCCATTGTCGACATCCCCCTTGGTGGCGGGAAAGGTGGAGTGATCTGTGACCCGCGTATGTTGTCGCCCACAGAGCTAGAGCGTCTTAGCCGGGGCTATATGCGTAATATCGCCCGATTTGTGGGGGTCACCAAAGATTCACCAGCCCCTGATGTCTACACCAATCCCCAGATTATGGCCTGGATGATGGACGAATATCGTGTGCTGGTTGGTCACCACGAACCTGGCGTGATAACTGGCAAGCCATTGCAGCTTGGTGGCGCGGCCGGGCGTGGCGACGCGACGGCGCGAGGCGGTATTTACACAGTACGTGAAGCAGCTAAGCTGCTAGGTGTCAAGCTGGAAGGGTCATCGGCGGCGATCCAGGGATATGGGAATGCCGGACAATATGCCCACCAGTTGGCGGTCGATCTGCTCGGGCAGAAGATCTACGCCGTAAGCGATTCTCGTGGCGGTATCCTCTCTGAAACGCCCCTCGATTTCGAAGATGTTGTGAAACATAAGAAGAATACGGGATCGGTTATCGATTACCCGGGTACGAAAAATATCAGCAACGCAGAGCTCCTGGAGCTCGAGGTGGATGTGCTGTACCCGTCAGCGCTTGAAAATGTTATCACGGCTAAGAACGCGGCCAATGTCAAGGCTAAGATCGTGGCCGAGCTGGCGAATGGACCGACGACGCCGGCGGCCGATGAGATTCTCTACAACAACGGGGTATATGTCATTCCCGACTTCCTATGCAATGCTGGTGGTGTGACGGTTTCCTACTTCGAGATGGTTCAGAACTCCTACCAGTATTACTGGGATGAGGACCTGACTCACGAAAGGTTGGATCAGAAGATGACCAAGGCTTTCCATACGGTTCACGAGATGGCCCAAGCTAAAAAGGTCAACAACCGAGTGGCTGCCTACCTGGTGGCAGTGCAGCGTGTGGCCGAGGCTGTTCGCCTTCGAGGATGGATCTAGGTTGAAGTAATTTGGCCCAGGTGGTTTTGCCGCCGAAAGTCAACCAAGTTTTAAGATAGAAACCTCTTGCAGGTCTTTTCGCCGGCAGGAGGTTTTTTTTGTGCGGCTAAAATCGAACGCAGATCTCACAGATAGGAATCTCTGACGCGGATGGTACGCGGATTTTCGCTGATAAAAAAGATCTGCTGAGATCAGCGTTCGCAGATAGCGCAGATTCTTATCTGCGCTATCTGCGCCATCTGCGTTATCTGCGTGCAATTTTCAGGAGGACCAAACATCACAGAAAACCTTTACATCTTCCCTACGACGTCTTCATAACTTCTTCACAGCCCTGGCCTATGATTAGGTCAATTCAAATATTCGATAAAAGTCATGGAGGCTTAAAGTGAAGAAAACTATAGTTATCACTCTTTCAGTAATTGCTATTTTGCTGCTGGGTACTTCCCTGGCAATGGCATACGAATCACCAGAAGAATATGTTCCGGCAGCAGCACCGCAAGAAGTCCAAGGACCAAACTTCATTGACGGAGATGGGGACGGGATTTGCGACCTGGCTGGAACCGGCCTGGCAGGCACCGGACAAGGATTTGGGCTTAATGGCTTTCAAAATGGAACCTGTGGTGAGAATTTCGTAGACGAAGACGGCGACGGGATTTGCGACCTGGCAGGCACCGGACAAGGATTTGGACATAATGGCTTTCAAAATGGAACCTGTGGCGAGAATTTCGTAGACGAAAACGGCGACGGCGTATGCGACTTAGCCTCAGAGGGCCTGGCAGGCACTGGGCAGGGACTCGGCCGTCAAGGACGAATGGGAAATGGCCTTGGACAAGGCCAAGGACTAGGCCAAGGACTAGGCAGGGGCCGAAATGCCCAGGGAGCTGGATCTGGCAGCTAGCGCCAGCCCCAAACTGATATAGTTTCGAAGGAGCGGGAGTGGACTTGAATCCACTCCCGCTCTTGCATGTGAAACCATGTCAATCTACCATCTACTGATGTACAAATAGATATGGTAGTCTATCCAGACATGAAAGAGTTTAGATCGCCATTACCTAATGCTAAACACCATCCTTTTCGAACGAGATATTGATGAAGAAATTGATCCTAGTCGTAGATGACGAACCCAAATTATCAAACCTGGTGCGGGGTTATCTAGAACAAGAGGGCTACCAGGTGGTCGTGGCCAAAAATGGGCGCGAGGCACTCTTCGCGGCTCGTGAAAGCAAACCCGACCTCATCGTTCTAGATCTGATGATGCCAGAGATGAATGGCTGGGAGTTCATGCGTCTGCACCGGAAGGAGCGCAACACGCCAATCATCATGCTGACGGCCCGGATCGACGATGTCGATAAAATAGCGGCCCTAGAAACAGGTGCGGATGACTATCTGACCAAACCCTTCAGCCCGAGGGAATTGGTAGCTCGCGTACGAGCCGTTTTACGTAGGACCACGGACGGACCAGAGGTGTCGGAGATTATTAGGGCCGGTGACCTCGTGTTGGATGTCGAATCTCGGGCGCTGACCCAAGGCGATCGTCTTGTCGATCTGACGCCAATGGAATTCGATCTACTGACGACCCTGATACGCAGTCCCGGGCGGGCCTACAGCCGGCTAGATTTGCTGGAGAGGACCCAAGGTTATGCCTACGATGGATATGAACGCACCGTAGACGTGCATATCAAAAACCTGCGTAAGAAGATAGAGCGCAAACCATCTGAGCCGGAGTATATACTTACCGTCTTCGGCGTTGGATATCGATTTAATTCGGAGATCTAGGGAATGGGGATCGGGGACCGGTGATTGCAAAGATGAAAATCAACAGCTAATGAGGAAGGCTTATTCCAAAGAACTCTGATGAACAAGTTATGGTTTAAACTAACAGCTGCTTTTTTCCTGGTGGCCATCCTGGTGGTTGTGGTCATCGGGGTCATGGCAAACAGGGTCACGAGCGTGGGATTCCAGCGTTTTCTGGACGAGGACCAGGCGGACCAGGCCGCGTCGCTGGTGGATGACCTGGCGGTCTACTACGGAGCCAACGGCGGCTGGGCTGGGGCCGAGGTGGTTTTGAGAAGCTACCTGCCAGGGCGTGGAGCAGGAGGTGGCGGAAGCACCTTGATAGTTGTAGACAATTCCGGCCAGATAGTCGCCTCGTCTGGCGGCGGCCGGGGTAGGGCCAGAGTAGAGACCGGATCAGAGAATGTCCTGCCCATCGAGGTCAGAGGCCAGCAGGTCGGTGGATTGATCATTGACGAACCGGGCATGATGGGCGGGCGAGCCGCGGAGCAGTACCTGGATGGCGTCAACCAGGCATTGCTCCTCAGCGCCTTAGCGGCCCTTGTCCTGGCCCTGGTTTTAGGGGCGATCCTGGCCCGCAGTCTAACTCGACCGCTTCGCGAGCTAACCAAAGCAACGCGGGCTGTAACATCTGGCGATCTCGACCAGCAGGTTGTCGCCAAGAGCAATGACGAGATTGGCGAGTTGTCTGCCAGCTTCAACCAGATGGCTGCGGCGCTGGTGGCTAATGAGGTTCAACGCCAGCAGCTATTCGCCGACCTGGCCCACGAATTACGCACTCCTATCAGCGTTATCCGGGGGCAGCTTGAAGGGATGCAGGACGGCATCTTTGAAAGATCGGACGAAAACCTGGCGGTGGTGCATGAGGAGACGATCGTTCTCAGCAGATTGGTCGAGGAGCTGCGCACCCTTTCTCTCGCCGATAGCGGCCAGCTGCCCTTGAAAAAGGAACGACTCGATCTTGGGCGACAGGCGGAGCAAGCCGTGGCAGCGATGGAACCTCTGGCGGAGGCAGAAGGAATTCACCTGCAAGTGGAAAGAAAGCCGATTGCAGGAGCTGTGCTTGCCGATGCAGGGAGGATCCAACAGGTTTTCAGCAACCTTTTGTCTAATGCTTTTCGCCATGCCAGCCAGAGCGAAAGCCAGGAGCCCGCG
This sequence comes from Candidatus Zixiibacteriota bacterium, assembly GCA_035686605.1. Lineage (GTDB taxonomy): Bacteria > Chloroflexota > Anaerolineae > Promineifilales > Promineifilaceae > UBA11865. The sequence goes on from DASRZI010000400.1 coordinate 7,412, forward strand.
GTCCTGGTGAAGATAGAGGGAAGGGGCGATATGGCTCGGGTATCAGTCAGAGACAACGGGCCTGGCATGTCACCCGAAGCCCAGGAGCATGCCTTTGATCGCTTTTGGCGGGCTGATTCGGCCAGAAACCGGGACCAGGGCGGTTCCGGATTGGGGCTGGCCATTTGCATGGGTATTATTGATGCTCACGAGGGCCGGATGTGGGTGGAGAGCAAGCCTGGTTCCGGAGCCAGTTTCATATTCGAACTGCCTTTGGTGGAGATGGCACAAGACCCGGTTGCCTCGCCAACCTCCAGCTAAATACCCGCCGAAGCTCAGGCCTTTCAGGCACATCAAGTAGACCCTATCGAACACTGGTTTTCGCGATCCTCGGATGGAAACTGATTTTCTCGCGATTTCATCATCAAAAATGGAGCGCTTCAGGCTATAATAATAGGCAGCCGGGAGTGCATCATTAGACTTTTATCCTCGAACCCCCAAAACCCGGTCCATAGATCAAGGCCGTTTTCCGGCCTTATACAGAGGAGGTAGGCATGTACAAGAAGATCCTAGTTCCCCTGGACGGATCGCCGCGAGCAGAGGCAATTATGCCGCACGTGGAGGATCTGGCCTCTTGTTATGGGGCAGCCGTCGTCCTGCTCCAAATCGTCGAACCCATCATCGCCTATACGAGCCCTTACGACGCATATCCTGAAATGAATGTGGGTCAGGCCGAGCGGAGGACGGAGGAAGCCAGCGAGTATCTTTCTGCATGGGTGGAGAAACTGAAAGAAAAGGAAATCGAAACATCCTGTAGAAACGAGCACGGCCCGGTTGTTAAGACGATCCTTGATGTAGCCAAGGAAGAGGACGCGGATCTCATCGCCATGGCAAGCCATGGTCGCACAGGGCTATCGCGGGTTTTTTACGGCAGTGTGTCGGCTGGGGTGCTGAACCGGATAGACCGGCCGCTCCTGCTGGTCCGCTCCCAATAATCACCAAAGGCCAGCTCTACCCCTGTCCCAATAGGGAGAACTCGATGAATGTGGGGTTTATTACCCCTGTTCTGCCTTGGCCAAGTCCCTAAGCAGTTCAAGCTGCCCGGTATGGTATGTCTCGTGCCAGTGGAGTCCTGCCAGGTGTTGGGTGACCGGCTTTAGGCCACGACTGGTCTCGGCTTCCACCATCAACTCGTCCTGGGATTTACCCGCCAGGGCGGCCGCAATACGCTCTTGTGTAAGGTCAAGATCACTGATGAGTTTTTCCAAAGGGAGGGCTTGGTCAGCGGTGACAATTGGCTGCGATCCAGTCTTGTAACGATCGACTTCTTCTTGGCTCCAGACAGGCGTCGCCCCCGCCAGTTTCAGAGCGCTGTGACGGCCGGACAATATATGGCCTAACACCCAATTCAGGCAGTTGCCATCGTAGGGGGGCTGCACCAGGCTGTCGGCCGTTGTTAAACCCTCGATTATGGTATTAATCAGCCAGTGGTTGGTGGCGTAAGATTGGATAAGGGAATCAGCATCTTGGTAATTCATCAGGTAATCCTTTCAGATAAGGCGTCCGGTATACGGTCCAATCGGCAAAATACGGAAGTATAGTATTAGAACAACTGTTCCATGTCAAGTCAAGGAGGTATTCTT
>DASRZI010000401.1:0-2505 GCA_035686605.1 Candidatus Zixiibacteriota bacterium
ACGTGGTGGGTGATAGGATTGGCTGACGCCTCAATAGGCTGGGTTTTCGATCAGGCGGTGGTTCTCTCAGGCTATACGGGACAGGTGCCTATTGTTCCAGCCCCAGATATTGACGGCGACACTCCAACACCCGGATCCCCATGGCAGCCTACGCCTAATCCGGTTTGCACCCCTCCGCCAACGCCGACAGAAGAACCGACCTCCTCCGCTACACCAATCGTTCGCGTTACCGAAGTTGTGCCCTCCACGGAAACCGCCACAGTCGTTGTTCCAACTGCTACGGAGACCAGCCAACCAACGTCAACATCCACCCCGGTTCCAACTGAGACGCCCGAGCCGACCGGCATTCCTGATACGCCGACCTTCGTTCCTATCACTGGTGTGAGTCTAGAGGAGTCAACGACTGACACCGAAGAGGGATCAAATGCAGTCACTTGGCTTTTAGTCGGTAGTCTTGGATTGATAGCCGCAGGTGTGGCGCTCTCATTCGCCCGTCGTCGTTTCTCCTGAGGTTTACTCTCAATCTACTTCACTGTTTCGTTTTCAACGTTCTTATAAGTATCAAACATTATCAAGCTATTATCGCATCGATATTGAAATGATTTTGATCATCGGAGGTCATGGTGTCAGAGGCTAACAAGACCGAATCCACTTCACACAGCTTCAAAGCTGAAATTAGACAAGTATTGGAGATACTTGTCCATTCGCTCTACAAGGAAAGAGATATTTTTCTGCGCGAGCTGATATCAAATGCATCAGACGCGCTAACTCGCCTGCACTTTGAGATGTTGGTTAACCAAGACATCCTGGATCCAGAAAGCGAATTAGCCATCCACGTCGAATCCGTCGAGGAAGATGGTGAAAAATGGCTGATTATCAAGGATTCAGGAATTGGAATGACGCGTGATGAACTGGTGCAGAATCTAGGCACGGTGGCTCAATCCGGTGCAAGAGAATTTCTTCAATCGATAGATAAGGAAGAATCTGATCCTCTCGATATCATTGGTCAATTCGGTGTAGGGTTCTATTCATCATTCATGGTCGCCAAGGAAGTACGCGTTATCTCCCGGAGCTTTCTAGTCGATGAAGAGGCTGCTGCATGGGTATCTGAAGGAAGTGACGAGTACCGGATTGAACCGGCTGAAAAGAGCGACCGGGGAACCGAAATACACATCAAGCTGAAGAGTGACGCATACGATTTCGCCGACGAATGGAAACTACGACAGATTATAAAAAAACATTCGGACTATGTGGGATATCCGATCTTCATAGGGGAGGAACAAGCAAATCAGCAGCAATCGCTATGGCGAAAGTCGCCATCAGAGGTTGCGGCCGAGGAATATGGGCAGTTCTACCAGCAGTTTACAATGGATTTCGAGAAGCCTCAGCGTGTTATCCATTTTTCCTCCGATGCACCAATTCATATTCGGGCTCTGCTATTTATACCTGCAACCCGAGAGAAAAGCGTCCTAAATCTCCGGAAGGAGACAGGCTTACAGCTCTATTCGCACCATGTCCTTATTCAGGAATATAGCCAAGATCTATTACCCCGATGGTTGAGCTTTGTAGAAGGAGTTGTGGATTCTGAGGACCTACCTCTAAACGTTAGTCGCGAGACTATTCAGAATACGCGCTTTATCCACCAGCTGAGCCGCACCGTCCGTAAACGGGTCTTGAGGGATCTTGGGAAAATGGCCGATGAGGATCAAGATGCCTATTTGTCATTTTGGAAACAATATGGACCTTATCTGAAAGAGGGATTATCAGCTGATCCCGACGCCAAAGATGAGATACTCCCCTACCTGCGCTTTTATTCCTCTGCTAGCGAAGGTGGATTAACCACTTTGGATGCCTATATCGAGAGAATGCCAGATGAGCAGGAGGAGATATATTATCTCCTGGGCGACGATCCAGTTTCGGTTGCATTCAGCCCCCATTTAGATCCACTAACTAAACGCTCACTCGAGGTACTCTACTTAGTAGATCCGGTAGATCCTTTTATTACATCGATTTTGTCTGAGTATGAAGGAAAGAAACTCAGAAATATCGGCAATGCCGATCTCGAATTGCCGGGTGATGATTTCGGTACAATGCCCGATGCTTCAGCTGGGATTTCTGACGCAGTATTCAATCGATTTGTAGGGCGCTGCGTTACGACGTTGGGAGATCGCATTGTCGAAGTACGCGCATCGAGCGTGCTTGAGAATAATCCTGCTCGACTCGTCGACCCAGAAGACCAGCCCAGCAGCGATCTTCAAAGGGTATATCGCTATCTTGAGCAGGATTATCAGGTCCCAAAGAAGGTATTTGAGGTTAACCGGCATCACTCTTTGATCCAAGATCTTGGGCGTCTTATTGACTACGAGCCTAGCAATGATCTGATTAATCTCACAATCGAACAGCTATTTGAAAACGCTCTGATTATCGATGGTCTGCACCCCAATCCCTCGAGCATCTTACCGCGAGTTCAGAAGATCATGGAGCTAGCAGTCCATTCTACACCTG
>DASRZI010000402.1:0-4754 GCA_035686605.1 Candidatus Zixiibacteriota bacterium
GTGTTAATCTGGGAGTAGTTAAAGATATCTATTTCAATATAGCGCTGAATGCGCTGGCCGGTGTCTATCTCGGATCGGACGGCCTGATAAAGCGAAAGAGTCGTTTCATTGACGCGAAGGATGTAATTCTCCTAGGAGAAGATGTTGTCCTAGTTCGCCGGACAGACGCGAGTGAAATCAGCGAGACTAATGTTGCCAACGAGGAATGGATCCGGAGAAGTCAGCTGATCGGTCGAGAAATCCAGACTGCTGGGAATACGCTCATTGGTTCGATCGGGGATATTTATCTTGGCCCAATGGGCCAAGTACGAGCTCTGGCTCTCGCGAAAGCGCAAATTGAAAGTCCCGTCGCATCAGCAGGTCTGATAATGCGAGATGCAATTTTGGAAATTGGTGAAGGCGGCACTCCGATTATTGTTGATCTATCCGTCGCCGAACGTCAGAGCATGACCCCAGAAATTTCAGATATCATTTCTTAGAAATTCTTTTTCTTACCTTTCCAGAGCGAAACTTGACTAAGGTTGACCGAACTTCGTACCGGATAAAGGACATTTATGGCAGTACTAGTGACTCTAGGAAGATTAGGTTGTGATGGCTGATAAAACGATGTATATGACCGAAATAGGCTTCTCTAAACTTCGGAGTGAGCTCGCCCGATTGAAGGATGAAGAACTTCCTGAATTAGCTGTTTACCTGCACGAAGCGTCAATAGGTGGCGACACGATGGATAACACAGAGCTGATGATGCTCATGGAACAGTATTCTATTATCGAGAACAGAGTTCTTGAACTTACGGATATTCTCAATCATGGTGAGCTCATTAAGCGAGGCGAACCTGATGGAAAGGTACATCTCGGCAATACGGTCATCATCCAGATGAATGGCGACGCACCGGAAACTTATACAATCGTTGGATCAACAGAAGCAGATCCGAACGAGGGTATGATCTCGAATGAGTCCCCCCTCGGCAGCGCCTTACTCGACCACGCAGTTGGCGATGACGTGACTGTTAACGCGTCGGATGGCGTGATGCAATTCCGGATTATCGCCGTGACATGAAGATTTTATCTGCGTTCGATGGCATGGTCAGTTGTTTAGTCTCGGTGGATGTCTGGTTGTCCATCCTGGATATTTTGGGGGGCGCTTTGAGGGTTGGATATACCCAAAAAAGCAATGGCTGCCTGTCCGGGATGCATTTTATTCAATCGATAGCCCCGCCATGGACAACAAATCCCCTCTTTAGTCTGTGACCCTGGGCTAGAAGTAATCAGATTCAATCCGCAAGGGTCCGGTTGAAACCTGGAGGGATGGAAGGGATTGGACGAGACCAGGGAGAATAGCAGTATAGCCTTCGATGGGGATGATCGTGCCAACTTCAATAGGGAAGCCAATATCACAAGCCTAGAAGCAAAATTGAACTTACGCTGATCCATCAGCTGAGCATTTGGTACGATCGTGAACAAGATCTGCAATCTGGGTTAGAGTTTTCATTCATTCTTGGCGAACTGGGCGATCCAATTGCTGATGTTTTTCTTGGGCGAGTAATTAGATTATTAGGTCATTTGTCTTAGTTAGATCTTGGCGCATCGGCCGATCCCTCAAACGGCATTACTATCTAGAATTGAGAATACGAGTACTTTGGAGGATATAGATTGGCAAAACAGAGGATAAATAACCGGACTCTTTGCCCTGAATGTGATGGCCTGATTTCCCTCAACGGTAGATTAACGATCGGGCAGCATCTATCTTGTGTACGCTGCGGTTCTTGGCTTGAGGTCACGGACCGAAATCCAGTAGAACTGGTCGTAGTGAACAGGCAGTATTCGGGTAAATCCCGGGTGAAAACGACAAAAAAAGGTAAGCGAAAGTTATTGATTGGCGGTGCCAACAACTATCCTCAGAGAAACGGTGAACTGAAGGAGGATCAACCATTGACTTCTGAACCTACTATCTCAATATCAGAGTGTCCAGAATGCGATTCCAGATTGCGCTTCCGCAAAACACTCAAGGTCGGAGAACTCATTCTTTGTCCAGAGTGCAACGTAGCTCTTGAAGTTGTTTCTCTTAAACCGCTTGAGCTGGATTGGGCGGATGAGGACCCGTGGGATTATGAGGATCGGGATGATCCTCAAATCCGCTCCAGCTACAGGTTGATCTGACCTTCTCTAGCTGCCTGCTTTCAGCGTCTATTCTATCTCACCGTGAGAGCGAGAGTGCACTCTCGTTTGAAGATGGCTTTCGAGAATATGAATAGTGAATTTAGGCTGTTTCCCGGTATACAAATTAGTATTATATATTTGGCGGTAATTTTCATCTGTAGATAATGTGAATATGGAACCTAAGGAGAACCCTCTTGATATTTTCTTCCAGAAGATGCCGATGAGTTCGGCATTATTTGATCAGCAGTTGGTCTTGCGGCGTTTTAATCCCAGATGGACTGACTATATCGAAAGTTATACCCAGCTGGAAGTTGAACCAGGTATCCACATCTACGATCTCCTGCCTGGAATTGAATCCACTATCCAAGCCTACATAGACCGCGCTCTGGCCGGTTCGATGACAACAGTAGATGGTTTGCGGTTGAATAGCAATGACAGCGTCTTCTATTGGGATGCCTCATTTGTGCCCTGGGCAGCGCAGCAGGGAGAATCAGGATTTCTGTTGGTGGTGACGGATGTAACCGAGAGAATTCTTTCCCGCCAGATTTTGGAAAGAAAGGTTGTCGATAGAACACAAAAGTTGTCTGCCCTATACGACGTTATGACTATCGCGGCTCAGCCGCTCGAATTAAGCGACAAACTAGACCAATCACTTGAACGGGTGATGGATGCCGTTCACGCTCAGTTTGGGACCATTCATTTGTTAGACAAAGACGCCGATATGCTGCATCTTATCGCTCATCGCGGTCTTCCTCAAAACCTAGCTGATGGACTGAGGATCATGCCCATCGATGATGGCTTGATGGGATGGGTAGCCACCCAGCTGGCGCCGTTAGCTTTGGCGGATATCGCAAATGACGAACGCTCATCGATTGTCCTGCGCGATGCTGGTTTCAGGTCCTACCTGGGTGTCCCAATGATTGCGCGAGATAGATTACTGGGCATCCTAAGTGGATATCGCCAATCTAAGCGTCCGTTTAGCCAGGAAGATATATCTCTCCTCGATTCTGTTGCTGACCAGATTGCGACGGCTATTGAAGACGCCCGGTTGCATCATAAAAACGAACAATTATTAATCGTCGGCGAACGTAACCGGCTGGCTCGCGAGCTGCATGATGCAGTAACGCAAACCCTCTACAGTCTTACGCTATATGCGGAAACGAGTATGCGGTTCAGCCAGAAAAATCAGCTGGATCAGGCCGCTGATTATTTGAACCAGGTCGTTGAGACAGCTCAACAAGCGTTAAGGGAAATGCGAATTCTTTTGTACAGTTTACGTCCAGCCATCTTGGAACAGTTGGGATTGGTCAGCGCCCTTAAACAAAGGCTAGAGGCCGTCGAAAGAAGGGTTGGCATTGCGGTGGATTACCATGCTGATGGCGATATAAGTATGCCAGCTCACGTTGAAGAAGCGCTGTACCAAATTGCCCAGGAGGCGCTGAATAATGCCGTCAAACATGCTGCCGCGAAGAAGATCAGCCTCGAATTGAAGCAGCGAGGTAATGTAGTCGATCTGATCATTTCAGACGACGGAAAGGGGTTCAGGTTGCCTAAATCAAGTGAAAACGGAGGATTGGGTCTGATAAGTATACGCGAGCGGGTCGACTCGCTTAACGGCATTCTGCAGATCGACACCATGATTGATGGTGGCAGCAGAGTACATGTTGAACTCGACCTAGACCGAGCAAGCATTAGTTCTTATTCAACTAACTCATTAAGTCTGCTATAAACGATTCAATCGATGGATAATACAATCACAGTGTTTCATGCTGACGATCATCCCCTAGTGCGCGGAGGAGTACAGGGGCTATTACTGACTGAACCCGAGATGGAACTCATTGGCGATGCTAGCAACGGCATCGACGCTGTACAAAAAATACTGGCTCTCCAACCTGACGTTATTCTACTTGACCTTCATATGCCTCTAAAAGGTGGCCTGGAGGTTATCATCGAGATTAGAGAGAGCCTACCTGAAGCTCGAATTCTTGTCCTGACAAGCTTCGCAGCCGATGAAGATGTATTTCCGGCTATAAAAGCTGGAGCCCTCGGCTACCTACTCAAGGATTCTACTCCGCAAGAGCTGCTCAATGCGATCCGAGATGTATATGCAGGTAGATTGTCACTGGATCCCAAGGTCGCTCAGAAAGTAGTACGGGAACTTAGACAGCCTGCCAGACTTCCCCTAACGGAGGAGCCTCTGACGCAGAGAGAAGTGGAAATATTGAAGCTCGTAGCAGCTGGGCTTGCGAACCAGGAAATCGCCGATCAACTGGTGGTTAGTGAACGCACGGTAAGAGCTCACGTCAGTAATATCCTGGCAAAGCTGCACCTGGCAAACCGTACCCAGGCGGCTTTATATGCCTTTCGGGAAGGGCTCTCTTCACTTGAGGACCCTAGCTTGGCTGGTTGATTTAATTGTGGCTTTGGAATCATTATCCGTATCCTCTATCGCGGCTAGCACGGCGAACTGAACTCTCAGCTCCAAGTCGATGCCCTGGCCAAAGCCCTCAAATGTCCTTACGGTCTTCTCTGGGTTGATCTATAGTGAATATGATTCGTGGGAAGAGATCAGATTTAGCACTATCTAGATTCCTC
>DASRZI010000403.1:0-2983 GCA_035686605.1 Candidatus Zixiibacteriota bacterium
TGATGGCTCCTTATGTGCTAACCTATCGATTAATCATCGCCGCGCAGACACGCCTATGAGGCCGGCAGCCAGAAGACATCATTCGTGATGTCGTCAATACAGTGGCGGTACCGGTCGAGTCATAATCGTTCTGTGGACGAATTACACGTAATCGTTAGGGAAAGCCAGGCTCAGGATGAGCGCCGTGCGGCAGCTGAGTCAATCCGTCATTTTCGCGACGGGAGGGTTCCAGGAACCGATGACCTGGCGAAAGCACGGGGGGCTGTTATCCGCGAGCGAGAGAACAGCATCTTTAGTGAAGCCTGGCTGCCCATAGCTCTACTGTTGATAATCATCGGCCTATTAGCCGGACGAAGCGCCCCGTTTCTCGCCATCGGAATCGGCTTAATCGTCATCTTCGTCCTGAGTAATTGGTGGAAGCAGGCCTCGCTCATTGGCGTCACTTATGAGCGCTCCTTCGACCGAAACCATGTTTTTCCCGGTGAACGTGTGCGGATGACCGCAACGATCAGCAATCGAAAGCCCTTGCCTTTGACCTGGCTTCAATTTAGAGATGAGATTCCATTTGCGCCTGACGACGCTGATGGAATATCGGTTTTGGCCAGTGAGATCACTGGAAGTTACATTCTTGAGAATACGCTATCTTTGAACGGATTCGAACGCACCCAGCGATCGGTCAATCTGAGATTCCCAAGTAGAGGTTTTTATCAATTAGGTCCGGTTCTATACCTATCGGGCGACATTTTTACCCTCTTCACGGTAGAACGGCTGCACCGGTACTTGGACACAATCGTCGTTTACCCAAGGGTTTGGCCGTTAGAGGAGTTAGAGCTTCCCGCGAAAGAGCTTTTCGGCGAAATTAAGGTTCGGCACAGCCTCTTTCCCGATCCCATTAAGACTCAGGGGATTCGTGACTACCAGCCACAGGATCGTTTTCGCGATGTTCATTGGAAAGCTACGGCCAAACGCAATAAATTGCAGACCAAGGTATATGACCCGACTTCGGGCATGAACGTCGTCGCCTTTTTAAATGTTGCCACGTATCCAAAACATTGGATGGGTTTTGATCCGAAGTTGCTAGAACGGGCCATTAGCGTCACAGCCTCAATTACAAACTTCGCAGCTGAGCAGAAGTGGGGTATAGGCGTCTTCGCCAATGGATCGGTTCCCGGTTCGGATCAACCGATCCGGGTCCCACCGGGACGAGCTCCAGGTCAGTTGGTGCAGATTCTTGAGGCCCTCGCTGCTGTTACCGAGTTCGCGACGGCTTCTATCGAATTGCTAATGCATCGCGAAAGTCCCAGTTTGCCCTGGGCAGCAACTTTGGTTCTTGTTACTGCAGTGGTTACCGAAGAGATGTTAATTGGGCTCATGCGGCTGGCGGAAGCAGGACGGCGAATCGCGTTGATATCGCTTGCAGACGATCCACCACCGGCAAATATCCGGGGGATCCAGACTTATCATATCCCTTCAAGCGCACCGGCATTTCAACAGTCAGGCCAGGGCGATACGACGACGGAGGCTTCCTTAGGTTCGGTTCCAACACCCGAGCCGGTTTACCTGGAATTTGACGAAGAAGAAGACGGAAAGAAGTCATGAGCCAATTGGTGGGACACTCCGTCGGTCCCTGGTTTTCGAGCGCCTGGCATATATTCCGGCACGAGCTGTTGTACATCCTCTGGGCAAGTATGGAAATCGCCCTTATTGCTCCACTTGCCCTGGCCCTGATGCCATGGGCGCGCTATTGGTCCCCTACACAGGTCACTATTTGGCTTCTCTTGCTGATGCTCATTCCCTTCAATCTAAGCCGGATCTCCAGCATCCTGGAAATACCGGTCCAGCGCCAGCAGATATTGATGGCATTAGCTCTGTTCGCAACGGTATTGCTCACCTGGAGACTTCTGGTTTATCCTAATTACGACCTGCTTGATTTTGGATGGATTGGAGAGATGTTTGGACATATAGCCGAATCGGGAAATCCTTACCGGTCACGGGAGCTGGGCTTATTTGCCCTTGTCGTAATCTGCTGGTGGAGAGGAATATCCTTGGTCGGACGACGCATCGATGTTCACGACACGGGTTTGAGATTGCGGTTCGGAGTCCTGCTAATGGCTGTATTCGTCGCCGGAATCGCTGGTACGATGCTCTCCTGGTCTGTAACGCCGTTCATTCTCCTGTTTCTGTTCTCTGCCCTTATGGCAGTGGTCCTGACCAGGGTGGAGCAGCTGGAATTAAACCGAAGTGGACATTCCTTCCCGATGGGTCCCAGGTGGATGATCGTAGTAATCGGCACCGCCGCGCTGCTGACATTTCTCACCGGAATCATAACTGGCTATATCAGCGGTGAGACGGTGATGGAGGTTGTAGGTTGGCTTGGACCTATTTGGCTGGCTTTTACGTTTATGGCTGCCGTCGTAGCCTCCATGGTCAGCTACCTCCTGGTACCGGTTATTGCCCTACTGGAATGGTTGATAGGACTTCTACCATTCGACTTCAGCGCTCCAATAGAACCGCTCGCCGACTTTGGATTAGATTCAGGTCTCCCGACTGTTCAGCCAGAGGTATTGACCGAACAAGCGCCCCAACTGTTCGAGACATCCCAACGTCTTTTGCCGATTTTGATCATGATCTTCATTATTCTCCTGGTCTCATTGGCCTTGGGAAGATTATTCAGGATAGCCCGTCGAGCAGCCGAGCCAGAAGCTACGTCAATCAGTCCTACGGATGGATTGGCTGGCTTGGAAAGTGCAGGTTTCGCTCGCAGGTTTTTGGACAGGCTGGGATTCATCAGGCGCTGGAGGTCTGCGACTTCAATCCGAAGGATCTATCAGGCGATGAACGAGACAGCGGCCGACCATGGTTATCCCCGAGGTCATTCCGAGACGCCGTATGAATACCTGGCGACCCTGTCCGAAGCCTGGCCCAACTACGAGGAGAATTCGGTACTGATCACGGAAGCCTATATCCGGGTTCGCTACGGCGA
>DASRZI010000404.1:0-7234 GCA_035686605.1 Candidatus Zixiibacteriota bacterium
TGTCGGTCACATTTTGGACGTAGGTGACTTTGTATCCACTGAACTCCAGGTATCGAATCAGTACATCATAACTGGAGTAGGCAAAGCCATGACCCAGGTGTGTCGTGTCGTAAGGTGTAATCCCGCAGACGTATACAGAGACGGAATCGCCGGCTGGAATAAAAGGCTCCACTTGGCGTGAAAGCGTATTGAAAAGATGCATCGTACCTCCGGATAGGATCATAGCCTGCAGTCAGCTACGTTGCACAGGAATATATCACTTATCGGACAGGCCGTAAGTGAATTCAGGTACGTTCTATGATATCGTTAACTGGTTGATTCTTGCACCATTGGCAAAGTGAACCAAAAAATACTCCCATCACCCCGTTCACTATCGACGCCAACACTCCCACCTAATTTCGTGGCAATACGATGGACGATGGACAATCCCAACCCATGGCCTTCGCTTTGCACTTCATAAAGCTTTGTAAAAGGTTCGAATAGCTTCAGACGGTCTTCACGTGATATGCCAGGACCGTTGTCCTGAACCCAGAATCGGGCCATGCCATCCTGCTGTACCATCGCTCCTAGTTCTAACCTAGGAGGTCGTCCGCCATGGATGATGGCATTGCTCAGATAGTTGACCCAGATCTCTTGTACCCACGGTTTATGACCCAAAGCTGTGGGCCAGGCAGCGGGAACAATGACCGTGGCGTCACGTTCGTCGATAAGATGGCTCAATCTCTTCTGCGTTTCATTGACAATACTGGTCATATCAAGAGCTTCCAGAGCTATATCTTCGATCTGCTGAACTTCTGCCAGAAGCAGCAACTCGTCGATGATGCTCTGCATCCGAAGCCCATTATCTGCGATGGCCGTGACACCCTGGCTTAGGAGCAGGTCATCGCCCGCGCCGTAGTCTTGTCTCAACAGTTCAGCGAACCCGAGAAGTATCGCCAAAGGGTTCTTGAGGTCGTGGGCGACCATATGACTGAACGCGCTCAATCCATCGTTTTGAGCCTGCAGATCTTCATTCTTACTATCCAGTTCCTTCATGAGACGGGAGTTTGATCGTTCCTTCAGCTTCTGGTCGGTGATATCTAGCATCAAGCCATCTAGTGCGAAACGCCTTCCTCCATCATCACGTATGAGTTCGGCTTCATCCCTAAACCAGAAAACCTGCCCGTCCCGACCAAAAAGCCGGTATTCCATGGAAAGCCAGCGCTCTTCGCTCGCTTTGGCGTTGGCGATCGCATTTAGTACCCTGTCCCGATCATCAGGGTGCAGCGAGGCAAACCAGAGCACAGTTTTCGAGGTCCACTCGGTTGGAGAATAACCTAGTTTTCTTTCGACCTCTGGACTTACGTACAGAGTTCGTCTGGAACTGATCCTCTCGGTCGTATAGATGATGATGGGGAGTCTTTCGACGAGCGAACGGAAGCGCTCATCCGATAGTCGCAGGGCCTCGGCTGTGATCTTCCTTTCGACTTTCAGTTGTTCTAGCTGAGCGATCACAGATTCAAGCTCGGACGTTCGGGCTGCGACTCTTTGTTCTTGTTCAGCAGCGTACCTGCGAATCTGGGAGAAGAGATTTGCGTTCTCGATGGCTACCCCAACTTGGTCAGCAACGATGCTGACAACTTCCTCGTCCCGGTCGGAAAAGGCGTCGAGATGGGAGCCGTTAACTGAGATTACACCAATGACACGATCCCCGACGCGCATTGGCACACAAAGCAAAGAGCGCGTATTCTCACGCTCGTCTATGTATCGTGACTCCTTCCTGACGTCGCCGATTCGAACAGCTTGGCCACTTTTGGCCACCGAGCCAACAACTCCCTCTCCAATACGAATTGGGGTAGATTCAAGACCGCTTTGGGCTGTTTGCTCATCGCTGGATCTGCGTTTTCTAGTTGTGAAAGGTTTTAATCTCCCGGCAACTTCATCTACCAGGAATACATTGGCTTTTTCATAGCCAAGCGTCCCCTCAACAATGGAAGCAATCTCCTGAGATAGTCGTTCTGGCGTTCGAATATGCTGAAGACGCAGGCAAGCTTGATAGGCATTCGCTAGCGCTGCAGAATCCCTATCCTCAAGCATGATTTGACCTTCTCCGTCAATTGCAGTCACAATATCTCCTATTGCGACCCTTACTGTGACTGCTGCAATAGGGGGTTCTTAGCGTTCGTTTACCACTTGCACAAATCGCTGCAGATTCACGGTATGTCAATGGCCTTCGCCTCTGCATCTCATTCCCCTACTCCGTTATCAGGAAGCTGGCGCCTGCCGTCAACTGAGCGCGGTCAGCCCTAATATACTCCATAAAACCAATATTACAATCCAATAAAGTAGTTCTAAAACCTATTGTTCTTCTCTATATCTGAGTCACCTAAACAGAGCAACGTCGCATCTCGAAAATACAACTGCCCTCTATTTGGCGGTGGGTGATGTTCGCGTCTCCCCCAGCGCACTGAGATTCGGGCGAATTCCAAAGGTTACAAAAATACTAGGGTGCCGTCATCGCGCAGCGAAATCCCAGGTTCGCCCGGGAGACTGTTGGATGGTATGAACTGCGGCCAGTTGTGCGAGCTTCGTCCATGCTTGATAACCACGATCCCCCCCGAAGTGCTTTGAATTCCCCCTCTAGTGGACCTTGCGGATTGGTATCTGTTGAAAACTGATAATAGTCAGAATCGTACCAGTCACTAACCCATTCCATCACATTACCAGACACATCAAATATGTTGATGGGAGAGCGACCTTCCTGATAGGATCCTACAGGGGCGGTATCACCGAATCCATCATCGAAAGCGACATCCCTGTCCGCATCTGGGCAGTTAACATCACAGAAATTAAGCAGCTCGCCGTCAAATTCATCTCCCCAAGGATAGATATGGCGAATGCCCTGCTGGACGTCGAAACTAGCGGCTCGTTCCCATTCTGCCTCTGTAGGAAGACGACCACCCCGCCAGGCACAGAATGCTTGGGCCTGGAACCAGCTTACGAAGATGACCGGGTAATCTTCGAAGGCCGGTTCTCCATAGTAGGACTGGTACAGCGTTGCTCCTCTTCGATTTGGTGGGTCACATTCCCCTTCCTCGACACAGATTGCGTATTGGCTGTTGGTGACCTCGTACTCATCGATGAAATATGGATCCAACCGTACTCGGTGGAAGGGCGCTTCATCGGGATCGGCGGCGTCATTTCCCATTCGGAACTGCCCACCGGGGACGAAGATCATGCGGGCCTCGGTTTTGTCGTCGATTAATGGTGCCGGTGTCGGAATTGGAGTTGAACTTGGTCTGGACGTCGGCGTGAGAGTGGTGATCTCGGTAAGCGCGGCGATCACGATGGACTCAATGGTCTCCGTTGCCCCGATCCTGCCCTCCTGGATCGCCGGCGATCGACTGGCTAGACCAAGTCCAATGGCAACCCCTACAAAAATCAAAAGTATCGCAGCCAGGCCAAAGATAGTTCGCTGCTCGATCTGCCGCCTTGCCTTTCTGGGAACTCGGGGGACAGGCGCTGCTGGTACTGCCGGTTCTGTTCGTTTCAGACCTGCGAATGACTGATCGGGACGTCCAATAGGTCTCTCCAGAGCCAGGGCAAATTCACCAGGGCTTTCGAATCGAACATCGGGACGAAGGTCCATGGCCCGGCTAGCAACAATAGAAAGGTAAGGTTCCACGTCGGGATTTAGTTCTCGCGCCGGTATGAGCTCTTCGAGTCCGCTTTCTCGGTGCAGAGAATCGGGAGGTCTTTGGCAGGTCAACATAGCATACAAGGCGGCGCCCAAGCCATAGATATCGCTTGCGGCCGAAACAGCGATTTGGGCCTGCTGCTCTGGGGGGGCGAATCCACTGGTTCCAACTCCGATGCCAAGTCCTGGCAAACCTGTGTCGACAAGAATGATCTCCCCTTGGGGGGTGAGGCGGATATTGTCGGGCTTAACATTCAAATGGAGCTGATTGTTCTCGTGCAGATAGGTTAGTGGTTTACAGGCCGATTGGAGCCAGCTGATGATGAGGTCGGTTGGCAGCCGGCCATACTCTTTAATCAGTTCACCAAGGCTCACTCCTTCTACGAAGTCACTGATCAAATATTGACCTACCTCTTCGAGGTGAAAATGATCGCGGACCACAGGAAGTTGGGGATGTTTCAGTTTTGCCAGCCTGGTCGCTTCTGCTCGAAATTGTCGTTGGACATCAACCGACGAGCTCAGATACTCTTTTACGGCGACATCTTGTTTGTCGATTTGATCCCAGGCTCGATAGACAGCCCCATATTGCCCTTCGCCAAGCAAGTTGACGATGCGATAACGTCCAAGAAGTATTTCCGTAGGTAGGAGTGGCACTGTTACCTTTGAACCTCAAATCGGGTCATTCGGGTCGTTCCCGGATTGGCGCTTAGCGTCTCCATCTCAACCTCGACATAGGGCAGCGGATCCTCACCTGCGAATTGAGAAAGCATGGCATAATCGCTGGGAATGATCCTACCTTCGGCGTTCAGTTTTTCTATTTCGGTGCTGGAAAACCAGTCGACGGCGCCTTCGTCTTTCTCCTGCGCATCCCCCGTCTCCGCATCTACTTGACAGACGAAAATGAGGAAATGAGCGGCTTCTATATCTGAGCTGCTATCTAAGATCACCCGTTCGTTAACCAGGCCTTTCAAGGAGTTAAAGGATCCATCTAAACCTGTCTCTTCTTTAATCTCCCGAAGGGCGACTGAAGCCAGGCCTTCGCCAAAATCCCACTTTCCACCTACCAATGCCCAATAATGTCTATAAGGGCCGCTTTTGCGTTTGATGAGCAAGTATTTCTCCGCTCTCTCTTCACTGGCGTCCCCCGGCTCGAAGCGCCGGATGATCGCAATGACGACAGGAACCGGTTGTTCCTGGTTTCTCCACCGTTTCTCCGGAGGGATTGTTACTAGGGAATCGCCCATTTATTTTCGCTTGAGATCTTTCTGGATTTAGTTGATCACCAGTTTAGCCTGATTTATACCCCAGAACCAGACAACTCTTGCTGAATAACCAATGTCCCAGCCAACCGGATTATGCGGGTTTGCATTGTCTTCTGAAGAATCATCGCTCGTTGGCGGGCATCAGAACCGAGAACCAAAGATTGTCCCCGCTATCCCGATGGCCAAAAACCGCAGAACACATGGGCTAAGAGAAGAGTCTTGCTTGACCAGAGCACTATATTCAGCAGGTTTTCGTAATTGTAGAATGAATTGGACAAGCTAAAACACCATATCCAATTCCCTGGTTGCTGCCACTGCGCCTGGTCAACCACATGAATTCTCTTGTCATCGCAAACTGAGATTCGACCAATCAGCATCAATCCTGAGGACAGATCTGGGATTGTTTTTAGCTCGCTAAGAGAAGCTCTGTTATCTAGAGTGGATATGAGAAGAAAGGTATTGGATTTTAAGAGATACACGGACGATATTGACGTCGATGCATAGGCCCGTGTAAGGACATAGAGCTATATAAATCACGTCTGGACGATCTTTGACACCCTAATAAAACAACCGGAAATAAGGCCCATGTCATGACAAATAGCTGCGCTGCATATCAGAATTCCAAAAATCGCAATAAAGAAGGAATGATGTCGTGAACAATAAGCTAGAGCGACGTTGGTCTGGACTCGCTGTTCGCGCATCGCTATTCATACTCTGCATGCTCCTGTTTGGAGCTGGGACTGCCGGCGCCCTCGGGCAAGATAAGACAGATCCGTCTACTGAGGCAAAAAATGGCCAGGAGGCTATCGACAGCCTGGGTGTGAAATTGCCCCAAGTTGCGAGCGCATATGGATTAACGGCCGATGAGCTTAAGGTCCTCTTTCTGACAGACCCAACCCTATACGTCGATTCGGACGGCGAGCTGTTCTATGCCGACGAGCCATTTCCTGAAGACCTCGCCGCGAGCGTGGCGATGGAGCAGGGAATGGACGCAGCCCCATTCGATCCCAGCCAGACATTCTTACTGCACAGCCTGCCAGGCGCCTCTCATGTGATATACCTAGATTTTGACGGCCATACGACCGTGGCTGGCACGAGCTGGAACGGAGGAGCCTCTATCGTCTCACCTCCTTATGACATCGATGGGGATCCAAACACTTTCAACGCTACGGAGATCGAACGAATCCAAATCTCGTGGCAAATTGTGTCCGAAGACTATAGCCCTTACGACGTCGACGTTACCACCGAGGATCCTGGTTCGGCCGCTCTCAGCTATCAGGGCAGCGGTGATATTTACTATGGATCGCGCGTTGTCGTCACCGACGACACCTGGGCCAACTGCGGCTGTGGAGGACATGCCTATATCGGTTCGTTTGATGATTATTTGGATGAGCCCGTGTTTGTCTACAACCAAAGCCTTGCCGGCGTCGCCGAGGCGACCAGTCATGAAGTTGGACACGCACTCCTCCTGTCTCACGATGGTACATCAACGACGACCTACTACACAGGACATGGCAGCGGGGAAATTGGTTGGGCGCCAATAATGGGCGCATCCTACTACCAGCCGGTGACCCAGTGGAGTAAGGGCGAATATTATGACGCCAACAACGATGGTGCGAGCGCAAATTATGGCAACGGGCCTGATGATCTTGCGATTCTAGCCTCGCTGACCAACGGCAATGGATTCGGTTATCGACCCGATGATCATGGGGATTCCGGGCTAACGGCAACGCCGCTCACCGTAAATGGCAGCGCCATCTCCGGAGTAGGAATCATCGAGCAAACCGATGATGTGGATGTATTCAGCTTTACGACGGGCGCCGGACAGGCCAATTTGAGCATCGTCGGGGCTAGCCCCCTGCCCAATCTTGATGTGCTGGCCCAGTTATATGACTCTACTGATACGCTGGTAGCTTCATCTGACTCGGCTTCTCAGGTGTCCGCGTCCTTGAGCGTTGTTCTAAATGAGGGCACTTACTATCTTCACATCGATGGAACTGGAACCGGTGCTCCAGTCAATCCCGGACCAACTGGCTACACACAATATGGAAGCCTGGGCCAATACAGCATATCGGGCACGGTCGTCGATCCCCAAACATCAGCAAAATACGTGATATTACTAGTCGGAGATGGAATGGGTCCCGAGCAGGTCAAGGCGGCCAATTATTACAACGGTGGCCCCTTGGCATTCGAGAGTCTGCCCTATGTGGCGGATGTAACCACCTATTCAGCCAGCAGCTCAGTCACCGATTCGGCGGCCGCCGCCACGGCCATGGCCACTGGTCAGAAGGTGAAC
>DASRZI010000405.1:0-3410 GCA_035686605.1 Candidatus Zixiibacteriota bacterium
TTTTCACATGCGATATGCCGGACACTGACAGAGATTAGACCCTGGCCCTTGGCGTTCTGGCAGTTGTTCTCTGATCCTATAACGATCCCTGGAAAGACCATGTGGGCCTGAATGGAGGCCATTAGCTGATCGGCATCTGTGACCTCGGACCCAATGGCACTGCATGTGCTGTCAATAATCTCGCGCTTAAAACCAGGGTGCTTTGCATTTTTAAGCGCAATCTCATGATTACCCACCCTCTAACTCCTTTATCTTCGCCTTAAGAACCTTGTTTTCCTCGTACATTCGCGCCCGCATAACCTCGGCTGCCTTATTGGTTTCGCTCTTAAGGCCGTGCATTGCATTTAACTTTACGCTCAAAACCCTGCTTTTTCGCCTTGCTTCGTCTGCTGCAGCCTCAGATTGCGCTGCTTTGCGCCGGAATGAGGCAACCCCAGCCAGAAGGTGGCCGATCACATAATAGTTTCCGTTATCATATTCCCCAGAGTCATAGGCGTCTTGGTACTTCTTGAGTTCCTCTCCATTGAGGATACTCGGAGCAATGTCGATATCGACGATCCCGCCCTTGAGACTACCGGACATAGAATACTCCTTCTCCAATCAAGTCCCTGGCCTCTTGTAACGTGCCGACCTCCCTGAGCATGTCCCTCCACCAGGTAAACTCCTTCACCGTTAAATGGAGCGGTTGACCGATCCTTTGGCCGAAGTTGTCAGGGTAGAATGAGATGGTGAAGAAGACCCGCGCGCACTTCGCAAGCATGTTCGATACAGCCAAGGCCGTGAACTCGGTGGGGATGTGCTCCATGACATCGCAGCAGTAGCCGTAATTAAACATCCCTGGGACGTTTAGAGGGGCCTTCCAGACCGTTCCGATATGGAGGGGGATATCTTCCTGCCGCCAGCCAGTGTCCATGAGATCGAACCCATGGACCGTGAAGCCCTTGTCCTTGAGGACGCGAGACCCGGCCCCTGCACCGGCACCAATATCTAGGATAAGAGAATGAGGGGGTGGTTGAGCGATGTCGATGAACATATCGACCATCTCAGCGCCTGGAGACGTGCTGTTGTGGTAGTCCTCTATCTGCCAGATAGAGTCATACTTATCAGTTTCTCGTGCAAGTATTGGGCTTAACATGACGTGACCTTATGATGAGGCGGGGATAATCGTCATAGAAACGACGGCTCCAGCTGTAAAACTATTGATCTTGAGTCGAACGCCAGTGGCTGGTGCCGCGATTGTTCCTTCCTGGCTGGTCGTCTCATTCACGACAGTTGCATGGTTAAAGACGGTTGGGGCAGCACCTGCTGTTTGTGGTGCCGCTACATCCAGATTGAAGAGATCGTCATAGGTGAGCTCGGCATCATAGTTAGCCGTACCAGAGATAATCCCAGCGATACTGTGTGTCGCAAATTCGATGCGGTTTAGTGGGTACCAAGCAGAAGCCAGGACGCCACTTGTGCCGACCAGAACTGCCCCAGCGGTATCAGCATCAACCTGCACTTGAGTAACCGTCTTGTAGTCATGGACTGAAGTGGCAACACCGATGTTAATGCCAGTGATATCCTCTTTAATCACATCGCCATGAACATTAGTTCCTGTCACAGAAAATGTGCGTCCCGATTCGTTTCCAGCAGATGTGATTATGACCTGCCTTGCGACATCCATAGTTGCAACGCCACCAGAAGCTAAAGCGCCCGTGATGGTTAGATTCTGCGCTCCGCCAGCCGCAGGCGTCTGACTAACGGAGATCCCATTATCATCAGCAGCATCAGGCGTGAGCGAAAACGTGTGTGGGCGTGAAGCCATTTGAAACTCCTACAAGAGAAAGTGAATGGGGGCCGAAGCCCCCACCCATTCATTAGGCGTCAGTCGATGCCGTGATGTTCGTGTTCAAGGCCACTTCGCCGTCCAGATTACAGATAGCGATGGGCTGGAAGAACTGAGCATCTGCGCCAACAATAGCTTCCGTGATATTGGCAGCGTTGTCAGCTACCCGACCATAAATGTTCGGCCCGATGTTGCCCGTCGTTGTCGCAACCAGCGTGATAAGCACGTCTGCAGCGTTGCGAGTACGAACAAATGCTGGCTTAGCGCCGTAGATGCTAAGATTGACAGCAGCAGTCGTGACGTTCTCGATGGCGGCAGTAGAGAAGTTACCGTCAATCCAGAAGTCCTCGATGGTGATATTGTCGCCGCCAACGATAGTGATTGCAGTTGCCGCTCCAGCAGCAGCTGCACCTTCATGACGCCAGTTTTTGATAAGAAGCCCATCAGCATTGGCATCCGTTACGATAAAGTCAGTCGTCTGACCAGTCACGTCGCGGGTTACGCAATCAATGAGCGCGAAGTCATTTGAGTTAATGTCGATTGGGCCCGCGAGAGCGTCAATGCCGCCAGTGAACACAAAGTTCTGAACCGTGATGTTTGCCGCATCAACGTCCATGTCAGCAGTTGTGGCAGTTGTAAAGTTGACAGTCGGGCGAAGAGTGCCTGTACCAAGACCGATAATGCTGATACCGGCAACGTCCAGGGCAAGACCGGCTGCCGCAATGACAGTTTCGACGTGGCCAGGTTTCACCATAATCATGTCGCCGTTAGATGCAGTGCATCTACCAACAGCATAGTCTAGGGTTTTGAAGGGTTGGGAATACGTCCCAGGATTGCCGTCGCCACCAGCGCCGGAATCACACCAGAAAACATTTCCACCGTGTTGATTAAGAACAGAGACGCCACGAATAGAGACGCCGTTTGCAAACCCATTAGGGTAAGAGCTAGTCATTAGAATATCCAATCAGACCGACATGCGGTCACCAGGGGTGAATTCCTGATTGTTCTTTCAGGAAAGAAAGGTCTTTGCTTTAATTCAATTCAATTACGCGCCCGGCGATCCAAAGACGCCACGGGCATCATGCCAACCAAAGACATAACGCTCGCGAGCCTTGTACCGCATGTTGCCGGTCTCGAAGTCGCCTTCGACGCCGCGCTTAATGGGCTTGCGTTTGAAGTGTTGGAGGCCACCATCCGCATCGGTAAGGACGAAGAAAGCGTCCGTATCCGTGAGGTAATGGTTGATCTTCCAATCGGGGATCGTACCGCGCTTGTGCATCGCGTTGATGTCCCGTTCCGCCGTACCCGGACGTTCGCGTCCACCAAGCAAACGCTCGGTTACGAACTCAAGATCAGGCGGGACTACCAGGCACTTCGGACGGAGCATGATTTTAATGCCTCTGTCGTCAGTGGCGTTGGCAATCTGGATGGCCAAAGTTTCAAGTGAGGTCTCTGAAAGGTCAGCCGACGTGGCTAACTCGTTGGACCAAGTTCCGCCAACACCTTTGAGATGGGCTGTGGAAAGAAGTTCCAAGCCGTCACCGCCAGTGTAAGAGGAATCAAAGCCGTTATTCAGAATGGA
>DASRZI010000406.1:0-8863 GCA_035686605.1 Candidatus Zixiibacteriota bacterium
GAGTTCTGGGGCGATAGGATATCGGCCGAAGGACGCTACGTGACTGTCGAGTTTCCGGAAGCAGACGCCGACCTTGGAAGACGTTTGGCGGCCGATCTGGAAGAAGCCCTTGGCGAAGCATGCAGCTCACTGACTGGTCTCGATTGCCCTGACACATATCAACTGAAAATCGACCTAACCCCAGACCCATCGGTCTTGATCGCCTTATCAAATCCAGTTTCGAGATTCGTAGGTGGTGATGAACTAGCTCTGCCGACACCGACCTTGATGGGTATTCCAACCGACATTGACGCTTACAGGGCTCTTCAAATGGCTTATGCGGAGCTTGCGGTGAGAAGGCTAATAAACGACGTCTCTGATTGGGAGTGCTGCGACCAGTCCGTGTTTTACGAAGCATTGATGGATTCTCAACTAGCTCAACTGGGATATCAAACCTGGCTTGCCAATCCTGGGGACTACCTGGACGCCTTGAGGGAACCATTGACCTTGTCGCGCCTGGCTCAAATATGGGACGATCCACAGCCACTTGAGGAGTTGGATGAACGATCTGATAAATGGCTTGTACATTCGTTTGTCGAATTCCTCTCCGCAGACCGGATTGGAGCTTCCGGCGCCGATATGCAACGATTTCTTACTGCATCGGTAAGCTTCTCCGATTGGGTCCATCAGATCAATAAGATGGAGTACGCCGCAGATTATGTGGAAGAAAGTTGGAACGACTATATCCTTAATCGGATCGATGCCTGGCAGGGGCAACCCCAGATTCCTTTGCCAAATCAAAAGGTTGCTCTAATTTGCGACGAAGGAAACGTCGGCTCCTCAAACCTTTACGTCTATGATCCTGAGGCTGACTCGTGGTCGTTGTCGCTGACGAATCACGAATTTGTGCACATGAGTTCCATCCCCGGCGGTGCGGGGATTTTGTTCTCCGATCAACTATACAGACCCGAAAGGATCGAGACAATCGTCTATAGGGACGATCAGGAATACGTCGTCGACGAAGGGCGAACCACGTACCGGCTCACCGGGCGCGCCAATTCCCAGGGTGTTGTCGGTCTCAGCTCGTACGACAGCCAGTCGTTATCTGGTGGACACTTTCTTCTTGACATAAATAGCTGCGAATCGGGAAGCTGTCCTATCGAACCGATCTCAGCTAGCTTGCGCTGGTCACCAAGTGGACAACGTTCCCTGTTCATTGACGCAGCACAAGGCCAAATGATAAGTGCCGGAGATATCCGTGGTGATTCATCCGTCGTTCTGGGCGAAGGCCGAGATCCGTTCTGGATGAGTGAAGACATTATCGGTTATATCCGGACGATGACCGTGCCTGATGTAGTTTCTTCGACGATTAGCTCACCCACTCCCCAGGTTCTGGTTCAATCGGCAGACATATCAACGTTTCTAACCGGAACAAACCCAATAGATATCGTAATTATGCGAGCCACCATACAGCCAGCGGAACCACATCGAATCGTCGTTGCGGCAGGGAATCGTGCTGGAAATCAGACCTATCTCGTCGCCTATGATTGGAAAAATGACGAGACCACTTTGATCTATGAGACTGTTGTCGCTGCTAGTGGTCTGACCTCAATCAGCTTCTCGCCGAACGGGCGGTGGCTGCTCATACGGAGTCCCACTCCAGATTATCAGGCTGGTCTGCCCACTTATGATGTGAGGCTGTACGATTTCGAGTCAGGGGAAATGCAAACACTGCTGCCTGCCGATGGCACCATATCGCCAGCTTTGGACTGGTCAGCTGACAGCAAGTGGCTTCTCCATTCGACTGATGGAAAGTTGATACTTACAGCACCGGAAGAGAAGTACCAGTACCTGGTATTGCACGGATTGCACTCATGTCGCGGTGCAGCCTGGACAAACTCCCCATAACCCCACTTCAGAGCGAATTATCTTTCGGACCCCTGCCCGCGGACCCTTGCTCGCGGATCTTCGCGCGCGGACCTTCGCGCGTGGACCGGCGCGAGACAACCAATGCCTATACGGGAAGGATCTGCTATTTCAAGTCTGCCCATGATGCTACGAGGGTTGAATCAGGCATGACGTGCTAAACAGTATGTATCGTATGACTTTATACTGTGAATACTTGGCTTCAGTTGATGTATCGGATCCGGGATTGATCCTGCTGAAAAGGAACCCAATGACCAAATATTTTTGATTGGCGGACGCTCGAAGATGAGGAATGGGAATCTGATACGACCTTCCCCCAAGCCACGGCTCCGAAACGGTGAAAACGGCTCGCCTGGATTCCGGTTGTGATTCTCTTGGCGACAGCCGGCATCATTCACTATATTCAGGTTCAGGCCCGCATATCCGCTGATTATTCAGCGTTAGAAGAAGATGTGCGGGCAACTCATCTGCTCCTACGCAAAGCCACTGAATTGCAAGATTACGAGCTATTCTCATCACTCGTAAACGATGTGGACGAACGTTGGCTGAGCGTGCAGGAACAACTTTTTGATCATGGATGGACTCTCGATCAGCCATGGATCGGGATGTTTCATCCAGACTCAACTGCGGACGTGCTAGAGATAAGTGTGGCCCGGGACAGGAAATCGGCCACTGTATTGAACCAAGAGCGGTACAGCATCAGCTCTGTTCGGGGGAGGCTGCCGCGGTTCGTCTCCAGCGTTCGGATACTTACCGCTGGAATAGGGGTTGGCGTTTGTCTCCGCCAAATGAAGATTATTGGGGAGAAAATGGCCGGGTTACAACATCCAGCCAGCGAAATAAGCGCTGATCTGGATAATGCCCTAAACCGGCTGTGCGGAGTAGAAAAAATCGTCAAATGTCTGAGCGATTTCCAACTGAAAGTCAAGTTTTCCCAGGATCTGGGTAGTTTGCTCAGTGCTGCAGAGCATTTCGTGGATTCGGGTCCAATAGCTGCAGCTGAAAAAGAAGCAGACGAGGCTCCAGCTCTCGTCTTACCAACACCATCTTTATTTGGTTTGCCGGCTGACGACACCAGCTATCAGGCGATGCTGGAGGGATATGGAGTTCATGTCGCTGCTGCAATTTAATCTGCGATGCCAGGATATGTGTGCTGTGAGGCAGAACCGGAACTTGGCGCAGTTCTGCAGGTCATCCTTGCCGAATCTGGCCTGTTATCCTGGCCTGAGCAAGCGGAACGACCGATCCCTTACAGCTACGTGAATAGTGATTATGGAATTGATGTATATTGCAGTGATGGCTTTGACAATGGCGCTTCACGATACCGGTTCGAACCAGATTCTGGCTATTGCCGTTATCTCGGATCTCACAATGAAGACACGGTTTCAAAGGTCGTTCCCGCAAGAAATGGTTTTATAGCACAGGAATCAGAATCGAACGATGAGGGAACTTTGATACGACTGGTGCTCAACAAGGGAGAAACTGAACTGATTCTGTTCGAGAGACAACTACCACGTAACCTGGCAGATGGGTTTGCCTGGAGAGTAAGTGGAGAGAAAAAGAACCTGATCATCAGGATCCCGAATGAAAGGCGTGGACTTGGAAGCTACTACTCTTAAGATCTCAGCTGTTCGCAAGCGGAATGTGGTCCGGTTGAGCTTGATCTCCAGGGTTATCCCATATGGTCACTGGACGGCCGCCATCTCCTTGTAAGGGGATTTCGCATGTTTTGGATTCGCACGGGCGAAAATTATCAAACGAAAACCAACCAAGACTTCGGCCAAGCCCCTTTCTGGATAAATGACGATACATTTGGATATGTTCGTCTAGAGGGAGGTACTCGATGGGAAGTTGTCTTCGCAACCCTGGGTCAGGATTCTCGAGAGACCGCGTTCGAACCCAGTGACCTCGAAGCGCAGCTGCCAGAGGAGCAAAGACTAACAAGGTTATCTATTGCCCTAGTCGAGCCAGCGGGCTCTTCTGGTGAGTAATGGAGGATAGTGGTTATCGGACAACCCTACCGTGACACCAAGGAGATCGTCCATATTTTTGAATATGACATTGTATCTGACTCGATAAGACTAGTAACCGATAGCGAGACCATAGATGCTGTCGACCTGTCGCCAGGTGGCGCCATACTTGCCGGTCGGAACTATGACAGCGATGTGAACAGGTGGAATTATCAGTTGTTCGATATGTGTGAAGGTCTGCTTGATACGGTATTCCTTAACGAAAACGGAATAGCCCTTTACAATCCGAATTCCGATTGGTCACCTGACGGCAAGGCAATCCTGGCGATTGATCAAGGCATAATGTATTTATATGATCTGGAAAGCGGGCGGGATTACCGTGTACAATTTCCCCAACCAGGTTGTTACGAGGCGATCTGGGTGAACCCAGATTAGAGCAGTTAGATTATGAAAGGCGATAGAATAGCTGAGCAAGAAAGCCGAGAACTAATTCAACGGCAATTTGGGCTGAACCCAGATTCCTATGCAACGAGCCCGGTTCATGCTAAGGGAGCCAGCCTAAATCGCCTAATTGATGCCATAGAACTGAAACCTGAGTGGTATGTCCTGGACATTGCTACCGGGGCGGGCCACACTGCTAACGCGTTAGCGCCATATGTGAGAAGGGTTGTCGCTTCGGACCTTACCTTTGGAATGCTGAAGACCACGATGCGGCTGGCGTCCGACAAGGGACAAATCAACCTTGATACGTGTTCAACCACGGCTGATCGACTGCCATTCCACCCAGAATCATTTGATCTGGTTACTTGTCGTATTGCGGCCCACCATTTTCCCAGCTTACAGGCATTTTTGGCGGATTCGATCCGAGTTCTTCGACCAGCGGGACTGTTGGCCGTGATTGACAACATCGTGCCCGGCAGCATTCATTCACCCAAAAAGACTTCCCGTCTTGAGGATGTAGGTCGATACCTAAACGCCTTTGAGAAGCTGCGTGATCCCAGCCATGCGAGAACGCTTAGCCAGGACGAGTGGTTCGAAGCCTACTATCAAAATGGAGTTCGAATCGTTCACCACGAGACAATCGAAAAACAACTAGATCTTGATTCCTGGGCCCAACGTATGATGGTATCGGATGATAATCTGACCCGCTTAAAGTCGATGGTAGGGCAGGCGCCTTCTAAGGCGATGGATTATCTGAAGCCCCAATATTTAGGTGAGAGGATACTGTTTAATCTGACCGAGATTATCCTGATCGGAATCAAGGAGCCTTGAGGTTTTGCGAGCATTCTGGTTCCCTACGGATTCCGCAGTGATTATTTGACGTGCACGCAAGCGAGGGATGGACTCGGCAGTGGTTATTTGACGTGCACGCAAGCGGTCGATGTACTCGGCGGTGATTATTTGACGTGCAGGCAAGCGGTCGATAGAATCGCTTCCTTGATCACGCTTCATCAATGAGCCCAGTGTCCCATGGGGTGGGGACAGCCCGACGCTGGGCGGAGTATCTATGACGAAGAAATATCATTTCTGGATAACTGGTTGTCAAATGAATTATGCCGATGCCCGGCAGGTGTCATCTCGGCTGGAGGGTCTTGGCTATGAGGCGACGAAAACAGCCGATGAAGCCGACGTTATCATTCTTCAGACCTGCACCGTGAGGCAGCAGGCAGAAGATAAGGCTTTTGGCCGGCTCCACAGTCTTCGACCGCTGAAGGAGAGCCGCCCAGAAGTAACCCTGGCTATGATGGGCTGCATTGTAGGAGTGAAAGGGAACGAGAATCTTGAAAAAAAGTTCCCATTTGTAGATGTATGGATGCCACCTGCCAGCGACGGTGCACCATTGATCGCCCACTTGTTGAAGGGTGAAGATCGTATTATTGACAGCGCCGCCATGTCCGCCCTGCATGCGGTCCAGAACGAGGAAGTTATCCTACCAGTCGCTAAAAAAGGCAGACTGGTTTCCGCCCCGGTCGCCGTCGTTTATGGATGCTCCCACGCCTGTACTTTCTGTATCATCCCACATCGTAGGGGAGTCGAGAGCACGAGACCGGTCGGTGCAATCGTTAGCGAAGTTCGATCATTGGTCGACCAAGGTGTGAAAGAGGTCGTTCTCCTGGGACAGATCATTGATCGATATGGGAAGGATATCAGCGATGGGCCAGACCTGGCGGATCTATTGGAAAAGGTCAACCAGGTTCCAGGTCTTGAGAGAGTCCGGTTTCTTACCAGCCACCCGAACTATATGACAGAAAGGATTCTTGAGGCCGTGGCAGGATTGTCAAAGGTTATGCCCCAGATTGAAATTCCCAGCCAGGCCGGAGATGATGAGATTTTACGAGAGATGGGTCGGGGATATACGGCCAGCCACTATAAAGAATTGGTCTATAAGATTCGGGAAATGGTGCCAGGTTCGGCAGTCCACAATGACATCATCGTTGGGTTTCCTGGGGAGACTGAGGAACAATTTCAGCGTACGTATGATCTCCTTGTGGAACTGGAGCATGAAAAAGTACATATTGCCAGATACAGCCCCCGTCCGGGCACGGTGAGTGCTCGAAGGATGATCGACGATGTACCTGATGCCGAAAAACGACGCCGGCTTCATGCCGTAGAAGCGCTCCAGGAGGAGATCTCCGGTCGTAAAACGGCCGTGTGGTTGGGAAAATCAGTCCAGGTTTTGGTCGAGGGAAAGTCAAAGGGACGCTGGCGAGGGCGTACACCTCAAGGAAAGCTGGTCTTTTTCGATGATGGCCGATTCCTAAGGGGTGAATTGGTCGAGATTAACATCACTCACACCGGTCCTTGGAGCATGTCGGGTGAAGCAGCCGGCAGCCGCCAACCGTTGGAAAATCGCGCCGAAGGTCTATCGTTAACCGTTCTCTAGATCTGTTAGCTTCGGAGCTTCAAGATCCCCCGTCATTGGCAGATCAATCTCGAAAATACATCCGCCATCGTCTTCATTGCGAGCGCTTAGCTCACCGCCGTGGATGGCGATGATTTCCTGAACGATGGCGAGACCTAATCCACTACCATCACCTCGTGCATTCGACCCTCTATGGGACCGGTCGATGATGATCTCCATTTCTTCCTCTGGTATTCCCTGACCATAGTCTCGAACTGTAATGAGGGCGAGCGAGTTCTTCACCGATAACCAGACCGCTATCTTAGCTCCTTCTGCTGAATACTTAATCGCATTGTCAATCAGATTACTGAGGGCTTTTTCAAGAGCCGCACTGTCAAACCTCGCCAGAACGGGCTCTTCTGGCAAGTCGAGCTGGATTGTTAGTTCTCTCGCGTCGATCAGGTCCCGCAGTCCATGAACAGCATTAAATACGGGGTTTCGCACATCGCCGAGATGCAGGTCGGTACCGCTGAGCCTTGCCTCCAGACGACTGAGGTCGAGAAGATCGCTGGTTATGCGGTCCAATTTCGACAGCTGCCCTTTACTTTCGCTAATAAAGGACGAGGCTGGCTCCCTGGAAGCCAGGGCATCTCGGGCTAACAATTCATTGAACGTTTTAAAGGCTGTAATAGGCGTTTTAAGTTCGTGGCTCGCATCCCCAATAAACCAGGGCTGCTCTATCGGACTCCAGATTGGCTATATTGCTCGCAAGGCGATTGGCCGTCCGCTTGAACTGCTTCGCCAGGAGGTCATATTCGACCAATTTGCTTTCAGGCGCCCTGGCGTCCAGATTACCTTCAGTCATTTCATCCACTGCCGCTCCTAAAGCATTCAATGGTCTAGTTACACGGCGTGCTGTAAAAATACCAGCCAATACACAGCAAAAACCGCCGCTGCAGCAGTCTAAAGGCATGCTAAGATTGGGCGCTACCTGGGGCGTCAGGATGCGAAAGATTATTTGACCCGCTCTGGTGCCAGAAGTAGAATGATCATCATATAAAGGCGAATACCGTAATATTCCCCGGACCCTGAACACTATCACAGATAGATTTCCATACTCATTACCATCAGCTAGAGAATGCGACCTGGTCACCGGTTTGGCCTAGTCAACTAGTTGACCTTAGAAGAGCTCGTCTCTATTATGACGGTTGAGAATCAATGCCGAGCTAAATAGGTTGCAGAATCCAATCAGAGGAAAGAAGAAAGAACATGAATCGACTCGTACTTATCGATGGTCATGCGCTGGCCTACAGAGTTTTCTTTGCCTTACCCTTGGACGCGTTTACGACCAAGGAAGGTGAACCAACGAATGCAACTTATGGCTTTGCCCGGACCTTGCTTGACATCATCTTAGCCGATTCTCCACCGAAATACCTTGCAGTCAGTTTCGACGTGGGCAAAACTTTCCGAGACGAAATGTTTGCGGAGTATAAGGGTACGCGGGAGAGGATGCCCGATGAATTGCGGATTCAGATCGAACGCATCCGCGAATTAGTACGAGCCCTAAACATCCCGGTTCTGGAACTGGATGGCTTTGAGGCTGACGATGTTCTGGGTACGGTGGCTAAACAAGCCAAAGCATTCGATGTACCCGTATTGATTATTACCGGGGACAGAGACTTAATGCAGCTGGTTGACGATAATACCAGGATCGAACTGCCTCCGGGTAGATATCAGCGCGAGCCGACGGTCTACGACAGAGCTTTGGTATTCGAGAAACTCGGAGTCCGTCCGGATCAAGTAGTCGATTACAAAGCCCTGGTTGGAGATAAAAGCGACAATATCCCCGGAGTCCGCGGGGTAGGGGCGAAGACGGCTGAACGGCTGCTAGCTCAGTATGACACCTTAGATGGGATCTATGAAAATCTTGCAGAGGTGAAGGGGGCGACGCAGAAGAAGTTGGATGAAGGCAAGGAAGACGCCTATCTGAGCTACAAATTGGCCAAAATAGTAACCGACGTGCCAATCAAGCTTGATATCGATGCTTGCACGACCCAAGATTTTGACAGGAATGTGGTCGTCGAACTATTTCGGGAGCTTGAATTCAGGAGCCTCACCAGTCGGATCATGGATACCATGGACGAGG
>DASRZI010000407.1:0-28216 GCA_035686605.1 Candidatus Zixiibacteriota bacterium
GAGCTTTCGAGTACCGCTGGCAATTAACATCGGGTCTTCACTCAGCAGTCCTGATTGCAATTCCTGCCAAGCGGATAACGCAATTCCAAGTAATCCGGAAAATGAACCCCCATGAAGAATGTCGAAAAGTGATCCGGACGGTGCTACGGTAGAGAGGCTTTCTTCGATCACAGGGATTGCTGCCCCTAGTGTATCAGGAGCGAAATCCGTCCATGTGAACTGCGGATTCCAGAGTCGAGCATGATCCACCGACAAAGTGATCTCTCCAATACTCAAGAAAGTGGAGGAGAGTGATACCGGCGTATCAATGTCGATCCAATCGACAAATCGAATCTCGGTTGGAGCACTTCCAACGGGATTGGATATTAGCGCCGAGAAGGGGCTCAAAGAGTCCTGATCTTTTACCAGGGAGAGAACTGAATTCTGAGAATTAACAAGGTTGCAGGCAGCTGGAAAGACATGCAGCACCCTGCATTTGGTAGATGACCGCAGCCATGATTTTGCGGCGGGCGTAATCACCGATACCCGCACATTTATCTCCGCCTTATCCTGCATCCGGTTCCTCTAATCCTAAATTATCAGTAGCTTTCGAAGGAGTGGTGGCTGTTAGAGGCAAGAATCGAAGATAATAGGCGGCGATGCCAAAGGCTACGGTTACGTTCAGCGAGGTCTTCTCTCCAAGCATTGGCAGCGCGAAAACCTGATCGCACATTTCGAGCAATGCCGGATCGACGCCGCTAAGCTCATTGCCCACAATGACCGTCACCGGTGTCGCAGGTCCCTTGGGGACAAAATCGGTCAGCCAATGTGACTGAGAGGTTCCTTCAAACGCAATAATATTGTGACCTTCAGATTGAAGTCTGGAGACGACGTCGATCGAGTTGTAATGCTGTGACCAAGATATGTTTTGTTCCGCTCCTAGGGAAGTCTTCACCACTTTCGGATGCTCTGGGGTTGGTGTTATGCCGCATAAATATAGATGCCCAGCACCCACCGCGCTGGCTGTCCGGATCATCGAACCAACGTTGTACGCGCTGCGCACATTGTCAAAGATGGCGTTGAGCTGGTATCTACTCCTATTATCGCTCGCGATGCGGGGTGGCTGGCTAAAGAATGGCGCCACGGCGACAAGGGCAGGCATTCCACATTGGGGGCAATTAATCAGATTCGGTTGTTCATCAACCTTGGGAAATCTAAAGCGGCAGTTCCTGTCGCTGCACTGCAGTATTACAAATGATGGAGTTGACATCGGGAGATCGGGTTGGCGTGGAGACTCAAGTCCTGAGATAGGACGCGCCGTTGACGTCGACGATACATCCGGTCGTAAATTCCGAGCCTTCGGATGCCAAGAACAGCACAACTTTGGCAACCTCATCCGGTCGGGCCACTCTCCCAAGAGGGCTCTGGGCTTTGATCGCCTCGCCTTCTGCACCAGAGAGCGAGTCCGATGCCATGTCCGTCTCAACCCAGCCTGGAGCAACGACGCCGACAAAGATATGGTAAGGTGCCAGCGCCACTGCCAATGACTGGCTCATAGCGTTGAGGCCTGCCTTGCTCGCGCCATATGCAGGCGCCTTGGGCTCGCCCCGAAATGCACCTCTCGACGAAACATTGACTATCTTCCCGCCCCCCTCATCTATCATGTGCCTGCTGACCCAATACATCAAGTTCGCGGGACCCAGGAGGTTAACGTCAAGAGTTTGATGCCAGCTATTTTGCCAGAAATCGAAATCGACTTCTGGCAGATAATGCTCAACATAGATGCCGGCATTGTTGACCAAAATATCAATGCCACCCATGGATTCGACTACCGATTTGACAAGGTTTTGGACTTCGCCAGGGTCCGCAACATTAGCCTGAAAGATCTGATGACCTGCACCGGGTAAGGATAGGAGGGTCTTCTCTGCTTCGGATTTTTCTTTATTGTAGTGGATGGCGACATTTGCATCAGCAGAGGCGAACTCTTGGGCGATTGCCCGCCCGATACCTCGCGAAGCCCCAGTTACCAAAACCGTCCTATTTTCTAATGACATTAGTTAACATAACCTTACGTATTCAACCGTAGAAATTTCTTTATGATTCCTTGCTGCTCTCAAACAATTCCCATAGCCGGCAAGGACTGAGCGGAATCTCCAGAATCTCTATATCGCGATCATGAAGCGCATCTTCAACCGCTTGAGCAAACAGCGGTCCTGTTGGAATAGCACCAGCTTCGCCTGCGCCCTTTACTCCCATTGGATTCAGG
Source organism: Candidatus Zixiibacteriota bacterium (assembly GCA_035686605.1). Lineage (GTDB taxonomy): Bacteria > Chloroflexota > Anaerolineae > Promineifilales > Promineifilaceae > UBA11865. The sequence continues at coordinate 2,246 of DASRZI010000407.1, forward strand.
GGAGAAGGCGTCTCTTTGTGACCTACGTCAATCCTGGGAACATCGAGGGAAGTTGGCAGTAAGTAATCCATAAAGGAGGCGTTTAGCATTTGTCCATTTTCATCATAGATAAGCTGCTCATAGAAAGCATTGCCGATACCTTGGGCAACACCCCCGTGAACTTGACCATCCACGATCAAAGGATTGACGACTCGCCCGGCATCGTGAACGACCACATACCTCTGAATATCGACGTCCATAGTATCTGGATCTATCTCGACTATCATCGCGTGGACACCGCTTGCCGTTGCCCCTCTTTCCGGGCCAAAGTACTTAGTCGCCTCAAGCCCGGGCTCCGTTCCAGGTTTCACAGCTCCCCTTAGTGGGTTGGCTTTGCTAGCCAGATCCGCAAGGGAAAATGACCGATTTGGTACGCCTTTGACTCTAACCGCACCATCTACCAGCTCGAGATCCTCCTCGGCAGCTTCCATCAATTCTCCAGCTAATTTAAAGACTTTCTTTCGCACATCTTTTGCGGCCTCATTGATGGCGTTGCCGGCGACGACCATTCCCCGGCTGGCAAAAGTCCCCGCTCCCCAATAGAACTGATCCGTGTCGCCAGTGACGATCTCAACGTCGCTGACTTTCACTCCAAGTTGATCGGCAACTATCTGGGCGAAGCTGGTGAAATGACCTTGGCCCTGGGTCCCAATACCGGTAACAACGCTGACCTTACCGCTGGCTTGTACTTGAACCTTCGCTCCTTCATATGGACCAATACCAGTGCCTTCCACATAGGCAACGACACCGATTCCCAGGTACCTACCTTCTTGACGAGCCGCTGGTTGTATCTGCTCCACGAATTCCTGATAACCGATTAACTCGAGGGCTCCATCCAGGATTGGCTCGTAATTGCCGCTGTCATAGACCAGTGGTTCAAAATCCTGGTAAATGATCTCGTTATGATAGGGAAAAGCATCTGGCGAGATGAAATTGCGCCGTCGTATTTCGTTTTTTGATATCGACAATTCTTGAGCAGCAATGTCAAGCAGCCGTTCAATGACAAAAACACCATGCTGTCTTCCTGCACCTCGATAAGGGGTGACGATCGGCTTGTTTGTGTAGACAGCGGTGAATTCCGAATAGTAGTTTGGGATGTGGTATGGACCAAGCAATGTACATTGGCTGTTAATCGCGACGGTCAGTCCGTAGGGAATAAAGGCACCGGCATCGTGTAGGAAAATGTCATGCACGCCTAAAATCCGTCCGTCCTTGGTCAGAGCGATTTCGGCGTCGTGAATCTGCCCGCGTTCTTGGGTGGTAGCGACGAAGTTTTCCGCCCTATCTTCGATCCACTTTACAGGGCGACCCAATCTGATCGCAGCCCAGGGGACGAGGACTTCCTCCGGATAGAACATCATTATCTTGGGACCAAATCCACCGCCGATGAAGGGAGCAACCACCCTTACCTGCTTCTCTGAGAGATCGAGCATATTGGCTAGTCCATTTCGGATCGGAATGGGTGCTTGGGTCGTATCCCAAACCGTGAGCCGTTGGCTGCGACCATCCCATTTGGCAGTAACACCTCGATTCTCCATGGCTGCAGCTGCGCCATGGTCATACAGAAAGCGCCGGGCAATGATCAGATCGGCGCTCTCGCGAATCGATTCATAGCTGCCCTTCTCTTGAACAACATGGGCGGCAACATTCGATCCGACATCATCATGGACTAGTACGCTGCCGTCTTCCAAGGCCTCTTCAAGATCAACTACCGCAGGCAAGGCTTCGTAGTCAACCCACACGAGTTCGGCCGCATCCTCGGCAATGTAACGGCTCTCGGCGACTATCATCACCACAGGTTCACCGACGTTATGGACTTTCCCTTTTGCCAGCGGCACCTGCGTCCTATCGTTGAACTCGATATTCTTTATTGGAGGTGGGGAAACCAACAGCGGTCCTGGTTTCCAATAATCGCCGAGATCTTCCGCTGTGTAAATCTCCAACACCCCTTCTACCTCTTGGGCGGCCGACGTATCGATGCTTACGATCTTGGCGTGGGCGTACGGGCTTCGCACAAAGGCGACATGCGCTAAATCTGAAAAGTTGACATCGTCGACGAATAAGGCCCGCCCGGTCAGCAAGCGCGGGTCTTCGTTTCGCTTTATTCGTTCGCCGAAATACTGGGTAGCCATAGGCAAAACTCCAATGCTACGTAACTACTCCTCTACGAAGGCTACAGCTCGACAAAAAGCCGCTTCGCCACCTTTAAAGAGCCATGGGAAACATCCAATGGTAAGACGTCTGTTTTGCAGCTCCGGAGCACCAATCAGTCCTCCAAGATTTTCAACATGAACGCAGTCATGTGGAAAGAGTGCATTGTGTGTAAGCTGGTAAGCTCGATCTGGAAAGAGCACATCCATGTTTTCGGGGCCGAATTTCTCTTCACATTGTGCGCGGACCTTCTTCCACTGCTCGAGACCGCCCTTACCAAGGAATCGACCAATTGGAAGGTTCATCGGATGGTCGGTTGATACCATATCAACGCCCCATAAATGAATCTTCTTCTCAAGGAGCCAGTCGACGATATCAAAATGCGGACCCGGATGTCTCAGAATGTACTTCTCTTCATCAGGCTGCGATCCGAATTGGGCATGCTTGTGCCAACCCGTGTGGATAAGCAGTATGTCTCCTTCACGGACCTCAACCCTGTCTTCAATCATTGCCGGTGTAAAAATATCGAGCTCATCCAGAGTATCACTGAGGTCGACGATAACGCCGTCTCCATAGAGCCATTCCAAGGGCAATTGATCAATGGTCTTGCCCCCGGTGACAAAATGACGAGGCGCATCAAGATGGCAGCCCATATGGTTGGACGTTTGAATGTATTGGGCGTTTACGCCATGTTCGGATTTTCGTTTGAAATATTTCACCTCGAAAGGTGGATAAAAGGGCCAGGATGGTGCATCTTGATTGAGGGGTTGGGATAGATCATATGGTTTCATTTGGGTCCTCCAATGTGGATTATTTCGTGCCAGCAATCGTTGTCTGATACATATTCAAACGCAATAAATCATTCATGTGATGCCGTACAAATCGGCATAGGCGTATAGTGCTTCCACAAAGATCGACATTGGTGGTCGCACCAGACCGGCGCCGACCTGCCCGACGCCAGCTTCTTTATGGGCAATGCCTGTATTAACTCTGGGCGTGATCCCGAGTTCAACAACTTTTCTTATGTCAACTCCTGTCGGAGTTCCGCGAAAATCAAGGGGTGGAATCGTGAAGTGACTATGTTCCAGAGTTGTTATCTCGTACATCTCCAGGGTCGCGTTTAGCGCATCCTGCGGTGTGCCGCTGACAAACGAGACAATTGCCGGCGCTGCAGCCATGGCGAATGCCCCAATTCCGGCTGTCTCCGTAATGGTACTATCGCCAATATCAGCGTTAGCATCTTCACTCGTAAAACCTGGAAAGTAGAGCCCGTCAGGAATTTCCGCCGGCGCGGTAAACCACCGGTCCTCCAACCCGCTCACGCGAATTCCAAAGTCTGTGCCATTCCGGGCCATCGCCGTTACGACAGTGCTTCGCTCTACGCCGTGAGCAGCATCGGCCATGGCTTTACAGGCTGCCATCACCGGATTCAGCACGCTTAACGCGTTATCGCCGAGAAATTGGAGTACGCTGGACTTCAACTCGTCACTGGCAGCAGTTTTGGAAATGAGCGGCGCCAGTTGTTTGAGGAAGAGCAGCGATCCGGCCTTGTTTCTATTATGCCCTTCGTCGCCCATGTGCAAGGCTTCGGCCAATAAAGCTCGAATATCGATGCCCTCCGAGGACTCCAATGAATCGGCGAGGAGCGGTCCCATCTCATCATTCATCCATCTGAGCTTCGAGATAACTTCCTTGCTGTAGGCTCCGTAACGTAAGACCTTGCCGTAGCCCTCGTTCAGATTTGAAAAGGCGCTGTTGCCATGAGTCGTGTTCTTAATGGTGTATACCTTCATCGAGGCTGACGTGACGCCCGCCATCGGACCGACCGTGTCATGATGGTGGCAGGGAGCGAAATCGACCTCCCCTGCCTCAACCATACCAATGGCCTCTTCCTCGCTACCAACAAGACCTTCGAGGATCAACGCGCCGATGACCGCGCCTCGAAGAGGGCCAGACATCCTCTCCCAGGTTATTGGTGGACCCGCATGCAGAAGTAAGTTGTCCCTCATGCCGGGTATTAGATCACGAGCTGTTCCAATGCCTGTTAGGATCGGCCGGGCGGCAATCATCCGCTCAACGGCTGATTTATTGGCTTTGTCGATGTCAGATAAGTTATCCATCTGTTGCTATCCTCGTTCCCTTAGTAGAAAGTCTCGTTCAGTGACATATCTCTATAGAGTCAGCTTTTCTCATCAGGCAGCGCTTTATTTCATTTTCGACAACAGACTTGCCAATCTATCGTCTCCGCTTGCGGGTGGGCGCCAATCCACGTCGATAGCTTCCGCACCCTGGGATCGAAGGCTTTCGGAGAAACTCCGCAATCCAACATTGATCGCCGATATGGGTTTAGACAAAATATCGGATTTCCCCTGAGAGCTTGGTTTAGATTGGAAAGGATAGGTAATGCTGATCGCAGCTGCAATGGCCTCGCCAATATCCTGAAATACCGCTGCTCCGACCTCTGTCATCTGTTCGATTTGGTGAGCAAGATCCTGAGGATCATCCTCTGTCCCAATCACGATACAAACAAACTCCAATACACGGTTCATTTGCGAGGCCTCTTGTTGGATCTCGGCGATCACCGGCGCCAGTTCGGATGCTGGATCAGGATGCGCTCCCTCACCTAGCACAAGATCGAAGAGGATGACACCGACTTCTTCATCGGCCGTTTCCTGCTTGATGCGGCGGATCCGGTAATCATTGTCCATCATCGGATGGAGCCGCCCTTGAGTAAATGTATCATCCCCAAGGTCCAACACCGCGTGTCCCTGGCTGCTCCAGATATCCGGGAGGTCCCTTCCACCATCGATGTGAAGATTTGAGTACAGCGATCCCAATACGCTCTGCAGGCCGATTGCCACTTCATAAGCGATAGTCCCGCCAGCCATTAGTCCTCGAACATATCCTGGCTTTCTCCCTTGCGGTACATGACTGATACTTGGATTCACACCCTTTACAACACCCTCTTGGGTCAAGAGAGCTGCCAGGCTGGCGGCATCCGAAAGGCTGGAGGCGAAATGAAGGGGACCTAGCCGTCTCGCCGGTGGAGGATGCCCAATGAGGTTGATCACGACCGGCTTTCCGCACCTCCAGGCAGCCAGAAGAAGCCTTGAGGCAACTTCTGGATCCGGTGGCTTTGAAACCAGGACAATGACATTGGTATCATCGTCGCCTGCCAACAGATTCAGTCCTTTAAGCGCAGTGAGTGCGCCAACTTCAATATCGAGGTCCCTACCCCCTGTGCCGATTGCATGCGAGATTCCTGCGCCAAGACGGTGGATTTCTGCCGTGATCACCTGCAGACCAGTTCCGGATGCGCCGACCAACCCAATAGAACCTTGCCTTACGTGGTTGGCAAATCCGAACCCAACGCCATGGATGATCGCCGTCCCACAATCTGGACCCATCATTAATAGGTCCTTATCGGTTGCGTATTGTTTCAGCTCTATCTCATCTTTGAGTGGAACATTGTCGCTATAGAGAAAGACGTTCCTATTTATGTCAAGTCCATCTCGAGCAACTTTGGCTGCATATCGTCCGGGTACTGAAACGAGCACCCAGGATGAGTCAGGCAGCTGCCCGGCTGCAGATTGTAAACTCTTTGGAAGAAAACCCTCTGATTGTGTATGGCGTTTTCGCGACATTAGCTCGTCAACCTGAGCAAGAGCATCATGTGCAATTTGCTCACTTTCCGCTTCAACCACGATGAGCAGGTCATCCGAGCGAGCATCCGTGTCGAAAGTAAAGCCACTCGAGGTCAGCAGTTCACAATTTGCAGGGGTAGCCATAACTACGCCAGCGTCGAGGACACCAGGTAATTGTGCCAATTCTCGCTGGAGCTGCATCAAGACCACTGAATCGAAATAGGCTCCAGGTCGGATCTCATTGATAGTTGTGCTCATATCCTCTCAAATAGTAAGAAGTACTCCACGGTGTATTTTTCGCCAGCTTATAGGCTAATAGGGTTCATGGGGCAAAATGCGCTCCAAGACGACTGCCCATTCCAACAGAACTTCGTCTTCATACCAGCGCCCGACAACCTGCAGACCATAGGGCAATCCGGAGGCGTTGTATCCTGATGGCAGATTCACCACGGGCAATCCCCCGTGTGTCCAGGGGAGATTCATAATCGGATCGCCGGTGCTCTGTAGTCCATAGTCAGCCGGTCCAGTTGCGGCTGGAGCAATCCATAAATCCACACCAAGACGGTCCATTTCGGCCATCAGAGTACGTCGCAGCTGTAATCGACTCGTCAGCGCTTCCGCCAGTTCGCCGACTGTGATGGTAAATCCTTCCTCGATTAAGTCGCTGGTTCTTACATCGTAGAGGTCCTTATATTCCTTATACCAATCGGCATGGACCTGGGCGCATTCAGCTGCGAGAATTTTACGATGTCTTCCAACGATTTCGTCATAATCGGCGAGAATCTCGACCGGTTTGACTTCATATCCAGCGCCTTCCAGTTGAGTACAAATTTGCCGAAATTGTTCCAGTCCGTCTTTTGAAGCATGTTGAAGATAAGGACCTTCCGGTATACCGAGCACAGGCAGTCTATCAATCACCGCTATCTGCCAGTTAGGACACAGAACGCTGGCGACCAGGTCAGCGCCCGAAACATCAGACGTGAACAGGCCGAAGTGATCTAGAGAAGGAGAAAGGGGAATGATTCCTGATCGAGGGACGCGATCGTAGCTCGGTTTGAAACCAGTCGTACCACAGTAGGCTGCCGGACGTATGATCGATCCAATTGTTTGAGAACCCGTAGCAGCAGGGCAGAGTCCGGCTGCAACGGCAGCGGCAGAGCCACTGCTCGAACCGCCTGGCGTGTGCTCTTCATTGTGCGGATTTCTCGTCGGTCCAGGTGCGAAATAGGCGAATTCTGTTGTCACCGATTTGCCCATTATCAGAGCACCCGCTTCCTTAAGGAGCCGGACCGACCCTGCTTCACGGCCTTTCAAGACCGTCGCAGGTAGTTTGCTACCGGCCCTTGTCTCAAATCCCTCGACATGAAAAATATCTTTGATGCCGAAGGGAACGCAAAAAAGAGGTGGTCTGGACAACGGATCCGGATAGTTTCGGGTCAGCGAGATCGCTTCGGAGCGCAATCTATCGAATCGATTCTCTTCAGGCAGGAAAGCCAATACAGATGGCTCACGCCGCTCAAAATTATCTTCAAGGCGCTCCAGGTATATTTCTGGCGACAGCTCGCCGGACCGCAGCTCGCGTACGAGCTGAACAAGAGGACGAGAGACGATATCGGTGGTCAAACCGCCCCACCCCTCTCTAAAGCCTTCATTTTCTCGGCTCCCAATAGAACGGCATCAACGATGTGCTGATACCCGGTACAGCGGCAAAGATTCCCGGATATTGCCACTCGTATTTCTTCCTCACTTGGCGAAGGGTTCTCTCTGAGAAACGGGATCAGCGTCATCAGAAAACCAGGCGTACAAAAGCCGCATTGAAGGCCATGGGCTTCCCAGAATGCCTCCTGCAGCGGGTGCATCTCGTTACCTTCGGTGCCATCTCCATCGGAAAGACCCTCGACCGTAATCAAGTTTAGTCCATCGACCTGCACGGCAAAGAGAAGGCAGGAGCGGACAGGCACTCCCTCCAATAGTACTGTACAGGCGCCACAGACTCCCTGTTCACAGCCTACATGTGTGCCGGTGAGCGATAGAGTGTGTCGCAAGAAATCACTCAGCAGCAGCCTGGGTTCGACAGTCTGCTCGTATACTTTGCCATTCACAGTAAAAGCGATCTGATGGTTTTGACTCATTGGTTCAATCAGCCTGTCTAAATAATTGTGATTTTGCTAGTCCGATTCAAGCTGCACGCCTTCGATCGAACACTCATACCTTCTTATTGTTATCGCTCTCTTATATGCTTACAGCTATCACAGCGAACGGGAGAAGGAATCTACTCGACCAGATCTAGCGCTTTGGTTAATCCTTCATTGAACTCAGAGTGCGCTCTAGAGCGATATTCAGAGCACGTCGCGTCAAGACGTAGGCCAGGTGCCGCAGATATGCAACCGACGCATGAATATTTGCTGACGGGTTGATTACTTCTTGGGAGGCAACTCTTGCAGCAGCTTCAAATAGACTATCGGATGGAGGCTCGCCGTCCAGCATTTTCATAGCGGGCAGAGCTACAAGAGGGACGTCGCCAGAGTTTATATAAACCAACCGGCTGCCTTGGCAGAAACCATGGCTATCGATCGACAAAAGAGCGGCAACACCCATCAAGGCATAATCACCCTTTCGTCGCGAGAACTCTAAGAACGACCATCCCTGTCCCTTGGATATGGTTGGAAGTTCTACTTCTACTAGTATTTCATCCGGCTCGAGGTCCGTCGTGAAGATGCTTTTAAAGAAATTCGTGGCAAGGACCCACCGTTCTTGAACCCGATTCTTTAACCGCACGCGACCTTGCAGGGCGACTAAAATGGCCGGGAGTTCTGCTGCTGGATCGGCGTGGGCAAGACTGCCGCCAATTGTACCCCTGTTGCGTATCTGAGAATGGGCGATGAGGGGCATTGTTTCGTTCAAAAGCGGAATCCGCTTTCGAATCAGCGGATCGCGTTCCAGAGTGCGGTGCCGTGTTAGGGCCCCGATATGTACGATGTTGTCCCCATTTGAACGAACATAATCGAGTTCGCTGAGCCGGTTAAGATCTATCAACATCGTCGGTTGAGTGAGCCGGAAATTCATGGCAGGGACTAAGCTCTGGCCGCCTGCCAGGAGCTTCGCTTCGAAAGCATTCTCTGCCAGTAAATCCAAGGCAGTAGAAAGTATAGGAGGAGATACGTACTCGAACGGCGCCGGCTTCATAGATTTGCTCCTCTCAAGCGGTTTATGTGGAAGAGGTATGTTCGTATAAGATATAATAGCTGGCAACGCTTAAAGATTATCTAGATTTCACTATTCATTGTCAACTGGGGAGATTACTGTGAGACCAGTTAGCATCGTCGGAATAAATCAGATAATAGTCAAGAAAAAGAACGATACGGGCTTGAGAGATATGGCAAAGGAGGTCGCCCATGGGGCGATGTCGGATGCGGGCGCCGATCGCGTCGATGCTCTATATGTCAGCAACATGTTGAGCGACGAACTTCAAGGTCAGAAGCACTTGGCAGCCTTGTTTGCCGACCAGTCCGGTTTAGCAGGTATTGAAGCATTGCAGATTCGGGCGGCAACCGCGTCCGGTGCCGCTGCTTTAAGAGTAGGTTATCTTGCGATAGCCAGTGGTCAGGTCGATTCGGCCCTCATTGTAGGGGTTGAGAAGATGAGCGGAGGCATCGCGACGCCAATAATCGCCAAGGCACTAGACGGCCTTAAGGAAGTACCTGACGGCGCGACCTTGATTAGCCAAAATGCGCGACTGATGAAAATGTACAGCCGGAAGTACAATCCTCCTCCAGATGCGATGGCTCATTTTCCGGTGATCGCGCACCAAAACGCAGCCAACAATCCCTTTGCCCTGTTTCGTGACCTCCAGTTTACCCCATCGGATGTGCTCGCTTCACGAATCATATCGCCGCCAATTCGACTCTTTGACTGTTCTCCCGTCTGCGATGGAGCAGCGGCTGTGCTGCTCGTTCCAGGTGACCAAGCGCATCAGTACAAGGGGAGGCCGATCAAAATCTTGGCATCAAGCGTAGCTACCGACCGATTCCGTTTTGCCGAGCGCCCCGACCCTCTCATGATCGAAGGAGCTAAACTATCGGCCGAAAAAGCATTTAGCCAGTGTGCCATAGGTAGGGATGACATTTCATTCTTCGAGGTCCATGATGCCTTTTCAATAATGGCCTGTCTGTCGCTAGAAGCAGCCGGGTATGCCCAACCGGGAGAAGCCTGGCGCATGGCCGTGGAAGGTCAGCTAAACATTGGGGGGCGATTGCCTATTACGACCATGGGTGGATTAAAAGCCCGGGGTCATCCGATCGGAGCCTCCGCAATTTACCAGACCTGTGAAATCGTCCTGCAAATGAGGGGGGAGGCTGGCCCCAACCAGGTCAAGAATGCCGAGTTCGCCCTAATGCAGAGCGTGGGCGGAGTAGCCTCAACGGTCATCACTCACATACTTGGGGCAAGTTAAAACGACTGGCAGGCGAAGCTACTTCGATGCTTTTTCGGATCTGCCGTCCTTCTTTCTAAGTCCCAGGAAAATCAATACCAGGAGTAAGAAAATCCCCAAGGCTGTCATAGCAAGGCCAACCGACAAGCTTTGTGGCTCGAATCGAAATTCAACAATGTGTCGGCCTGGGGGGACCGGCAAACCGCGAAAGTAGCCATCCGTCTGGTAGATCTCGGTACGCTCCCCACCAATAAAAGCCTCCCATCCTGGATAGTAAGCGTCTGTTAAAACCAGGAATCCGCCGTCATCGCTAGCAACGGACAGCTTAATAATTTCCGGCTCGTACTCGACAAACTCGATACTGCTAAGGCCCTCGGTGGAAGTAGAGCCGCCGGATAAACCGATGACGGTCGCACTCTTCTCATGGTCGAAAAACGGATCCGCCATGAATTCGATGCTCGATTCCACGTCTGGTTGCTCAATCCATTGATTCACCAGGAATGCGCGCGGAGTTACGTCTAGGTTTTCGTAGATTTTTACATCTCCTGAATGAACCAGCCTGTACTTACCCATGGTAATAGGCATGAAGACGCCTTCTTGGCTGTCCACAAGGGTGGCAGCATCGACGGACCACCGGGTGTTACATCGTGATGCATCGCTTAGCGCGAATTCGCAGGCCATCAGAGTCACAGATTCAACTACTCCAGGTACTGACCATTGGACACGATATAGATCATCCCCAATATGCTCGGGGTAGAGCTGTTCTTGTTCTCCTCTGGCATAGGTAACTTCCACTATTCCGGTGTCAGTGTCAGAAATCAGCCAAAGTTCGGTGGAGGAGAAGTCCGGTATGAAGCCTACCTCGATGGCAGGCTTGTCGGAGTCCAAAGCTATTGGATGCTGATTATCAAAGAAAACTCCATCTCGCCACTCATCGCCTACTTTGTCGGTTATCAGGTACCTGGCATTGAAAAGGTCCATCCACCGCGCTTCCGGAGATGCATCTAGGTACTCTCGAAGTCTTCCATCGACCGCGACTTTGTCCTCTGGAAGAATCAGAGCCATCAGTTCGATGTAGTCGGCGAGCGGCAAGACCCCCCCATCAAATCCGTCTACTGACTGCAGTCCATACAACATAGAGAGGTCGGGGGCGATTATTTCCTTCTGTTTGATAGCTATGGTGTAGTCGTATTGGGCAGATTTGGGCAGTAGATCCCCATAGGCAGAATCTATCTCATCCTGATCGCCTGGATCGAAAAATATATCGGATAAGCTCAAGATCCTTCCTCCAGGTAAATCGCACTTTGATTCCTCGACTAGGCACTCGGCGTTAGCTTGAAGGCGGGTGCTCGGGGGACGAAAGTCGAAAAATGCTTCTGGAGTAGTTAGATCGTTGTATGGAAGCGATCGGGACATAGCAAAGAGTCCGACGAGTACGATTATATAGGTTGCCATATAGGCAAGGCGCTTATTTGCTTTGGAGATAATGGCAAGCACAAGAATAACAAGGGCCAATTCTGCCGCCCAAGCTACCCAGGTCAATGAATTGGGATACTCAACGGTAACTTCCGCCCCGACCTTAATGAATGTGGCTAGAAAGCCCGACAATAGACCCCACCCCATAACTCCGATAATGACAAACATCCCAACAGCCAAAGTTCTCTCGATTCCCTTTTGTCGCTCTGATGATGTGAGCAGCTCCAAGCCTGCACCAGCCAGGAGGGCGGCACCGAAGGCATATAGAGCAAGCCAACGGGCTGGAACACGGAAAAGATCAAAACCCGGAATCCGGACGAGAAGCTGGTAAATAGGATTGAACATTCCTAGTGCAAACAAAAATCCGACCGCTGAGATGAAGAAGAGCGCCCTGATCTGTCGATTCTGACGCCAGCTCCAGGCTCCGGCTATCGCGAGCAGGAGTGCGCTCAGAGGCAAAAAGGCGATGTATTCGGTAAACAAAGATGTGTCATACTGGGGAAGGAGGGAACTGGCAACAATCAATGGGTGAAGCGAGAAAGAAAGTGCCTCTCTTGGAGAAAAACCGCTTTGCCGGCTTGAGTTCATCAACAGTTCAGCAGTTGGCGCCACCTGCGCACCGGCGAGAAGGATCGCCAGAACAGCGCCTGAAAGGAGAACTAGAAGGACTCCCGCGGTACGCCTAAAGTGCCATTCGCCATTTTGATATGCACTGGAAAGGATCCATACGGCAAGGCCGACGAGAGAAATGAAAACCGTCTGGGTATGACCTGCCAGCAATTGCAGGGCCGTCAAAATGGCTATTGCCGCTATGAATCTCGCTGTCGCCCGGCGGTCTTCCACAGAACTGCGCCATTGACAGGCAACCACGAAATACCAAGGGAGCCAGGCTAGGCCTTGAAGCTGGTTTACGTGCTCGATTTGGGCCGTTAAGTAGCCTCCCAGGGCAAATAGGATGGCAGACAGGACGGCAGAGGCCCTTGAGAGGGAAAGACAGCGTCTTCCAGCCAGGTAGGCCCCCCAACCGGCAATGAAGATATGTAGAATGATGCTCCCGCTCACCGCATAGGGTGTCGACAAGGTTAGCCAGAAAGGCCAGTTGAGAGGATAGAAAAAGCCGGCCTGGCTGTTGGCTAGGAATGGCGCACCCATGAACAGATCGGTGTTCCAAAGAGGAAGCCGGCCGGAAGTGAGAGCGTCGGCGGCTGAATTCCAATAGGGGTAAAAGTATAAAAAGGTATCGCCCCTGGCCAGGATTAAGTTGCTGAAAGCCATCCGGTTGAAAAATATGAGGACGGCGACGACGATGATGATAAACGGCAGTAATTTGCGAAGTATCGCCGCCATCATATCGAAGCCGGTGGGATCTGTACTCTCTTCCATGGTCGAGGTTATTCTCGCGTCATTGAACCACAATTCGATACAGTTCTATCGGCATTGTCTCAGATTGACCGGCCGCGCTCAATGCCGGTTCGAGAGCGAAGCCGGCCGATTGTACCGCTCTAACAACTGGATCCGCCTCCTTCGATCTCGGAAGAGCCAAAAACCGGGAATCGCTCTGGCGTCCAAATACACGAAGGTCTTCTACCAGGTCAGAAGGGCTTGGAAACCAGCTCACATAGACGTTCGAATCGAACAGATGATAGCGCCATTGCCAGCTATACCAGTGATCGTACAAAACCGTACCCGGAGTTTGGTCGCTGAGAAAGGTTGACACATCGGCGATCCCGCCGTCGGCATCCGGACTACTTCCTATTGGATGCTCCCCACGGTATGACAAAACGATATCGGGTATGAGAAGGGCCAGCAGCAGGATCGGCAGCAGCCAGATTAATCTACTCCCATTCCTTCGCGAATCAAGATATGATGATATCAAGGACTTAACATAAGCATAAAACCGCCAGAGCATCCGTGCGACTAATACTGAGAAGAACGGCGCAGCTAACAATAGATATCTATCCCAAATCGGGACCGCTATTAGCAGGTGAATGACGAAGTAGCCAATCACAAAAATCGCGAGCAACTGCTCGATCTTCGAGAATTCGTCGTCGATATACGAGACCAGCCCAAAAAACGGAATCGTTAAAACTAAGAATGTCATTGCCAGTGGAGAGAAGCCAAGCAAGAATCGCCATAGACTGGTCCATGCCTGAAGCCGAGGCCATAATTCCCAAGACCAAATCATCCGAAGACCACCGTAGGACGAGAACTGGGATCCGACGATGCCTGGGCTATCAATACGAAGCAATTCCCATGTGGCCACGCCTAGCAAGATTATGCAGGCTCCCAACAGCCAGCGCAGCCACAAGGACCGCCGCCATCCAAGAAGATAAAGGAGCGGTGCCAGGAGAGGTATAATCAAGATGGCCTGGTATTTCGTGGCCAGCGAGAGGCCGAATACCAGGCCAGAAAGGATGGCCAGTCGATACATCGATTTTCCCGCTGCTCCTTCATTCTGTGCCCTCGATGGAATCACCCCAGTGGCCAGAAAAATGGATAGCACAACCAACGTCGCCATGAGCGGATCGGTATAAGCTGTCGCGCTGAATTGCGTGAGCAAGGGCGAGATAGCGATGACGGCAGCGGCGATCATCGCGACCATATCATTTCTAAACAATCTCCAGCTCAGCATTCCTGTCAAGGGGATCAGGAGTATGGCAGCGATGTAGTTCGGCAGTCGAGCGGCCCACTCCACTGGACCAAGAAGCGGGTAAAACAAGGCCTGGAGATAGAAAAGCAGTGGTGGTTTGTCAACTAATTGACTAGATAGGAGTGGATCCCTCCCAGTTGCGATCAGGCGTGCCCAGGTAGCGAATAAGGCTTCATCTGCATGAAAGGTGTTGGCAAATAAACCCCTCATCCTTAACGCAGCGGCCAATAATATTAGCAGGATAAGCCCGGTCTTCGCACGCGTTGACATATGGTTGCTCGGCCAAGGTATCTGTTCCACCTATCCGACGGCACCAAGGCAGGATCATTATAGGTTGTTTGAAATTGAAAAGAAACATATGAGACGCTTCGCAGGCAGCTCTCGGCCGAATTGTTCTGGTCGCTCTTCCCCATAGAATCCATTCTGCTTGGTCTCCAAACATCATGACCCTCCGAAATAATAATAGGTCGTGAGGAGATGTTCGCTAGCTGCTTCGCTTTCTCAGATAAGCGCTTCCTGTATAATCGACCGGCTATGAATCAAAAAACTAATCGTGTAGAGAATCTAATTATAGATATGGATGGGGTCCTATGGCACGGCGAGAAACCGGTGCCTGGGCTGGTGAAATTCTTCGATGAAATAAGCCGTAGGCAAATAAACTTTGTTCTAGCTACAAACAACGCTTCAAATACACCTGAGCAGTACGCTGAGAAACTAACTCGATTCGGTGTCGCGGTTCCATCAGAACAGATACTCACCTCAGCCGAGGCCACAGCCAGCTACCTTGTGGAGACTCACCCGGATTATCGCAGTGCTTACGTCGTCGGAGAAATTGGCTTGCGGAAAGCTATGTCGTCGCGAGGATACAAGATCCTTGATGCGGAAGTCGAGGACTTACTAACTATCCAGGCGGATGTGGTGGTTGCTGGCATGACTCGGCACGTTTGCTACCACGACCTGGCGATCGCTAATCACCTGATTGGCAAGGGAGCTGCCTTCTTCGGAACGAATCCGGATGTGACGTTTCCAAGCGAACATGGGCCGATGCCAGGGGCTGGCTCGATATTGGCTTTCCTACAAACATCTTCTGGCGTCGAGCCGACAGTCATTGGCAAGCCAAATAGCGCCATGTTTTTTGAGGCAATTCGGCGACTCGGCGGATCGGCAGATAATACGGTCATGGTAGGAGACCGGATCAACACAGACATTGTTGGCGCCCAAATGGTCGGATTGCGAACGGTTTTGTTGCTGTCCGGAATCGCTACCCAAGAAAATTTGGTCGCTGCCGAAATTAAACCAGATTGGGTGTTTGACAACCTAGATACATATACAAATGCCTTCGGCTACGCCTTTCCTGTTCCGGAAACAACCAATGACTGATACTCGGTCGATTTACGATCTGAACCGTGATGAGCTGAAACAGCATGTGATCGGTATGGGTGAGCCCGCATTCCGTGCTGAGCAGATCTGGCAGTGGCTCTACAAGCATTACGTTGCCGATTTCAAAAGTATGACCAATCTGCCGGAGACATTTCGCGAAAAACTTGGCACTGGGCTTCAATTCCCCAATCCAGATATAGCTGCGGAAAAGCGATCTTCTGACGAGCATACAGAGAAAATCCTGTTTAGATTACCGGATGGTATTTTCATTGAAACTGTGCTGATGCAGTATGATAAGAGAAGAACATTGTGTATCAGCACTCAAGCTGGGTGCGCCATGGGTTGTGTTTTCTGCGCTACTGGTCAAATGGGATTTGAGCGAAATCTATCCGTTGGAGAGATTGTTCACCAGGTCCTCTTCTTTGCCCGCCGGTTGGATAAAGTCGATGATCGGGTGACGAATGTCGTTGTTATGGGGATGGGAGAACCACTGCACAACTATGACAACACAATGATGGCGGTCGATACCCTGACCGATCCTGCCGGTTTCAAATTGGGAGCCAGAAAGATAACGATATCTACAGTTGGGTTGGTGCCGGCTATCCGCCGTTTTGCCGATGAAAAACGGCAAACACGTCTGGCCATTTCGCTCCATGCCGCTTCGGATACGGACCGCAACAAATTAATCCCGGTCGGCAAGCGATGGCCCATTGCTGAGCTAATGGAAGCGGCTCGCTATTACATCTTGCAGACTGGGCGACGGATCACCTTTGAATGGGCGTTGATCAACATGGAAAACGATGCTCAGGAGGACGCTCGAAGGCTTGGCAGCCTCTTACAAGGTATGTTATGCCACGTGAATCTCATTCCCTTGAATCCGACTAAGGATTACGGCGGCCAACCTTCGCCCAGATCCCGAGTGACGATTTTCCAGAAGGAACTGGAAAGATTCGGAGTTTCCAGCACCGTCCGCGTCCGGCGCGGGCTAGACATTCAGGCAGGATGTGGTCAATTGCGTGATAGGATTGTTCGAGGGAGCAGTTAAATAGACTGGTTTATCGGGAGTGGTTCAAAAATGACCTTGCGAAGACCGTCCGTTTATCAGCGCAGTATGGCCAGGGGTTCGAGGAGCGTATTGAAGTAGCGGATTTCGAAGTGCAGGTGGGGGCCTGAGGACCGTCCAGTGTTTCCCGATGCTCCAATAACGGAGCCCTGATAAACCGGTTGTCCAACCTGGACATTTACCTGGCTCAGATGTCCATAGTAAGTCTCGTAGCCATTCCCGTGGTTGATCACAATGAGATTGCCGTAACCATAGATATTCCAGCCAGCCCAGGTAACTGTTCCGGTATCAGATGCTATTACTGCCATTCCTTCAGGTGAGCCAATGTCTATAGCTGGATGACCGTACCAGTAGTGCTGGGTGATCCTTCGATTAGCGATCGGCCAAAGGAAGGTGCCGGTTCCAGTAGCTACCAGCTCAACGCTAGAGCCAGTAGAACCCGAACCTGTGTTTCTCGTTTGAGGCGCTGGCGCTGACCAAATGAAGACTTCTCTCACCGCACCAGGAACCATCAGCTGGGTGTTTGAGTACAATCGAAACGGGAACTCCAGGTTGTTCGGTGCGTAGTTAATAATGTCTTCGGGCGTAACACCGTAAAGATTGGCTATCCGCTCTAGGGTCTCACCAGGTTGCACGTCGTGCAGGACTCCGTCAATCGGAAGGACAGTCAGCACCGTACCGGTCTGGAGAGAGCTGGCTTCTTCGCTCAGTCTAGGATTTCCACCAAGAATAGTCTCCGGACTGATGCCAAACTGTTCGGCAATACCGATCGGAGTGTCAAGCGCCTGAACGGTATAGGTGATGAGCTCGTGGCTCGGCAATTTACCCTGAAATGTCACCGGATTTAATTTCGGCGACAGACTATGGCTAACCAAGAGGGGAACGGTTTCCATATTCACTGACGACGAAGACAGATATTGGTTATCGTTAAAAGTAACCAGTGATTGATGTTCGCTCTCAGGTGACTCCAATGCGCTGTTTTCAGCATCCATATCGAAGTCGAGTAGCTCACTGAGGGGAAGTGATCGGACGGCAACAAACAACAGCACCGCGATGATCAGCAGTGCCAAATGTCCCCCATATCGAGTTAATCGAGATCGTTCTTTTTCCATACCGCCGCTATCCTCGAGCTGCGAGCGTGAATCCTACCACAATGCGGCGTCGCTACAAGGCTATATGGATTGGCCAGCTGGATTTCTAAGCTCCCGTTCACCCACTTTACCGAGAGCGGCGGTCCGAACAGTTTATTTGATTGATAATCCTCGGATGGATTGGTTTATTGAGCCAAGGTTCAAAGTAAAACGACCATACGCAAGATGCGATTACATCATATCCCGGGTCAGCGTTTCGAGGAACTCATAATTGGTCTTTGTCTCTCGCATACGTTGGAGTACCGCGCTTGTAGCACTGCTGATATCATATCCAGGGGTGTCCATAAGGTGGGCAAGCATACGTCGCATCGTATAGACCCGCTGCAGTTCGTCGCCCGAAAGCAACAACTCTTCGCGGCGAGTACTTGATCGTTCGATATCATATGCTGGGAAGATCCTTCGTTCCTGCATACGGCGGCTAAGAATCAGCTCCATATTGCCGGTTCCTTTGAATTCCTCGTAGATGACGTCATCCATCCGGCTGCCGGTATCGACCAGACAGGTGGCAACTATCGTCAGGCTGCCCCCTTCCTCGATGTTTCGAGCAGCGCCAAAGAAGCGCTTTGGTGGATAGAGAGCGGATGGATCAAGACCGCCGGAAAGTGTCCTGCCGCTTGGGGCGACAGTCAGATTGTAGGCTCTGGCCAACCTGGTTATCGAATCTAATAGGATAACCACATCCTTACCGGATTCTACCAACCGTTTCGCCCGATCAAGGGCCATCTCAGCTACCCTGCAGTGCTGTCTCACAGGTTCGTCAAAAGTTGAGGCAATAACTTCACCCTCGACCGAGCGCTGCATATCCGTTACCTCTTCAGGGCGCTCGCCGATCAGGGCGACCATCAAGTGGAGATCCGTATAATTAGCTGTGATTCCGTTGGCGATATCCTTAAGCACGGTCGTCTTACCGGCCTTTGGTGGCGATACGATGAGACCACGCTGACCGCGTCCAATAGGCGCCACCAAGTCTAACATTCGTGTTGACAGGACATTCGGTTCCTTCTCCAACTTGATCTTCACTTCGGGGAAGATAGGTGTTAGAGCACCGAATCGGGGACGTCGTTTTGCCTTTTCAGGGTCCATCGCGTTGACAGCTTCGACGCGAAGAAGACTGTAGTACTTCTCATTGTCCTTCGGCACCCTGACCTGGCCGATGACCAAATCACCAGTTCTCAATCCTAACCGGCGAATCTGAGAATTCGACACATAGATGTCGTCCGGTCCTGGCAGATAATTTCGGGAGCGAAGAAAGCCCATTGTCTGCTTGTCGTCTTCCATAATCTCAAGAACACCGCCTCGAAATTCGTGTCCCTGAGCCTTTGCGCTAGCACCGATCAAGGCAATGATCAGATCTTGTTTCTTGAGGCTGCTGTATCCGGAAACGTCCATATCCCGGGCCACGTCCCTCAGTTCGGCAAGTGTTTTTGATTCTAATTCAGCAATGTCCATTAACTTTTCTCCAAATAGTTGATCACCGAGCACAATTTCACTGGTCATCATTAACCCGTGAAACAGGCCATTCTTACAGTTTCATTTCATTCTAAATACCAATAAGGGATTATTCAGGCAACCCTACGGTAGCTATAATTCCGTGGCAACCCTTGCGCAACACAATAGGTAACGCAATAGGCTATCTATCTACATTAATGATTGGGTTGGCAAAGCAGACGGGAAAATCTCCGCCTTAATAACCGTCATGGGGGTAGTAGTCAAAGATCTTTCGGGCAGAAAAAGTATAACACGGCCCGAAAACTCAGTCAATTTGCTCCAATTTGATCACAAAAGCCTAAATGGGCGAACATATGAATTGAAAAGCTACTGATCCTGTTTGATGAAGTATTCAGCTTTCTCAACCAAATTCTTATCGCCAATAAATAACGGAATTCGCTGGTGGAGACTCTTCGGATTAATGTCTAGGATCGCTCGATGTCCATCCGATGCATAGCCGCCGGCTTGTTCGATCAGAAACGCCAACGGCGAGGCCTCGTAGAGCAGCCTTATCTTACCTTCGGTCTTTTCAACTTGTGCCGGGTATAAAAACACACCGCCCTCCAGCAAATTCCTGTGAAAATCTGCAACAAGAGAACCAATGTATCGTTCCGATAAATGGTTCGGAGAACCATCTCGCCCCTGAAGCCAGCGGATATATTTCTGCATGCCAACAGTCCATTTTCTCTGATAGCTGTGGTTCACGCTGTAGTATTTGGGCTTGGCGGGTAATGTGATTCCCTTGTGGGACAGTAGGAATTCGCCCAGCTGGGGATCCAGCGTAAAGCCATGCACTCCTGCTCCCGTGCTGTAGACCAAGAGCGTGCTGGTCCCATACAAAACGTATCCTGCCGCAATCAGATCGCGTCCTGGTTGTAAGCAATCCTCTAAACGGCCTCGTGTCTCCCAATCCTTGCATCGATAAATACCAAATATCGTCCCCGTGCCTACGTTGGCGTCAATATTGGATGATCCGTCAAGCGGATCGTATACAAGAACATAGCGACCTTTGGGATATTTCTCAGGTATGGGTATGACACTCTCATGTTCCTCGGACGCCATTACGCAAAGACGCCCTGTATGGTCGCAAAGCCGTCTAATCACCTGGTCAGCGTAGATATCGAGTTTCTGCTGTTGTTCACCCTGGACGTTGCTTGTTCCTGCTTGGCCGAGGATATCGATAAGTCCTGCCCTGTTGGCTTTTGCCGAAATTGCTTTCGATGCCAGAGCGATATCGTAGAGCAAGTTTGTAAAGTCGCCGACTGCCTCTTTGGGTTGGTTTTCCAGGATGAAGCGTTCGATGGTAACTAGATTTTCCATAGACTAATTGTCAATTACCCTGCCAATAATAGAAGATAGTAAGCCATAGCTACTGACCATATGAGGCTATCAATTCTGTCCAGAGCACCTCCATGACCGGGAAGTATATTGCCCGAGTCCTTTACCCCTGCAGATCGTTTCAACATCGAGATACCGAGATCACCTGCGGGGCTAACAACGGAGACAAGAAGGCCAAGTACTAGAGCTAGGACGAGGTCAACACCCAGAAAATAGCCGATCAAGACGGTAAAACCGGTTCCCACGACTATGCCTCCGACGTATCCTTCCACCGTCTTATTAGGACTTAGCCTTGGCGAGAGTTTGTGCCGGCCGATGGATTTTCCGAAAACATATGCACCAGAATCAGCTATCCAGGTTCCAAGCATTGCCAGGGCAGTCCATGCAGCAGCATCTTCTGGAATCCCGCGAAGCCGAAAGAAGTGGCTCCCTAACCAACCTATGAAAATGATACCGCCGACCGATACAAGCCAGACAGCTGGACCATTCTCATCCGTTCGCTTCTCGTACAGCCACAATGAATAGCCCATGGCCCCAATCAAGCTAATGATCAGGAAAACCCCTACCAGATCAACTTTTATTCCATTTTCGCCAAGCAACTGAACTTGAACATCTAGAGGAAAAAACCATTGAAGAAGAGCAGCTGGAATTAGCAGCCAAAGGGGTGATTTCCAACCCAATTTTCCGAAGAGCTGACTATATTCCACCGCAGCTATTGCCAACAGACCGGTAAACGGAATGAAGTAAAACCAGCCGCCCAGATAGATCAGGAGCAGCGTCAGTGGACCAAGGGTAAAAACTACTATAGCGCGCTTTAACAACATCGGGTCAGGGAATAAGAGGTCTACTCTTCAGATAACAATCCATATCGCCTATCGCGACTGCTGAAGGCGACAAGAGCTTGATACAATTCGTCTCGCCCAAAGTCTGGCCAATACTCCGGTGCGGGAAAGAACTCGGCATAGGCAGCTTGCCAAATAAGGAAATTACTCACCCTCAGCTCTCCACTCGTCCGGATAACCAAATCTGGATCGGGAAGGCCATGGGTAAAGAGATATGAACTGAAAAGTTGCTCGTTCAGCTCCTGTGGCGAAACCTTATCTTCCAGCATCTCGCGGACCGCATGCAGGATCTCTGCTCGTCCACCATAATTGAAGGCGACGTTAACGATCAAGCGATCATTGTCCTTCGTCATTTCAAGAGCATTAAGCACTTTCTCTTGCAAGGAAGCATTTATCCCACCAAGATCGCCAAGATGGTGTAAACAGACGCCTTGCTCATTTAACTCGTTAAGCTCTTGGTCCAAGACCCTTGAGAAAATTCGCATTAGGCCGCGAACTTCACTCTCAGGCCTTCCCCAGTTTTCGGTCGAGAAGGCATATATCGTCAGTATTTTGATGCCGAATTCTACGCAGGCATCGATAACACGGCGTAGGTTTTCAACTCCCGCCCGGTGACCGGCTTGTCGAGGCAAGCCGCGCTGTTTCGCCCATCTCCCATTGCCATCCATGATAATGGCAACGTGAGTCGGTACAGAGATTTCGGATAAGTCGAGAGCAGGTTTTCGCGTGGCCATACCCCTCATACTTCCATTATCTCTTCTTCTTTCTTCTTACCGACTTCATCTATTTCCTCGGTGTACTTGTCGGTAAGCGTTTGAAGATCGTCCTGCGAAATAAAGAACTGATTCTCGCTGATCATTTTCTCCTCTTTCATCTCTCGGAGATCATTCAGCGTATCACGTCGTATGTTCCGAATGGCCACTTTGCCTTCCTCGACCCGCTTTCCGACCAGCTTGTTCAAATCTCGCCGGCGTTCTTCAGTCAGTCGAGGAATATTGAGCCTGATGAGCTTGCCATCATTGTTTGGCGTCAAACCCAAATCGGATTTCAAGATCGCTTTCTCTATGGCAGGTAGTGAACTCTGATCGTAGGGCCTAACAGCCAATTGCTGTGGCTCAGGCACCGATATGGTCGCTAGCTGATTTAGAGGTAAGGCTGCTCCATACATCTCGACTTCGATTCGATCTAGTAAATGGGGCGAAGCACGACCAGTTCGAATTGTCTGAAGGTCTGATTCCAAGGCCGATACGCTGCCACGCATACGACTCTCGGCCTCAAGCAGCAACTCACGGACCATCGAATCCTCCAGTTAACATGGCTGTCACCATGTCCTATAGATTAGAGATCTCAGTACCAACATGTTCCCCCAAAAGCAAGTCCCTAACAGTATCCCGCTTCCAAAGGTTTAGCACAACTATAGGCAGGCTGTTTTCCATACAGAGCGAAATAGCCGTGCTGTCCATGAATCGAAGCTGCATATTGAGCGCTTCGATATAGGATAACCTGTCTAGCTTCTTTGCGTTTGGGTTTGTCTCAGGATCGTCGTCGAACACAGCGTCAACTTTAGTAGCTTTGATGAGAACCTCTGCTCCAACTTCCATGGCTCTCAATGCCCCTGCCGTATCTGTCGTAAAATAAGGATTCCCGGTGCCACCACCCATGATGACGACCCTGCCTTTCTCGAGGTGACGAATCGCACGTAATCGAATATACGGCTCAGCGACAGAACGCATCTCGATGGCAGTCTGAACTCTTGTACCCAGGCCTTGACGTTCGAGCGAATCCTGCAGAGCCAGGGCATTCATGATGGTCGCGATCATCCCCATGTGATCGGCAGTTGAGCGTTCCATGCCGTGCTGAACGCCTTCCTGACCCCGCCAAAGGTTTCCTGCACCAATTACTACGCCGATTTGAACTCCGAGATCGTATACGTTCTTTATCGTCTTCGCGACGCTTTCCGCACGTTCAGGATCAATGCCAAATCCGCTTGGACCAGCCAAAGCTTCGCCGCCTATCTTTAGTAAGATACGCTGGAACCGGATATCTGGCATGCTACTCACTCCCATTAGTGATGAACCGCTATTCGCTTTCTTCGCTGCCTTGTCCTAACTCATAACGAACAAACCGGCGAACGACAACATTCTCTCGCAACGCCCCAATTGATTCGAGAATCAGATCTTTGACCTTCTTTGAGTCATCTCTCACGTAGGGCTGCTCAAGAAGGCAGACTTCCTCGTAATATTTCTCAAGGCGTCCTTTGACGATTCTGTCTACGATATCAGCTGGTTTTCCTTCCGCCTCTGCTCGCGATCGATACTCTTCAATCATCGGCTCTAAGACATCCGCTGGGATTTCATCTGACTTTATGTAAAGTGGATCCATCGCTGCCACATGCAGCGCGAGCTCGTGAGCAAGCGAGACAAATCGCTCATTCCTGGCAACAAAATCTGTCTCACAGTTTAATTCGAGCATGACGCCAACGCGGCTTCCAGGATGTGGATAAACCTCGATCACGCCCTCAGCAGCCTTGCGGTCGGCACGGCTCATGGCGCTGACAGCTCCCTTCTCGCGGATTATGTCAACTGCTTTTTCGAAATCACCATCGGTTGATTCCAGTGCTTTCTTTGCATCTAGTACACCTGCGCCTGTGGTTTCGCGCAGTTCCTTAACCATTGCGGTCGTAACTTTCATCTGTCGTCAATACTCCTCTATTCTTGCACTCTGAGGTAAGTGACCCGAGCTTTTCGCTCAGTCAATCAGTTGCTCAGATATCATGCTTATATGGAGGGATGGCAAACCACCCTTGCCTTTAAATCCTTATGTAAAGTTTATTGCCGTTTAGCAAGCATCCATGATCGGATCTTTCTTCTCAAGGATGCCTTTGCAGCGAAAATGGTGAGCTCAAACGCCGGCTTATTCAGTTTGTCTGGCGAATTCGCTATTCATTCTCTTCGTCAGTACCAACAACTGCCTCTTCTTCTGCTGCCTGTTCTGACTCTTCAGACTTGGTTTCCTCTGCTTCAGATTCTGCTGGAGCGGAGTCACCTGCTTCGACCACTGGTTCGGCAACTTCGGTGACCTCAACAGCCTCAACTACCGCCTCTTCAGTGTCCGCTTCAGTTGTGGGGCCAAAGCTACCTTCTCGAAGCTTCGCTAGAGTAGCTTCACCAAGCAGACGTTCGTCTCCAGCATCATCCAGATCCTCAAAATCGTAGGCATATGCATCGAAATCATCAATGCGATCGACAACGGCTTCCTTATGGATCGCCATTCCTTCAATGGCTGCATCGGCAATCTTACTCGTGATGAGCTTGATAGCTCGGATAGCATCATCGTTCGATGGAATTATGAAATCTATGGGGTCTGGATTGCAGTTAGTGTCAACCATGGCAATCACTGGTATTTTTAGAATGTTCGCTTCTTTGACCGCTGTTTCTTCATGATTCACATCGACCACATAGAGCAGCACCGGAAGCCCTTTCATATTTCTGATACCACCAAGCCGATTGCTCAGTTTATCTATTTCTCTGGCCAACTGGAGGCGCTCTTTCTTCTTCAGAAGTTCAAATTCGCCAGCATCTCGCCTTTGCTCAAGCTGATCCAGATGATCAATTCGCTGTCTGATCGTCTGCCAGTTTGTTAACGTTCCTCCCAGCCATCTTTGATTGACATAAGGCTGCGAAGCTCGACCTGCTTCTCTGGCGACTGTATCTTGTGCCTGGCGTTTTGTGCCGACAAAGAGGACTTCACCTCCAGCCGATACCTTCTCTCTCACCAAGTTGTAAATGGATTCGATCATCACAAGAGTTTGCTGGAGGTCGACGATATGAATGCCATTACGTTCGGTGAAAATGTATGGCTTCATCTTGGGATTCCAACGGGGGGTACGATGCCCGAAATGTACACCTGTTTCGAGCAGCGCCTTCATAGAAACTACAGACATGGGGAACTCTCCTTCAATTTGTTATTTACCTCCATGCTCGTCATCCTGCTACGGAACTCACACTTGCGGCTTGGGATAAGCCGTATGAGCACACCCATATTAGTCAGAGCATGTGCGTATTTTTGGTCCAGAATCCAAATAGGCATCTGGAATCCAACCACATGATTATAGCTAATGTGATACTTTACGCAACCGCGTAGTAAGGGGTTGGAGAAATTGTCCCAAGTGGCTGAATCATTCGATCGATCCAGGAACTAGTGTTGGTTACTTCCACTTCGTAAGAATCGTCTCCCGTTCGAACAAACGAACAGCCAGGAATACCAACACGACGTCAGCAATCAACGCGACAGCAGCCACCAGGAGGACGAGGTCTC
>DASRZI010000408.1:0-7091 GCA_035686605.1 Candidatus Zixiibacteriota bacterium
CCAGCGGGAAGGGTCACATTCGAGGACATTGAGGGCAATAATATGAATCGACAAAACCCGGTTCACTCAAATATCTATATAGGCCAACTTTGTGGCTGTCCACAATGTAGGCAATGTAATTCTCGATTACCCTGAGGGCGGACGAACCAATCTAGTAATTACGCCGATCCACAGAGCGATTACTGATCGATTTATACTTGGGGTTGATATGTCGCCTACCTATGACAGTCGATGTCTAAAGGTAGTCTTTGAGGTGGTGCTGGACGAAAAACGTATGACATCACCCTTGCCGCACGGCTGGTGTTGAAGTCGTTCTGAAACACCGCGAAAGAGGTTCTTGGAGGGGAACCTATTCAAAGTTAATTAGTTCCAAATGGACTTTGCGTGCCGGTCGGGCCTGATCGGCATGAAATTTCGAGCCATCCTTGTTCTCACCCTCGATTTGAGCAGGAAGTTCAGTTTGTGCTATGATGCTCCTGGTCGGCAGCCCGGCAAATGATGCCGATGACGGCGCGGTATGCCCGGCGACTGACCAGCGTGGTGTGACTCGATGCCAAGGCGCCGGTGGTGACGCTGGCTCCCATGAGTTCGTGCCCTGATACGGCAGCATCTGTTCTAGTAGAACCATATCTAAGACAATAATAAACGTGGAGTTTTCAGCTGATTGCGCTCCGGCTAAAACTTCTACATCACCGATCTCATTACCCTGACGAGGAATATATTCTGATGGCCGGCAAAAAAATCAATCTCTTTGTTGGCGGGACGCCAATATACGAAAACACCAGTGCGGCTGAAGGGAGCTTCGTACAGCTTCTGGACGAGAAATACTACCGCATCTCCCATTACGATCAGATATCGCCTTTTTTCATGAGCCTGGTTAGCGCCTCGGATCATTGGCTTTTTATTGCCAGCACTGGGGGTTTAACTGCGGGGCGTATCAATGCTGACTCCGCCCTCTTTCCATATGAGACCGAGGACAAGATTATTGTTAATGGCGAACAAACTGGCAGCAAGACCATCATTCGTGTGACACGAGACAAGCAAGCCTACCTCTGGGAACCTTTCTCAGAACGCTATGCAGGCGTCTATCGCTGCCAACGCAACCTCTACAAGAATATCTTCGGCAACAAGCTGGTCTTTGAGGAAATCAACCACGACCTTCAGCTCACCATGCGTACAGCCTGGTTCACCGGGGATCGATTCGGCTTCATCAGAAGCAGCTGGCTGTTGAACGACGGCGATTCAGAGTGCCGGACCGAGCTGCTGGACGGTCTGCAAAATTTACTGCCATACGGAGCCAATGTCGCGCTGCAAAGTTCCATGAGCAACCTGATGAACGCCTACAAGCGAAGCGAAATGGATCCCAATACAGGATTGGCATTATATGCCTTGAGCGCAACTATTAGCGATCGGGCCGAACCCAGCGAGTCGTTAAAGGCAGCCGTTGCCTGGCAGGTTGGTCTGGATCATGCCAGTTATTTGCTTTGCAGCGACCAGCTCGAAGCCTATCGTTCTGGCTGCCCCATTGTTCCGGAGCGAGATGTTCGCGGCAAAGCAGGCGCATATTTCGTTAATGCCGTTCTTGAGCTATCACCAGATCAAAGTCATCATTGGCGGATAGTCGCTGATGTAAATCAAGATGCTGCGTCGATCGTACGAGTAAACCGGCTGTTGCAGCTTGAGCGAGACAGCGTCATTAGGGCTCTCGACGAAGACATAGCCCGAGGCACCGATAACCTGGTGCTCATCGTAGCCGCAGCGGATGGTCTGCAGCTAACCGCGGAGGAGATGACAACCAGCCACCATATAGCCAATGTGCTCTTCAATGTGATGCGCGGTGGTATATTCACAAATGCGTACCAGATTGAGCGGGAGGATTTGCTGGATCTCGTGGCTGTACGCAATAGTCCATTGTTGACCGAACACGCTGGCTGGTTTGCCGAATTGCCGGCTCGCTTCTCGATTCAATATCTGCGGGAGCGAGCTAAGAGCGCTGCAAGCCCTGACTTGATTCGTCTCGGATACGAATACCTGCCGTTAGGCTTCAGCCGGCGGCATGGCGATCCCAGCCGTCCGTGGAACGCATTCTCTATCAATCTAAAACAACCCGATGGTTCCCTAAAATTGGATTATCAGGGCAATTGGCGAGATATATTTCAGAACTGGGAGCCTCTAGCGCACAGCTTCCCCAATTTTGCGGAAGGGATGGTATGCAAGTTTCTAAATGCGACGACGGTGGATGGTTACAATCCTTATCGAGTTACTCGGGATGGAATAGAGTGGGAAATACCCGATCCAGAGAATCCCTGGGCCAACATCGGCTACTGGGGTGATCATCAGATCATCTACCTGCAGAAGCTGCTGGAAATCGTCGACAATGTACACCCCGGTGTATTAGAGATTATGTGGAACCAGGCCATCTTTGCTTATGCCAACGTCCCCTACCGGCTTCGAACATACCCTGAGATATTGGCGGATTGCAGTGACACCATCGAGTTTGATTGGCAGAGTGAACGCGGCACGGCGGCAGCAGTCGCCAAGATGGGCACAGACGGTCGGCTGATCCGCGACGCGACCGGCTTGGTAGTACACGTCACTATGACCGAGAAGCTGCTGGTGCTGCTGCTGGCAAAGCTAACGAATCTGGTTCCCGAGGGCGGCATTTGGATGAATACCCAACGCCCAGAATGGAATGATGCTAATAACGCGCTCGCCGGTAATGGTCTGTCCGTTGTCACGGTGGCTTACTTGCGCCGGTTCGTTGCCTTCTGGAAGGCACGATTGGAGAACACGGAGCCAGATTCTTTTGCGGTTAACTCAGCCATTGCTGCTCTATTCGAGGAGGTCCAGAATATTTTCGCCAAGTATCAAAGTCAACTAGAAGCCGGCTTTAACAACCGGAATCGTCGCGCCATCATGGATGATCTTGGTAAGGCAGCCACAGCTTATCGAACGGCCGTGTATGAAGACGGCCTGCCGGAGAAACTGATCGAGCTGCCATCTCAAAAATTAATCGGTTTCCTCGCCCTGGCTCAGAGCTACATCGAGCATACCTTGCGCGCCAACATACAGCAGGACGGCCTCACTCATAGCTATAATGTGCTCCACCTTCTTGGTCAACAAGCGGTCGTGGAAAATCTGTATCTCATGCTTGAAGGGCAGGTGGCGCTCTTGTCGTCCGGCATGCTGGCGCCAGATGAGGCGTTGGCTCTCCTGCACAGTATGCGCCACAGCGCATTGTATCGGGCGGATTTGCATACTTATATGCTGTATCCAGATCGCACTCTGCCAGGATTTCTTCAAAAGAACAATATATCCGCCAGCCAAATCGCCGGCTCGAAGTTAGTTTCTGCCCTCACCGAAGCGGGAGATAATCGGCTGCTCGTGCGTGATGAAGCGGGCGTATATCACTTCAACGGTGACTTTCATAATAAAGATGACGTAACAACCGTGCTGGACGACTTAGCCGCTGAACCAGCCTACGTAGAACTGGCGGCGGTCGAACGCAGCCTTATTCTTGACTTGTTTGAGACCACATTCAACCACCGAGCCTTCACCGGCCGGTCGGGCACATTCTTTGCCTATGAAGGATTGGGAAGCGTCTACTGGCATATGGTGTCGAAGCTCCTGCTGGCCGTTCAAGAATGTTATCTACGAGCGGAAGATGATGAAGCGGAAGGGGAAGTTACGAGCGCGCTGGCGGAGGCCTACTATGACATTCGTCAGGGGTTGGGCTTTAACAAATCGCCAGCTGAATACGGCGCCTTCCCCGCTGATCCATACTCCCACACGCCGATGGGCGGCGGTGCTCGGCAGCCGGGCATGACCGGACAGGTGAAAGAGGAGATCCTGACTCGTCTTGGCGAACTAGGCGTTTCGGTCCGGCAAGGTCGACTGTGCCTTGAACCGACGCTGTTGAGAATCGAAGAGTTCTTGCAGGAAACAAGTAGCTTCGCTTATATCGATGTCGCTGGGGTGATTCAGACGATACAGATACCTTCGTCTTCGATAGCGTTTACCTTCTGCCAGACACCTATTATTTACTCACTAAGCGATAGCGGTAGGATTGATGTGACGTACAGAGACGGCCGTACTGCCACCATGATAGGCGGCCGCCTGGATGTCGGCACAACCCGACACATTCTCGAGCGCGACGGCCAGATAGAAATGCTGCGGGTTTCAGTATGGCTTCCGGGATCCAGACACAACTCATCCGCTGATACGCACAATACGGAGCCTGTTTCTTAAGAGCCGGCAGACACGGCCGGAGATTTCCCAATATTAGTTATTGGCGAAAGGCTGCGAGCTGCCGGAGAGTCAGCCCAAATCACCCTAGCGGATATCGCCCATGCCGTCTCCAATTAGGCTGCCAGTGATTATCAGGGACGCAACAGGAAATGGCTTGAAAGCTAGAGGTAGTCTTTGAGGTGGTGCTGGACAAAAAACGTATGGAATTACTCTGACTGCTCGACTGAAGCTGTCCCCGTTCTGAAGCACCATGAGATGGATGCTAGGAGATTGGGGAAGTCTGTCCAAGAATCCGACAGTCGATTGGTCGTGACTCATCTATCAGGAGCATTTTCCTGTTGTTTTAAGTGGCTCTCTTGTCATCTTCCTTCCCACTGATTGTGCTGGATGGTAAAAGTCTCTTAGATTTCTCGCCCGCATTTTGTCTCAGAGGCTCTGAATAGATCCACCGAGGAAGTGAAAGACAAACGCGAGAAAATCGAGCAGAAAATAATGAAGCAAAGACGCCAACTCAATCGACAAATGACGCCAAATACCGTATTTTTGGAACGGCGAATCCTCCCTCATTCTGACACCTCAAATGTCTCATCAATTCTGAAGACGTACAATCGGATTGTTCGAATGATAAATACGAAAAAGACCCCGTGTCATATTGGCAACGAGGTCTTTTTTATTTTGGTTTACTGCTCTTTGGGTGAAGCAATATCTCCTTGCCCTAGACGGCCGCCGGTTTCGGTGCCTCTTGCACCTTTAGTTGCCCCATGCTTCTCAAGTCGCGATAAGTCAAGGTCCAGGCGCTGGATTCGAAGATAACCCGCATTCCGGTCAGCAATGCCAAAGGCGCTACCAGCATGAGCAAGAACAGAATTACGCCCACCACTCCGGCCGCAACCCAGGCCGCTGTTCCGGCCGTGGCCAACGCCGTCAAGCCACCGATCAGCCCAACCACGACGCCGGCTACGATGACGCCTATGCCAACCAGGACAATCACCACCGGAATCATCAGGAGTGGCCAGGTCAGATTAATGCCGAGCATTACCAGCCACATGATGCCCACATCCTTTAGGTTGTAGCGGACAATTTCATACCCACGGCGGATCGATTCGAGCACGCCTAAATTGTCAACCACACAGGCCTGCCGCGCTACACGAGCCAATACTCCCAGCACAATACCGGCCACGATGGCCAAAGCCAGCAACAGGAGAAACAAACCCCCAGTAGCGACGGCGCCGGCAATACCAGCCACCGTCCCCGTGCTGGCGAAGGCGAAAATAGGGGCCACCACCATGACGATAAGCACCAGCAATAAGAGGACGGCTGGAAGACGAACGGTTAAGTCGATCAGGAACAATCGCCAGGCCGAGCGCGACCAGGCCATTCGCAGTCCTTGTCGGATGCCATACTTCGTTCCCGTCTTTTCATAATCATTGACCATCTTGATCACCGCTGTCTCTGACAGGTATCGAACCAGCAAGCTCAGGAGGATCAATATGAAGATGACGAAAATGACCAGGATGACGATGGCCAGTACTGTTTGTGCCACCGTGTTCTGGAAAAACTCGGCAGCCTCTCCCCCGGACAACGTAAAAGATTCACTGAATTCCAGGTCGAAAGTATCTCTCAACCATTCCCGATCCCGCTCTGAAAGCTGGTACTGGAAAACGGGCTCTTGAGCGCTATCGCTATCGCCAAAGAGGAGGAACGTCTCTCCGGAAAAGGTAGTCAGGGCCAGGAGAATTCCAAAAATCCACAATGCTTTATAGCGGGTGACATTGTGCCATGAACGTTTAAGAATATGTATGTGATCCATCGTTTTCAGCTCCTATTGTTTATCGAACCAAAGTCTGGTCACATTCTAAAGCTTTGAACCGGGATTTTGAAGCGTCTGCCGAATGGTTTTCAGAGCTACGCCCGGAGTGTATGAAACGCTCCTTCGGTAGGGGTTGTTGATTGGTCATTCGTATAAGCCGCGATTGGCCACCTGGCAAGAGTAATCCCTCGCCAAGCCGGCCGCTCACTCGTTCCTCCGAACGATGCCTTCTTTCCAGGCATATACGGCCGCCTGAGTCCGGTCGGCGAGATGAAGCTTGCTCAGGATGTTGCTCACGTGTCCTTTAACCGTATTCTGGCTGATGACGAGCTGGCCGGCGATCTCTTGGTTGCTCTTCCCATCGGCGATGACCTTTAGTATTTCCAGCTCTCGCTCGGTTAGTTCCGTATATAGATTCAATTCACCTTTTCTGGGACCATGAAGCTCTTGTATCACTCGAGCGGCCACTCTTGGATGCAAGGTTGCTTCACCCTGAGCCGACTGGCGAATGACGGTAGCCAGGGCATCCATCTTGATATCCTTTAAAACATAAGAGATGGCGCCGGCCTGGAGAGCGGGAAAGATATGTTCATCCTGGTGATAGGATGTCAAGACGACGACTTGCGTCCTGGGGCTGATTTTTCTGATCTGCCGTGTGGCTTCGACCCCGTCCATATCCGGCATGAGCAGATCCATCAAAACAACATCCGGCACATATTCGTCTGCCAGGCGAACGGCCGCTTCCCCCGATTCCGCTTCACCAACAACGTCAATGTGAGGAACGGCATCCAGATAAGCGCGCAAGCCCTTGCGCACCACCTGGTGGTCATCCACGATCACTACGGTTACTGCTTCAGGCACAGTTGACCCTCCTCTGTTTAGCGATATAAAAAATGCTCACCATTAATCTTGCGCTCCGGCCGGACAGGTAACCAATATCTGAGTCCCCTGCCCCGGTGCACTTTCGAAGCTGATCTGCCCTCCAATTAATTGGGCTCTCTCACTCATGGATAGTAGACCGAGGCCTGGATCT
>DASRZI010000409.1:0-10154 GCA_035686605.1 Candidatus Zixiibacteriota bacterium
CAGCAGAGCGTCCCATGATGTTCGTCAATCGCCCTGAAGAGGAGGGCAGGATGTTGAACCCAGTCAAATGGCGACATCAAGACCAGGGGAACTCCCTGGAATAAGGGCAAAATGAAACCAGCGATCAGACCCATATCGTGATACAGAGGTAGCCAGCTCACGATGACATCACTCTCGTTGAGACCGATAGCCTCACCATAGCTGGCAAGTTGATTTAATACCGCTTGGTGTGAAAGGGCAACACCCTTCTGCAGTCCGGTTGTGCCGCTGGAATGTTGAAGAAAGGCTATGTCATCCGGATGAGGATTGGCACGAATGGCTGCATCGGCTTCGTCGATATTCCGGTTCTGTAGCTCCCCTGAGCCAAACACGTCGCATAGAACCGCCTGCGCCAGTACAGGAGCGAATTCATCGGTCGTCAGAATCGCCTTTACATCCGAGAGACGGACGAGTTCCGCCATAGAGCTCATGTAGATCTCCGGATCGAGCTTCTCGGTTAAGGTGGGGAACATGGATGGTATCGCTCCTGCTACCATGGCCCCCCAGAATGAGAAGATACTCGCTAGATTCTGGGTATGGGCAATGACAACCAGGTCTCCCGGGCCAATACCCAGTCTTCTTAGCTGGTCCGAATGGGCGCGGACTGCCTGTAGAAAATCCGACCGGCTTACGTGTAGTGATGGACGCCCAGTCTCCACATATATGATGGCGTCCTGTTCGCCAGCCATGGGATCTAAAACTGCAGCATCCAGCAGAGTACTGGCACTTAGACGATTTCCTCTATTTAACATCTTTGGAGCTGTTTGCTTTCAGAATGAACCTTGGAAATTGACGCCATAGATTGCCAGGCTAAGGGCCGCATCCGTAATCACGAACGATAAGTATATAGCCAACGGTGATTTTGTATAACCCTTGCCAATCACATAAGCAACAAAAGAGGCGATTCCAATTATCGCGATTGGAACCAGGATTCGCAGGAGCAGCTCAAGCGAATCCGGTATGTACATCCAGGCCGAAAGGGGCGTGTAGGTGATCATCGTAGGCAGAAAGAGCACTTTCATCACATAGTAGATGACGATCGCGCCAATGACCAAGGCGCGAGATGTCTTCTCTCCGATGCCTTCGGTCTCCTTTACAAGAGTCCATACGCCTATGAGAAGAAATCCCGGCAGCATCCAGCAAAGACCGACAAATGGCACGAAGGCGAAGCTGGCAAAACTGTCCATCACCCCTTCGGGTACCGCGTAAATAACATCATCCGCTCCGAGCCGGTCAAGCATTTCCAATGCTGTTGGCACCGTCGTGGCATAATAGACCGCTCGTCCCCCTGGACCATCACGCCAGACCATGTGAAGGTTGCCGCTTCCATCAACCGCCAGGTTCGGATCGTCAGATATATGTTTGGTCTTGCCAGCCATGGTGTAGCCAATGTATTCGCCATCTTCAAATACGGCTACCACTGATTGAAGCTCTCGCTCAAGGTTTAATGGTTGTTCAGTGATGAGACCAACGGCTAAGCTCCCATTCTCGCCTCGCATTATGTTCGGATTAACGATGAACTTGGTATTCGAAGTCGATAAATCCGGCGGATCAACCAGTTGGGTCAAGGAGAAATCACCTTAATACGGGTAATAAGGATGGTCTTCAACTCCAAGCATTCGAAGGGCTGTTGGCGATCTGGGCTGGACCTCATCCTCAGGAAAAATGACGTACTCTGTTGTGGAAATGCCCGCTTCAGTGTCTGTAGTGCTGTGTATCGACCAGAAGATATAGACCCAACCATCTTCATAGGCCAGGACGGGTCCATCCAAGGAATCACCCGTAAGACCGAGACTAATATGAGTTGGAATGACTACTTGCGTCTCGCTGCCAGCTTCCAAGTTGGATAACGAAACTGACATATAGTAGAAGCTAACATCCCTGAGCCAGGAGACGTGCAAGTTGCCGCCGGGATTCAACTTCATCGAAGGATGCTCACCCTCTTCTGTAAGCAACGTGGGTCCCTCGATCACAGATCCTGCGGAATCGATGTGGATTATGTAAACTTCGCCTTGATCTCCTCCGTCCCAGGCGATGACCGAACCGTGGTCTCCATCCGGTTCGACAACATACTTACCCACGTTGGAATCCTCAGCTGAGAATATAGTTGGCCCGGCTAAGATATCGCCGTTTTCATCCAGGAGAGCGTGTACAAATCCCGCTCTGAATCGCCGAGCGTTCGAGTCTACCAAATCAGGTTCAGGTTGCCATCAGAGGCTTGGGAGAAAACAGGATGTCTAAGAATGCCATCGAAATCGAGCGACTAGTCGAAGGTCCTTCGTCCATCTCGATCTATCTTTACATAACGAAAGATACTGTCGTCCTCAGTTCGCGTTGGCCAGTTAATGTGCGCTGACTCATCGTCTTCGCCGGCTAAAATGCCTGTGGCACCTGCAGCGTCCTCCCAAGCAGGACGCCTCGGCTCCAATCTTCCGAAGGTTTAGCTTCTTTACTGGGCGCCTCACCGCAAGCTGCCAGGATGATGAGAAGGGCAATAGCCGAGAATAGTGGGACAACGATTCGCATTTTCATTGCCTGCACTCCATGATTACTATGCGCGCATCCAGAACATAACAATCGACGGTTGAAACCATCAGATCAGCAATAATCTAGCAGAAATTCCTGGTGTTGTCTGTTTAATAGGATACTCACGACCGGTAGAAAGGATGGTGCAAAGTATAGGTTTTGACTTTCGCGTGATTTGGTCAGCGCCTGGCGCGGGATTAACAGATTCTTAACCCATGTCGCCCGATGTGTTCGGTTCTCAATCAGCCAAGGAGCCTCTGCTGTAACTCTTAACCTTTCAAAACCCTGGAAACGATCAGATCAAGAGTATCCATCTGTTCAACAGTAAGCTCTGGATCGGGTATGTAGACGTCGAATTCACTTTCGATGTAGACGCTCAGTTCTGCCAGAGAAAAGGAATCCATCAGGCCCCCGGTGATGATCCCCTCGTCATCCTGTAGTTTGTACCCGCGGTCGCGGATCAGGTCAACCGTGATGAATCTTCGTAGATTATCGCGCACTTCTTGTTCGTTCATTGGTATTGCCTACGAGGCAGGTCTAGAAAACCGACCCATTTCTTCATTCATAATACCATGGGGCATTGTTCTTCCGATGCTCCAGAGATTGGATTTATATTTACATAAAGAGATCATTATTCTTGGCGGGACTAGAGAAGATCATAGACCGAAAGAGTATCTTGGCAATAGTAGGTCACTTAAAGAGGATTCGAAATGCCCGTGGAATCCCCTTTAGGCTAGTCCTGACCCCATAGGCTGTCAACTTTCTCGAGTTCATCATCCGTTTGCAGCCTTCATGATGTGAGGCAAGATCAACTCAACCAGAGCGCTCGTGCCCTGTTGGCTGAGATGGACAGGGCTATCGGTGAACTCTTGGGCAGCGATGCTTTCCCACAGGTCGATATAGCTCCATCCTTGGTCGGCGGCATTCTCTACCAACAACTCGCGGTACTGGTCGTATGCCCAACGAGGGTACCAGGCGTTATAGCGTATGTCGCTGTTCTCTCCCTCGCTAATATAGATAGGTTCGTTGACGATAAGTACCGGCACATCCCCAGCATGAGTCACGCCGACGGTAAGCAGATCGAGCGCAATCTCATTTGTCGTGAGTTGGATAGGGTTCTCGAAGGATGCCCAGCTCTGGTCCTCGTCAAAATCTGAACGACGGAGGGTGAACTCATCGGGAATATCCTGGTCAACACCAGTAGCATGCCAGGAGAAACCATATAGCTGCAGGCGAAGTAAGTCCGCTAATTCTCGACGTCTCCCGACTATCGTCTCTTCAAGAAAACTGGGATCGGCAAATTCGGGATCATCGGGATCCATGGTTAAGTCGTACTGGGAAATAAGGGAAAGTATCGGCTCCGGATTGTTCGCAACTATCGGGGGAGTGAGCTGCTGATCCCTGGGAAAAGACTCCAAGGTCACAGGCCAGACTACGAGATCTGGATCTTGCGCCAAGGCGGCATCGAGGATGAGCAAGTCCTTGGACAGGGCCATGATTGGATAGCCGAGGTTGTAGGCCACGATCCTCCGTCCATCGTTGGTCAAGTAGTTTCCATTGTTGATTTGTCCTGCTAGGGTGTCATCGTTCTCAAGCAACCAGCCCCAGCTGCCGGAATCGCCGATGATCAGCACCCGAAACTCATCATCAGCCTTTGGCACACTTACCTTGTGACTGGCGAACATAGCTGGCACGTTGTCTAGGCTCAGATTGTACGATATGTCCGAGTTTTCGCCGTATGGCAGACGCTCCCTGCCTTCAATCAACCAGTTGTAGAAGGACAATTGACCGAGAGATTCGAGAGGTTTCAGCGCGGCAAAGACCAGGTTGAGCAAGATGAATAATAAGGCCGCCTTAAGAACGACCCTGCCTATCATTTTCCAGGTCTGGGTTGGGTTTTTTTGCTCTTCTTCGTTAGCCACAGAAGACCTTTTTTGGATTCTCCAAATTCACCAAATTCACTGATTTCCGGCTCGAACCGGTTCGGATTAGGGTCATCGCTACCAACCAACACCAAACAACCGGCCAAAGACCGAGGTCGACTGAGAGATAGATGGAAGGGCAAACCAGACCCAGCCGATGACGACATAGTTAAAAGTTAGGAACCAGGTCAAGCCCGTCCAGGCGCGTTTTCTCCATGTTTTCTCGCTCAATTCTCGGTACCATTTTCTCGTCCGATCGCTCCACATCTTGTGCCCGAACAAGGCTATTCCATGCCAAACTCCCCAGATAAAGAAGTTTAAAGTCACGCCATGCCAGAGACCAATAATAATCATCGTCGATAATTGGGCGATCAGGACGATGATATTGGATGACAGTCGCCATGACTGCCGCAGCATCCATCTGGACAGAGGTGTGAAGACATAGAACCGGACCCAGCTGCTCAATGTGATGTGCCAGCTTTGCCAGAATGAAGTGATGTTGGTCCTCAGATATGGGCGGTTGAAGTTCTCTGGCAGCTTGATGCCAAACAAGATGCCTATGCCAATGGCGATGTCTGAATAGCCGCCAAAATCAAAGTAGATTCTCAGGGCGTATCCATAGAGAAGAATCCAGAGTCCGGCACTTGATTCGGCCTGGAGGGCATTGGTGGCGTTCAGGGATATACCTTGTACCAGCAGATCGGCGATAACAAACTTTTTCAGCAGTCCGATTAATATTCGCTCAAGACCAAGACCGAAGCGGGCTGGGTCTAGTCCCCGAATTAGCGGCAGCTTTCGGTAATCTTTTACGAACCGTTCAGCTCGATCAAGAGGTCCTGCCGTATAGGAGGGGAAAAAGACCACGTAGCTTACATACTCTCGTAGAGATAGCACCGGGAGAAGACCTGTTTGCCGGTCCCGAAGGGTGTGCAGCAGCCTGAAGGCAACGAATGAAAATCCGAGCCACTGCAGGTCAATGGGGCTAGCCAGTGTTGTATCTTGCCCTGTAAGCCCCCTCCAAAACCGACTCACACCAGAAGAAAGGGCTTCGGTCTTCAACACAACGAAGAGGATGATCAGCAGAATAATTGCCAGCGACAGCACTTTCGCTGATATCCAGATTCGATCATTATCCTGGCTATCGGATGTGCGCCGTCCTAGCAAATAGAAAAGACCTGCGAAAACCGCCCCAAGTAATACCAGGGCAATGGCAACAGCGAGAGGGGATGGAGGACGAGATGCTGTGATTCGATACTCGGCGCCAACGTAGCGCAGACAGGCCAGGCCAACGATCACGATGGCAATAACTGCCAAGGAAATGAGGTCTTCGCGTTTTGACCCCGCCTGGTTTTGATCAGCCGGATCTCTTGTTATCCACCAGGTGAGGATGGTTAACAATAATGTGGCAGCTGGCAGGATGTAATCACTAAAGC
Source organism: Candidatus Zixiibacteriota bacterium (assembly GCA_035686605.1). GTDB lineage: Bacteria > Chloroflexota > Anaerolineae > Promineifilales > Promineifilaceae > UBA11865. Next base: position 5,921 of record DASRZI010000409.1, read on the forward strand.
GGATTGAGAGGGGGGGCTGCAGCCAGAATACCGCGAGGGCGCTGCCGATAAATAGAAACCAACCCCGTCCTTTGGCCGGGACGAAGGCAGCATAGATGAAAGCCGCGACGACGAAGACGAGGATAGCCAGTAGATCGAAGGTCATCAATGGTTATCTCTGCTCCGGCAAGAGCTGACGGGCAGAGTCTAGAGATTCGCCTCCTTCATCTCGTGCCAAACCTCGTCAAGGACCATCATGGCGGTCAAGTTGAACAATCCATAGCCGCGCTGCAGCGAAGTGGGCTGGTTATAGTCGAACTCAGATAGGAAGGTCAGATGGACGTTGTCCTGTGCGAGTCCTTGACCTGGTAAGGTTTGGGATACAAGTTCGAAATCCCACAGCGGAACCTGGTATTCGGCCGCGATCTGGCGGATCGTTTCATTGTTCCGGTTGTCGCGTCCTTCATACCTATCGGCCTTAGTGGACAGAATGGGAATCACACCTTGTTCGATTGTGTAGCTGATGATCTGCCTCATGCTGCTATCGAACCGGTCAACCGCGCCGATATCATTGGTTCCCAGGACAAGGATCAACATGCTTGGGTTATTAAGCCTGATTTCGCAGACGATCATCGATTCATCTGGCTGGCATAGCTGTGGGTCGGACCGGCTAGGATCGATGACCATCCAGGAGGTGAGCCCACGCCTGATGCCCGCCCCATACCGTTCAAAAGACGGCGAGAAGTAATCTACCACCGGCTGGAGATGGCTGAACGGACCAAGATCGTAATCGCCCGTGCCGAAGCGGACCAGGAACTGATCGGTTTCGATAATACTATCCCCAACTCGCGAGAGTGCCTGTGGGTCCCGGCCCAGACTCTGTCCCTTGGAAAAGATCTCCCGCACATGAAGGCGTGTCAAGTCGTCCATGACGATGAAATCCTGGCTTGATATGCCATTCACGATGTGGGGAGTTGGGCTCGGGGTCGGGATGCTGGTTGGAAGTGGAGAAGGTGTCAAGCTAGGCGTCGGGGATACCTCGGTATCAGTAGGGTGACTTTCCGCAATGACTGCCAGATCAAGCTCGAGGCTGGGAGAAGGAGAAATGGTCGGTTTTTGATTGCTGCTTCTCGTCACCCGGAGTACGGAAGGATCCACAGTTCCAGCTGACAAAGGCACCACACCATTAATCCCACCGGTCGCAGCAAAACCAAGCGGAGGAATAGGTGACGGCGTTGGAGTAGCGATGGGGGAGTTGTCTGTCGAGTCGCCTTGTAGGGCGACGCTTACGGCTTGGGCGATGGTCGTACCGGTTGAATCCTCGGCACGTCCAATTCTCGCGCTCGATACGATTCCGGCGATGACAAGTATGGCTATTAGCAGGACAAAGAATTGGCGGGGGCTCCTCATCCGTCAGCCCCTAGTTGTTGATCGCGCAGTGTCGCCATGTCCTGTTGCCCCTTCCGCTTTGGTCACTCTAGAGAGTTGGAATTAGAAACCCTGGTATATCCATTGGGGTGCGGCATCCGTAGTGACTATGATCAACAGGATGACCACTCCGCAAAGCAGCAGGGCTAGGAGGTTTTCGCGACTAAAAATCCGGCTGAACATCCTTAAGGCGCCTCACCGCACCATTTCCACTCACCTGCCTCTTGGACAGTCCTATAGGCTACGAGTGGAAACTCCTGCTCTTCCTTGCCGTACAGAGCGACGATATTTCCCGTGCAGCGGACAACACCCTCATCGCCCTCCGCCGTACAGGCCATATCTTCAATCGACGCCCCGGCTACTGAGGCGAAGGTATTCGATTCGCGTTCCAGGAACTGCTCCATCTCAGAGCACAACAAAGACCGGATGCCATCGACATCACCTTCGATCTTCGCCTGCATGTATTTCTCGACGGTTTCGACCTGGTCGCCAGCACCTGCATCTCCACAGGCCGCCAGCAAGAGCAAAAGTGATAGGGTCAGTAAAAGTATTCTCATCGTTTCCTTCCAGCAGATATTGTCTATCTACTGCTGAAATCCAACAACTTTTTAGTACAATAAATCACCGTCTGGGACAATTACTTCCGTTGATCGGTTATTGCCCGCCCCATCGACCTTTAAAATGCCAGTCCTGGTGGTCGCGCCGCTAAGGGAACTGCATCACCTGGGTCCTGATGGCTTCCAGCACCATCAACGCCGTCAGGTTATGCACGCCATGGCCCTTCTGCATCGCCTCTGGCATTGTGTAATCATATTCATCGAAGGGTGTCAGGTGAACTAAGTCCTCGGTCAATCCGCGATCTGGAATCGCGTCGGCAAGCATATCAAAATCCCATAAAGGAATTGCGTACTCGGCCGCTATCGTTCGGACCAGGATATTGTTGGTGTTTTCAGGTCCTTCAAACCGATCCGACTTGGTTGCCAGGACAGGGATCACCCCACTATCAATCGATAACTCGACCACCTTTCTGAGATTGTAGGCGAACGAGTCAGGCGCACCTGAATCATTGCTGCCGAGCAATATCAACAAGACGCTGGGATTGTTTAACCTAATCTCGCAGGCGACCATTGATTCGTTCGGTTCGCACCAATCCTTGTTGGCCCACATCGGATCGAATATCCCCCAAGAATGAAGTCCTGCGTGAATCGCAACTCCATACCGTTCATAAGATCCTGCAAAATGGTCAACCACTGGCTGCAAGTAGCTGTAATCTCCGAGATTCGAGGTCTCCGTATCAAAACCGGTAAGAAAGTGTGGATTGGCAATGAGGCTATCGCCAAGCTTCGAAAAAGCCTGGCTGTCGCGACCCAGCGCTCTTCCCCTGTTGAAAATCTCTCGCGACGTAGCAACGACCTCATCAGGAAGAACAGTAAACAGTTCTACTGGTAAGCCTAGTATCATCTTGGGATCGAATGGGAATGGGGTCACCGTTGGCGGCGATGTCGGCACAGGTGTTGTCAGCAGGGATGCTGGTGTATTTGACGCATCGGCAGCGGTTACCGTTGGGGTGCTGGCATTACTTTCAGATCCCTCGATCGTAGGGTCGCTGGCAGACGTCGGGGCGGTTTGGGCTTGGCCTTCCTCTGAAATCGGTTCCGTCGTTTCCGTTGGTTGTGACTCCTCAGTCATTGAGGCAGAGGCATCGCTCGTCGCCGCCAGATCTGCATAAGACAAGACGGGTGTTTCCCGACTCTTAGTGGCGATTGCTTCGTTAACCTCACCGCCGCTGCAGCCGCTGATGGCTGCTAACGATAGGATTAGAAGAAAAGACGAGAATGACATCCGAATTTTGGTCATCTTAGCCAGCCTCTATGACATCTTGGAGAATTGCTTCGAGCATTAGCAGGGCCGTCAGATTGTGAACACCATGTCCGGTTTGGAATGCCAGCGGTTGGGTGTAATCGTGAGGAAAGAAGATCGTAAGATGGACATCGTTGGGATACAAGCCCCGGTTGGGGATAGTCGCCGAAATCAAGTCAAAATCCCAAAGTGGCAATTGATAATCCACAGCGATTTGGCGAAGAATATCGTTGTTGATATTTACACCGCCTTCGAACCGGTCGGCCTTTGTCCCGATGACGGGAATGACGCCTTTTTCGATGGCATATTCGACAACTTGACGAACGTTGAAGTCAAAGGATCCGGGTACTCCTGCATCGTTGGAGCCCAGCCGTATGAAAAGAATGGATGGCTTATTTAGCCGGATCTCGCAAGCCACAGGCGTTTCATTAGGCAGGCAAAGTTCTTTATCAGCCCACATTGGATCGGTTACCGTCCAGGAGTGAAATCCTCTCCTGACGGCAGTTCCCTGCCTGGCGAAGGAGCCAGCGAAATAATCTACCACCGTCTGAAGGTGGGCGTAGTCTCCCAGCTCATAGGTCCCCTCATCGAACCGGGCCAGGAAATGAGGGTTTTCTATCGTGCTGTCGCCGACTTTGGAAAACGATCGTGCGTTCAATCCCTGCTCCTGACCTCGAGCGAAGATCTGCCGGGCGTTGGCGATGACCTCTGGAGACATGACTATGAAAGAATCTATCGGAATACCGTTGACGGTCGTTGGCGGCGTCGGTGTTGGCGTGTTTGTTGGCGAAGGGGTGATACTGGGAGTCGCCGTTCCGGCTACGGGAGCATTTGCGATAGGCGCCGTCGCAAAGGCCCTGGTTTCCATCGCTGGAATAATGAGTACCTGTCCTTCACGAATCGTATCCACACCGGTAAGACCATTTGCCACCAAAATGTCTTCTCTCTGGACGCTATAACGGAGCGC